>JBOGED010000350.1:0-4659 GCA_050743625.1 Egibacteraceae bacterium | reverse complement strand
CGGCGAAGGCCGCGCGCTCGTGCGCGACCGCCTCGGACAGGGCGAGGTCGAGCCGGTTGAACGCCGTGTTCAAGCCTGCCTGGTCATTCCCGATCACCGATGCGACCGCCCCGCGGTACTCGCCCGCGTCATTGAAGTCATGGACCAGGCGGTGCGCCTCCCGCCACTGGGTGGCCGCGGCAATGGCCGCCTCCGCCAGCCGCCGGCCCTCGGTATCATCCGCGCTGTCGCGCGCCACGCCGAGGGCACCGAGCAAGGTGACGAAACGCTCGCCGAAGTCCCGCTCGTCGCGGTCGCCACCTCTTCGCGTCACCAGGGCGAGGCCCTCGATGCTGCGTGCCTGAAGCATCGCGATGCGGGACTGGTCGTACAGATCCGTCGCCACCTCGCTGTGCCGCTGGCCCTCTGCGAGGTGGCCCCGGGACACCATAATCGCGGTCACCCACCACAGCGATATGACCACAAGGGCCACCGTGGCCCCGACGAGCCCGACATTGAGCGCCCGGTTTGTCCGGCGGCGCTCCATCACCTGGATATCGGCCAGGCCGGCGAGCCCCGCAAGGCCGAGCACCAGCGGTACCAAGGGAAGCGCGCGCGCCCTTGCGTAGTCCGCGCCCAGCTGGGCGGTCTCGGTGCGGTACAGGTCTTGAGCCGCGGGCAGGATCTCAGACTGCATCAGCCGCGAGGCGCCGCTCAGGTAGCTTCCACCGATGGGCAGCCCTTGCGCGTTGTTCGCCCGTGCCGCCTCGACGAGCCCGGTGTACACCGGGAGGTGGACGGTGATCTCGGTGACGGCGCGCTCGGCATCCCCTGAGCGAGTGATCTGGCTGCCCGCGCTGCTTAGAATGGTCGCCGCCCGCTCGATGTCCTCGTCGTAGCGGGCACGCGTCTCCGGCGCCTCGAGCCCGGCCGACAAGAACCCGCTCACGGCGGTCGCGTCGGCGTCGGCCAGCGAGCGGTACAGCTCGGCCGCGGCCGCGCTCAGCGCCCCGCTCCGCGTCCCCATATCCCGGACGGCCTCACCACGATCGAGCGCGTCGTAGACCCCCGCGGCGCCAGTGAGCAGGCAAGCGAGCACGAGCGCGGTCCGCACGAGCCCGAGCCTGCCCGGCGTCGTTCCCCTGCCTGCCCCACGCACGCCCGAGGATCGACCCAACCGATCCCGGGCGACCAGCCGAGCGCTCCGGCCTCGCGAGGGCATCGTGGCGGCAGGCTCGACCTCCGCGATGCTCTCTCGAGATCTCCCCGTCATGCCTACGCTCCCCTGTTGGAGCTCCTCCCTTGAGCGTGTATCTCCCACTCGTAGTAGAGCCGATTACTCATCCCCGAAACAGGGGGTAACCCTCTCCCCATCACCCAGTATTGTCGCGTACAGTCCAGTCATGACCGAACGCCGCTCGCGCCCCGCGGGCACGCTCGTGGTCGAGTACCGAGGCCGCGGGCTGGTCGAGCTGCCACCGACCTCGAAGGAGTTCACGTTCGGTAGGGGGCGGGGATGCTCGCTGGTCATCGCCCGCGACGACCACCAGATCTCCCGCCGCGTCGGGACGATTTGGTGGGTCGGCGGCCAGTGGTGGGTACGCAACGACAGCGCCAGCCATCCCTACGATGTCATCACTCCCCAGGGGATTCGCAACATTCTGGCCGCGCACCGGCCGCCAGCGCCGCCCTCCCGCTGGCATGTCGCGCCGCCTCGCTTGCGAATCCGGGTAGAGGGGCCGCTCGGTCCTTATGACCTGACGCTCACCGTCCATGACGACCAAGCGCCATATCCCCTCCTACCCGATCCCCCCACTGGTCCCCCGACGACCAAGAAGACGCCGACCCCAACGCTGCATGCCTCCAGGATCTTGGCCGCGAAGTTCCTCTCCACCCCGACCCCCGGCGAGGCGATCGGCGACCAAGAGGCGGCCGATTACGTGAACACCTCGCCCTGGAGGTCACCCACGGATCCGCCGGTGACCGCCAAGGCGGTGGAGGCCTGCGTGAGCAAATGGCGCGAGCGACTTCAGCGAGACGGCGTGCTCGACATCGACGGCCGGAGCAACATCAACACCCTCGGGCTGAAGCTGCTCGCCTACGGCTACCTCCGTGTGGAGGACCGTCGCCTGTTGTAGCTGGTCCCGCGCTCGCCTCGCTGCGCCCATCGGCGTCCCGAAAGGCTCCCATGCCGGCTTCACCGCCGCTTCTCCCTCTGTCCGTCATCGTCGCCAGGCTTCGAGCCGCCGGCTGTGTCTTCGCCGAGGACGAGGCGCGGTTGCTCATCTCCGCGGCACGGACGCCTGACGACCTCGCCGCCATGGTGGACCGGCGAGTCGCCGGCCTGCCGCTCGAGCACGTCCTGGGCTGGGCGGAGTTCTGCGGCCTGCGGATCGCCGTGGACCCCGGGGTCTTCGTACCCCGCCACCGCACCGAGTTCCTCGTCAGCCAGGCCGTCGCCCTGGCCCGGCCACGAGCTGTCGTCGTTGACCTGTGCTGCGGCTCGGGCGCGGTGGGCGCCGCGCTGGTCGCGCACCTGGACCAGGTCGAGCTGTACGCCACCGACATCGATCCTATTGCGGTGCGGTGCGCCCGCCGCAACCTCGCTGACGGTGGTCAGGTGTACGAAGGTGACCTCTACGAGCCACTGCCCACGAGGCTGCGAGGCCGCGTCGACATTCTGGCCGCCAACGCACCCTACGTACCCACCGGGGCCATGAGGCTGTTACCCCCGGAGGCCCGCCTACACGAGGCGCGGGTGGCACTCGACGGTGGCGCCGACGGGCTTGACGTCCAGCGGCGGGTGGCGGCCGCGGCCCCACGATGGCTGTCACCAGGCGGCCACCTGCTCGTCGAGACGAGCGAGCGCCAAGCGCCGCATACCGTAGAGGCCTTCGCCCGTAACGGGCTGACCCCGCGCGTGGCCAGCTCGGACGAGCTGGACGCCACCGTCGTCATCGGCACCAGGCCCGCCGCTAGGCGCAGCCCTCGACCAGTGAGGTGGCCCGCTCGAGGCCGGCGTCGATCTCGACGACCTGGTTCCCGTCAGTGCTGAAGCGGATGCGGTAGGCCTCGTCGGCGGGCTCGGACGGGACGACGGTGAGGTAGTGGCCGGCGGGGTCGTAGTGGTGCGGCTCGGTGAGCACCTGACCGGGGTACGCGGCGAGGACCTCATCCTCGCTCGAGCCGATGCCGATACCCGCGTCGGTCCCGGCCGGCGACGCCATACCGACCGCGGACGAGACCCCCGAGATGATCCCCGCCAGCGGATCGGTCACCGGCTCGTCACCGGGGGGCAGGATCAAGAAGTACACGTGGTCCTCCAGCCCTTCGGGTCGCGCGAAGTAGCAGAAGCCACCGAAGTCGACGAAGCTGTCGACACGCAGTGGGACGCCAGCGGCTTGCTGTCCCTCAGCGACCGTCATCCCGACGACCACGGGTCCGATACCGCGGAGCCCGATCGGGGTGTCCCCGTTTAGTGACAGGGGCGGGTCCGGGTCCGGGTCAACCACCCTCGAAGATTGACCCTCGCTGGAGCCAGCACAGCCGGTGACCGCGATCGCAGCCATCAACGCAATCCGCACCACGCGGCTCCACCTTGCACGATCCCCCCACACGCCCGCTCCCCCTCTTGACAAAGAACCCGCCAGCTGCATCCAGTCTAGACCCATGCGAACGGACAGGGGTCCGCGTGGACACCTGTCCTACCGGCCAACTCGTGCGCTGGGAGAGGCGCTGCGACGGCAACTGGTGCGCGTGGCCGACGTACAAGCGCGTCGAGTACGTGGACCAAAAGGGCAAGTCATGGAGCCTCAATATGGGATCATCCGGGTGCAATCACCCAGCCCTGGAGGGGTGTGCGGTTTGGCACACGTCGCCCGCGTCTTAAACGATCGGCCACATGAGCTACAGAACCCCCCTCGCCGTCGCCGTTCTCGCCGTCGCCGTCGCTACTTGGCCCGCCATCGCCGCCCCGGGGCATGGCGGGCATGCTTCCAGGCAAGCGCAGGCGGAACGAGCCCAAGCCCCCGAGCGGGCGCCCGAACCCACCCAGCTTCGCCAGCAGTCCGCCTCCCAGGGGAAAGGATGCTCCGGCTATACGAGCAAGACCGGTAACCACGTCTCAAGCTGCGCGGCGGGGGAAGAGCGATACGTCCCTAATGTGTCCTCAGCGGGCTCGGACGACGTGGCGAAGGCGAAGCAGCTTCACAGTGCCGCTCTCGGTTTCTGCCGTAGCCACTCTTCGCTTTCCAGTCTCAACCGCGACGGGTACCGACCGACGCGCCCCGGTATGACGCACTGGTTCAACCCCTCGCTCGGGCGCGAGTTCAACGCCGACAAGCCAAGATTCGCCATCGTGAAGGGCGGCAAGCTCGTCGGCCTCCTCTATCTCACCCCCCAACTGCCTTCCCTCGGCTCCATCCCGCGCGCCCACTCTCATCATCCGGGCCGCGAGATGCTGCACGTATGGTGCTCCGAGGATATGGAGCGGGCCTTCGCGACGAAGGACCCAGGATCGGGGGGCCGCGGGAAGTCCAAATAAGGGTGGCATCGTGCAGAGTTAGTCCCAATGCCACCAATTTAGGGTCTTGAGTCAAGCGTTGCTTTTGCGCGCGTACGCGCAAAGCCGCAGACCAAGGGATCTCGGGACACCCACAACACCTATTGGCCCGCTGTTTT
>JBOGED010000349.1:0-2280 GCA_050743625.1 Egibacteraceae bacterium | reverse complement strand
CGGCAAGGGCAAGTCGACGGCGGCGTTCGGCCTGATGTTGCGGGCGTGGGGAAGACCACGGTGGCGACCGGGTTGGCCGCCGCCCTGGCGGGCCGGGGGCTGCGGGTCGCCGCGTTCAAGGTCGGGCCCGACTTCATCGATCCCTCGTACCACGCGCTCGCGACCGGCCGGCCGCCGCGGAACCTCGACGCGTTCATGCAGGGGCCAGACCTGATCCCTCCGCTGTTCGCGCACGGCGCGGCTGGCGCGGACGTCGCCGTCGTCGAGGGTGTGATGGGGCTGTTCGACGGTGCGTCGAGCCAAGGAGAGCTGGCGAGCACCGCGCACGTCGCGAAGCTGCTCGACGCCCCGGTGCTGCTGGTGGTGGACGCGAGCGCGATGGCGCGGTCGGTCGCCGCGATGGTCCACGGCTACGCCACGTTCGACCCGGACGTGCGCCTCGCCGGGGTGGTGTGCAACAAGGTCGGCTCCCCCCGCCACGCCGAGATCCTCCGCGAGGCGCTGGAGCCCTTGGGCATCCCCCTGCTCGGCGCGATCCCACGTCACCGCGAGCTGCGCACCCCGTCGCGGCATCTCGGTCTGGTCCCCGTCGCCGAGCGGCCCGCCGAGGCCCTCCGGACCGTCGTTGACCTCGGCCGCCAAGTCGCCGCAGCGGTCGACCTCGATGGTGTGCTCGCGCTCGCCCGCACCGCCCCAAACCTGCACAGCGCAGGATGGGAGCCGGCCGCGCACACGGCCCACCGCAAGGTCGGTGTCGCCGTCGCCGGCGGTCCGGCGTTCAGCTTCTGCTACACCGAGAACCTCGAGCTCCTCACGGCGGCCGGCGCCGATCTACTCCCACTCGACCCCACCCGAGACGAGGCGCTGCCGGAGGGGACGCGAGCGCTGTACCTGGGCGGAGGGTTCCCCGAGACGCACGCCGAGGCGCTGTCCGCGAACGCGCCGCTTCGCCTGGCCGTCCGTGCCTTCGCCGGCCCCGTCCTCGCCGAGTGCGGCGGACTGCTCTACCTGTGCGAAGCCCTCGACGGGCTCCCCATGTGCGGCGTCGTCGACGCGAACGCGACGATGACGGACCGGCTCACGCTCGGCTACCGCGAGGCCGAGGCCGCGACCGGCTCCGCGCTCTGGGACCAGGGCGAGCGCACCCGAGGCCACGAGTTCCACTACTCGACGGTCACCCCGGGCGCCGGATCGAAACCCGCGTGGCACCTAAACCGTCCAGAGGGGTTCGTCACGGACCGCGTACACGCGAGCTACCTGCACACCCACTGGGCCGCCACGCCGCACATCGCGCGAAGGCTGGTCGAGGCCGCATGAGCGCAGGTCGCCTTACGGGCGTCGGGGTCGGGCCGGGCGACCCCGAGCTGATCACCGTGAAGGCGGTCCGCGTCCTCCGCGAGGCCGACGCGGTGTTCGTGCCCGTCTCGGACTCCGGCGAGCCCGGCTACGCCGAGGGAGTGGTCCGCGCTCACGTCGACCGGCCGCTCGAGCGCCTGGCATTCGCCCTGGGCGACGACTCAGTCGCACGCGAGGCCAGCTGGGACGCCGCCGCTCGCGCGGTCGCCGACGTGACCACCGGAGGAGGCTGGGCGGCGTTCGCGACGATCGGCGATCCGAACCTGTACTCGACGTTCACCTACCTCGCGCGGCGCCTGCCGGTGCGTGCGACGATCGACACCGTGCCGGGCATCACCGCGTTGCAGGACCTCGCCGCCCGGACCGGCACGATCCTCGCCGAGCACGACCAGACGCTCGCGTTGCTGCCGTTCACCGCCGGGCCGGGGCGGCTGGCGGCGGCGCTGGACGAGTTCGACACGGTCGTGACCTACAAGGGCGGGCGTTTTCTCCCCCACGTCCGCAAGGTCCTCGCCGACGCCGGCCGGCTGGGTGAGGCGGTGTTCGGCGCCCGCCTGGGGCTGGACGGCGAGCAGGTCGGCGACCTCCCCGACGGCCCCGCGCCGTACCTGTCGACGGTGATCGTGAGGAGGCCGCCGCTCTGACCCGGGAGCCGAGGGTCTGGTTCGTCGGCGCCGGCCCGGGCGCCGCCGACCTCATCACCTTGCGGGGCGCCCGCGTCATCGATCAGGCCGACGTCGTGATCTGGGCCGCCAGCCTCGTGCATCCCGACGTGGTGGCCGGCGTGACCGGCGAGCTGCTCGACTCCTCCGGTATGACGCTGGAGGACGTCTGCGCCGTCTACGATCGCGCCGCCGCCGAGGGTCAGCGCGTCGCGCGGGTCCACTCCGGCGACCCCTCGCTGTACGGCGCGATCACCGAGCA
>JBOGED010000348.1:0-10209 GCA_050743625.1 Egibacteraceae bacterium | reverse complement strand
CTCGGCTACGGCGCCTGCCCAGCCTCGAGGCGTTCGAGATCATGTCGGCCGACGGCATCGACCTGGTCCGCGGGCACACCGGCCTCGGCCCGCCCTTCGCGCGGGAGCACCCCGTGTACCTGCTCGTGGAGTGCGCCGCCGCCGAAGACCCGACCGAGGCGCTCGCCGCGGCGCTCGAAGACGCGCCCGATGTCCGGGACGCCGCGGTCGCGACGGACCGGCCAGCCCTCCAGCGCCTGTGGGCGTACCGCGAGCGCCATACCGAGGCGATCAACGCCGCCGGTGTCCCGCACAAGATGGACGTCACGCTGCCGCTGGGAGAGCTGGCCGCGTTCGAAGCCGAGGTCCGCGGGCGGGTCGAGGCGGCCTGGCCCGGCGCCCGGACCGTCGTGTTCGGCCACTTAGGCGACGGCAACCTCCACGTGAACGTGCTCGGCCCGGATCCCGACGACGAGACGGTCGAGGACGCGGTGTACCGGCTCGTCGCCGCGCACGGCGGCAGCATCAGTGCCGAGCACGGCATCGGCATCGCGAAGACCCGCTGGCTGCCGCTGACCCGCGCCGCCCCCGACATCCAGGCGATGGCCGCCATCAAGCACGCCCTCGACCCCCAGGGCATCCTCAATCCCGGCGTACTGTTCCCCACATGACGAACTGGGACCGCTACCTCAGGGACTTTCACGCCCAACGGGGCGGGGATCACGGAGAGGGTGCCGCGCCAGGCCCACGACGCCACCGGCGCGGACCCGTGCGCCTACCCGGAGTAAGCGCTGGGTCGAAACGCACCGGGTTCGCGAAGTCCAGATCCAAGGTAACCAGGATGCGACCCTCCGCGACACAGGCTGCAAGCACCTCGTCGTCCGCCGCACCGTTGAGCTTCTCATCGAACACCGTCGCGATGTCGTGACCGGCCTGCCGGAACAGCGCCGCAGTGCGGCAGCCGAGGTTCTCGTCAAGCTTGAACCTCATGCCGCCGGGTCGGCCAGATCCACGAATCGCGCATCCGCGAGGACCGCCCCGTACGCGATACAGGCGCGGATGTCAGCCTGCTCCAGGCCGGGATAGTCCTCCAAAATCTCCTCAACCGACATGCCGTCGGCAAGCAGGCCAAGAATCAACGACACCCAGATCCGATGCCCCCGCACGCACGGTTTACCGCCGCACACGGCAGGGTCTACACTGATCCGCTCCAACAGCCCCGCATCGCTCATCAGCCCATCATCCCACCCTCGACACCTCTGGACCAGCATTCGAAGCGGATGCAGTGGGTTGATCTGCCCCTGACTTTGCAGGTCACCTGAGACATCCGGCCGTGGCCCGGACCATCGTGTACGGCCACCTTGGCGACGGCAACCTCCACGTGAACGTGCTCGGACCGGGTCCCGAGGACCAGATGGTCGAAGACGCGGTGTACCGGCTCGTCGCCTCGCTCGCACTAGGCGCTTGGGCCCCCGTGATCGACAAAAAGTTGTCGAATAGCTGCGCCAGCGCCGGGCCGATCTCCCCCTGCCCCGAAGGGGCCATCGGTTCGCAAGCGTTGTTCTCGGAACCGGCGTAGGGGACTTGGATCCGCGAAGTCGTTGCGCGCAAGTCAAGTTTGGGAGTCATGTTGCAGGGGTTGCACGAGTTGCGAGCTGGCTGGCGATGACTCGCAGCCCACTCCCCGAACAGGGATTTCGGGGCAGATACGCCCCTAAATCCCTGTTCGGGAACGGTGTCACGGCTTACACGCTCGTCGGGCTGGGGCGAAGCCCCGTTAGTTGTAGATCGAATGCGTCCTTGATCACGCCTGTTGCGCTACGCACACTGCGTGCTGATGGGGAAGTTCGTTTCGATGTCTTTCTCTCCCACAACAGTGAGGACACGTCTGTTGTCGAGGGGATCGCCGAGCGGCTGCGGAGTGAGGGACTCCAGCCGTGGCTGGACCGCTGGTCCGCTATGCCTGGACAGAGCTGGCAGCAGGAGATCGCCCGGGAGCTGCGGGCCTCGGGAGCCTGCGCGGTCCTGATCTGCCCTCACGGCCTGGGCGACTGGGTCCGTGAGGAGCTGGAGGTGGCCGAGGACCGAGCGGCCAAGGACCGCCGTTTCTGGCTGTTCATGGTGCTGCTCCCAGGCGCGCTGAACCCCGACGACCCCAGCTTGGATTTCCTCGCCAACCGCACCTGGGTCGACCTGTGCGGGGGGATCACCGACGGTGACGGGTTCGGTGACCTCATCAGCGCGATCACCGCCGTGCCCCGCCGGACCCCCTGCGGCCACCACCGAGCCCGATCGGTGCCCGTACCGGGGTCTGGAGGTCTTCGAGGAGGATCACACCGAGCGCTTCTTCGGACGTGCGCGAGATGATCGAGCAGCCGGCCTTGCGCGTGGGCCTGGAGCTGGGAGAAGGCCTGGTCGAGACCATCCTCGACGACGTGGTCGAGCGGCCGGGCGCGCTGCCGCTGCTCGAGGACGTGCTGTTGGAGGTCTGGCAAACCGCCGGCGACACCGACCCCATGGTCCTGCGCGGCCACGCCGACACCGTAGAGGGAGTCGCCTTCAACCCCGACGGGGACCGGATCGCCAGTGCCGGCGCCGGCGGCACAGTACGAATATGGCCGGCAGCGGGGGATGGCGACCCAGTGATCCTGTCCGGCCACGACGGCGCCGTCTACGGCGTGGCCTTCAGCCCCGACGGGCAACGGATCGCCAGCGCCGGCTCGGACGGCACCGTGCGCATATGGCAGTGTGAGGTCTGCGGCTCGATCGAAGAGCTGCTCACGCTGGCCGATCAGCGGGTGACGCGTGAGCTGACGTGCGAGGAGCGCCGCGCGTTTCTCTATGAGACCGATCCGTGCCCCTCGTGATCTCCTCTCGTTGGCAGCCTCACGACGAAGCGGCAACGATATACGCGTGAAGGCACCCGCTGAGTGACCCACCCGACCTCACCGAGGTACCCTGCCGTTGAGGCGAGTGGATAACGGGCCATGTCGCATGAAACAGAAGAATCCGTGGGCGGGGTCGATATGCACTTTCTGGATGAGGGCGCGTCGCAGTGGGATCTCGTACGTGCGGCAGGGCTCAGTCAGTCCCAGTGGATGCTGCGGAACGCCCAGAGCGCCGGTGGATCCGGCTTGGACGAGCACGGGTGTCAGTGGACGCTCGCGCCGCGACCCGAGCCGGTGATGACGCTCGCGATCAGCGATCCTCCAACTCCGGAGCTGCATACGCGCGTCGACTCCCTCGTCGACCTCGCCCGTCGCGAAGGAGTGACGGAGGTCGGCTGCTGGGCGCTGGCCCCCGGGCGGCACGGCACCCTGGCCGGGTGGTTGCTCGCCCGTGGGTTCCAGTGGGGATGGCAACCCCACTGGATGGCGCTGGACCTGCGCGCCTACCCCGAGGAGCACCAGATCCCAGCGGGAGTGGAGATCGCCCCGTTGGATGAGCTACCGGCCCAAGACGTGGCGGAGCTGCCCTGCTTCAACCGGGCCACCGTGGCCTCGAGGCACGCGCTCGTCAAGCAGCGGCCCCGGCGGGTCTGGCACCTCGTCGCCTGGCGTGGCGGGCGTCCTATCGGTCAGTGCAGCCTGGGCCTCACCACTGGGGCGCTGGGGGTGGCCGGTGTGTATGACATGGAGGTCCTACCCGACCAGCGCCGCCGTGGTGTGGGTCGCGCCTTGACCGTCGCGGTGTGCCGGCTCGCGCGCGAGCTGGGCTGCTGTCACGCCGTGCTTAACGCCACCCCGATGGGCGAGCTGCTCTACCACCAGGTCGGGTTCCGCTCGCTCGGTTTTGGGCAGACCTGGTGGCTGTTCCGCGAGGGACTGCGCGGTCGGCGGCTCGGGCCGGAGCGGCTCGCCTTCGTGGAGGCGATCGGCCGGGATGACCTGCCCGCGCTCGACACGCTCTGGCCACGGGTGGAACCGGCCGTCCTTGACGAGCCCTTGCCCGGCGGCCTCACCCCGCTGGAGTTCGCCGCTGTCGCTGAGCAGCCGGAGGCGGCGGGGTGGCTCGTGGCCCATGGCGCGACGCTGGAGGTGCTTCCGGCGTGGGATCTCGGGTGGCGCGAGCGCGCCCAAGAGCTGCTCACCGAGCGGCCGGACCTGGGCGACCACGTGCGCGGGAGGCCAGGCATGACCCTGTTGCACGCTGCGGTGGAGCGCGACGATGTGGACCTTGCCGAGCTGGCCCTGCGCTCCGGGGTCGACCCGGACCGGAGGGACGGCCAGTACGGCGGCACCGCGCTGGACTGGGCTCGGCACCTGGAACGCGCGGATCTCCTCGCCTTCATCGAGGGCTGGCCCAGCCGGGCGGGTGAACCATCCCGCCGGCCACGCTCAGCGGGGGGTCGAGAACCGGCGGACGCCGGGCACGGCGAGCGCGCCGACGACCGAGAGGAGGACGGCCGCGCTGCCGGCCAGCAGGAGCGGTGCGCGCGGCACGACCTCAATGAGAGGACCGGACAGGGCGAACCCGAGCGGCAGGAGGGCCAGGGCGCCGAGCTGGTCCAGCGCCATGACGCGGCCGAGTAGCTCCTCAGGCACCTCGCGCTGGAGTGCGGTGGTCCACAGGATCACGTAAATCTCGACACCGAAGGCGCCGATCGCGTGCCACGCACCGACCCAGGCCAGCGACAGCGGGAACAGCAGGGCCAGCGAAACCCCGGCGAGCAGCACCAGTGAGAGCATCGAGACGAGTCCCGGTTCGCGTGGTCGCCATCGGGCGGTGAGCAGCGCGGCGGCGAGACCTCCGGCCGCATAGAGCGAGAGCACGATGCCGTAAGCGGCGTCACCGCCGAGCTGCTCGCGCGCGACGATCGGGAGCAGCACGCGCGCGGGGGCGACCGCGACGACGATCTGGACAAGGCTCATGATCATCACGGCGAGGATCCACGGCCGTTCCCGGACAGCCTGTATGCCTTCCAGCGCTTCGTGGAAGGCTGAGGGATGCGGGCGGGCTACGACGGGAGGCTCGGCCACGCGCAGCAAGGTGAGCATGCTGATCGCGAATGTCGCCGCGTCGAGTAGGAGCGTGGACCGGACGCCCGCCGTGGCGACGAGCAGACCGCCGAGCCCGGGACCGATGATCGCCGAGTTCCATGACGTCAGCGCGAACAGCGAGTTCGCGGTTTGGGTGTTCGCCTCGCCGACCACTCGCGGGATCAGCGCTCGGAACGCGGGGCGGGATAGCGCCTCACCCGCACCCAAACCGAACGTTATGGCCGGCAGCACCCCCGCCGGTACCTGCTCCAGCCGGCTGGCCAGGAACGAGGAGCACGACCAGGCGGAAACCGTCGGCGGCCATCATCACCCTGGTGCGACGGAACCGATCGGCGAGGATCCCGGCCGGTAGCAGGAACAGCAGCATCGCTGCGACTCGGGCGGCGAAGATCGCGCCGAGCGCGGCGGGTCCCCCGCCCAGATCCAGCGCCACCACCGCCAACGCAACGGGGACGACTTGATCCCCGACCGCGCTGAGCGCCTCCCCGCTCCACAGCCATCGAAACGATGGGATCGTGAGAGGATGTGTGTGCCGACCGGGTGACTTGACGCTCATCCTCCATCCACGACCGAGCTTCGCGTGAGCTGGTCGCGGGGTTCGGTCGTCCGAAGTTTGCCATCCTTGAGCCGCAGCACCCGCTCGCAGAGTACGTCGAGCATCGGCTGGTTGTGGCTGGCCACGACGATCGCGGCACCGCTGTCGGCCGCGCGGCGTAGCAGCCGCACGATGCCCGCGGCGGTGGTGACGTCCAGCGCGGAGGTGGGCTCGTCGGCGAGGATCACGGGGGGACGGGTGATGAGCGCCCGCGCGATCGCGACGCGCTGGCACTGACCTATCGACAGCTGCCGGGGTCGCGATCCCGGCGGGATGTTGCGAAGCCCAACCTCGGCGATCGCGGAGGTGGCCATCGCCCTCCTGGCGGGCCGGCCTGGTCGCCGCTCGGCAGGCAGCGCCGCGAGTGGCTCGGCGACCGCTCGCCAGATCGGCCACAGGCTGTCGAGGGACGCGACCGGATCCTGCAGTACGAGCCCGAGCGTGCCAGGGGATAGACGACACACGCGCTGTCTACCCCACAGGCTCGTGCCGCCGATGCGAACGTCGCCGGTGGTGGGTGCCTGCGCGCCAGCCAACACACGCAGGAGCGTGGATTTTCCGCATCCGGAGGGACCGACGATGCCGAGGCATTCCCCCGCGGGCACGATCATGTCGACCGCGTCCAACGTGGGCCAGTTGGCGCCGGGATAGCGGACGGTCACCCTGGAGGCGTTAAGCACGGAGTTGCTCCGCCCGATGGCAGGCCACGCCGCCGTCGAACGCCGGGACCTCGATCGGGGAGATAGCGCGATGGGGGCTCCCCTGGCAGCTCCTGCGGCAGGCCGTTCCCCGGGCGGGGCACGGCGGCGAGGAGCGCTCGCGTGTACGGATGCCGAGGAGCATCCAGCACCGCCTGAACTGGACCGCCCTCCACGATCCGTCCGGCGTACATGATCGCCACATGGTCGGCATGGCGTGCGACCAGCCCCAGGTCGTGGGTGATCAGCAGGACGGCGGAGCCTTCCCGGAGAATCGCGCCGAGCACGTTGTGGGCCAAGTCGTGGTCGAGGGCACTGGTCGGCTCGTCCGCGACGAGGAGCGGCGGGGCGTGCGCGGTTGCGGCCGCGATGCTGGCCCGCTGCAGCATGCCTCCGCTCCAGGTGTGGGGGTATTGGCGGCTGCTCCGCTCCGGATCGGGGACGCGAAGCTCGCGCAGCCGCTCGATCACGGTTGTGCGGTCCGGACGGCGGCCTCTGGCCGTCCACGCTTCGGCAACGTGATGCGCGACTGTTCGCAGTGGGTCACACGCTGAGAACGGATCCTGAGCGACGTAGCCGACCGCCACCCCGCGGAGGCGGCGGAGGTTGCGCTCCGACAGGCCGAGCACATCGGTGCCGAGCACCTTCACCGACCCGCTGACTGACGCGGTGGTGGGCAACAGGCCGAGGACCGCCCGAGCGATGGTCGATTTGCCGCACCCGGACTCGCCGACGAGCGCGAGACACTGCTCTGGCTCCACCTCGAGGTCGACGCCGCGGACGGCGTGTGCCCCGCGCCGGTAGACCACGGAGAGACCCGTGATGCGGAGCACGAGGACGGTCACCGGGCCACGCCTTGGACGTGGACGTGCTCTCCGATCAGGTTGACCGCGATCACGGTGAGCGCGATGCCGGCGCCTGGTGCGATCAGGAGCCACGGTGCCGTGCTGAAGAAGTCCTGTCCCTCACGGAGCATTGACCCCCATTCGGGGGTCGGCGGTTGCACGCCGAACCCAAGGTAGGAGAAGGCCGCGAGCCCCACGATGACATAGCCGAGGTCGACGGTTCCCACCACCAGCAGCTGGCGCAGGATGTGCGGCGCCACATGGGTCAACAGGATCCTCCTCCTTCTCACGCCAGCGGCCCTCGCCACGAGGACATCGGGGCGCTGGCCGGCTCCGAGCGCCAGCCCTCTGGCCATCCGCGCGTACGGCGCCCAACCAGCGATCAGGAAGGCGATGACCAGCTGCGACAACCCGCGGCCGAGCAAACCCAGGACCGCGACCGCAACGACGAACCCCGGAAGCGCAAGCAAGATGTCGATGAAGCGTGCCACGAGCGCGTCGACGAGCCGGCCGCCGGTCGCGGCGATGACACCGACGACGACGCCGACCAGCAGGGTGCTCCCGACGACGGTCAATGACACCAGCAGGGATCGCCGTGCACCCGCCACGACGCGCGCCAGGACGTCGCGCCCGTACTGGTCCGTGCCGAGGAGATGCTGGGCGCTCGGCCCTTGGAACTGGGCGCTCAGATCCTGCCGCGTGGGGCTCGTCGCCACGGCGACGGGACCGAGCGCCGACAGGACGACCATCACCAAGGCCAGCAGCACGCCAACGGACAAGGATACGGATCGCGGACGCGAGGGGCCGTCACCCATCACGCGCGGTTCCCCGCGAGGGGCGCAGTCTCGGGTCGAGCAGGCGGGCCAGCCCGTCGCTCACCTCGGCGGAGAGAAAGTAGGCGAGGGTCGCCATGAGCGCGTACCCCTGGATGACCGGAACGTCGTGATCGGCGATGGCTTCGAACAGGAACGGCCCGAGCCCTGGCCACGTGAACACGGCTTCAACGAAGAGCGAACCACCCATCAGCGCACCCACACCGAGCGCGACAAACGGCAGGAACCCAACCAGCGCGTTCGGCAGGACATGCACCACCAGCACCCAGGCGGTCGATGCCCCCCGGGAGCGGGCGATCTCGACATGAACAGCGCCAAGCGCATCCACCGCGAGCGCCCTGAACGGTCGGACCCATGCGGCCGCCATGGAGAGACCCAGCACGCAGGCCGGAGTCCAGGCGGTCCGGACCGTGCCGTCAGGGACGACCGAACCGATCCCGAGACCTCGCACGACGAACTGCAGGGCCAACAGCCCGAGGACGAAGGCGGGCAATGCCCCGGTCAGCACCATGGCGCCCTGGCTGATCCGGTCGATCGCGCCGCCGGGACGGGCGGCGGCCACCAGCCCGACCACGAGCGTGAGCGTGAGCGCGATGATCAGCCCCAACCCCGACAGCAGCAGCGTGGCGGGAACACGCTCGCCCAGAAGCCGGAGCACCGGCGTGTTACTGATCCAGGATCTTCCGAGATCGCCGCGAACCAGGCCGGTGACCCAATCTCCGTACTGCACCGCCAGGGGGCGGTCCAGGCCGAGCTCGTGGCGCTTCAGCTCGACGGCGGCTTCGGTGGGCATCTCGGTGGCCTGCGCCGCGAGTACGACCCTGGCGGGGTCGCCGGGGAACAGGGGGATCATCAGGAAGACTAGGACGCTCATCGCGACCAGCACGCCGACGGCCTCCCCGAGGTGCCCGGCGGCGTTGCTTCCCCGCCTCGCCAGCCGTAGCCACGGCCAGCGTATGACCGTGGCGTCGATCACGTGGGCACCGTACGCCAATCGATGAAGAAATAGAACGGGTTGACCTGGAAGCCGCTGAAACGCTCCCCGGCCGCGGTACGCAAGGACAGGCCCACAACGGGGTGATAGTACACCTGTTCTGCATTGATTCGCTGGATGGTTCTCAACGCCTCGCCGACCACGGCCGGATCGTTGCTGGCGGCGATCCTCTCGATCTCCGCGTTGATCGCCTCGTCGACGATCGGCACGCCGTTATGCGGGTCGTCCGCCAGGAAGTTCCGCGGCATGGCGACCGCCGGCTTACCCGCACCGTATGAGTTGGCGTTGGTGACGAGCGCGCCACCGACGTCCCTGAGCTGCGCGAACACCGCTTCGTAGGCCATAGGTGGCTGGACCCTGAGATCGACGGCGAAGCCCACCGCCTCCAGCATGCCCGCCGCCGCAGTGGCGATCGACTCAGCGTTGTCGTCTAACGTCCAGAGAACCGCGGTCAGCGGTGTACCCGCCTTCGTTCGGGGACCCCCACCCGCGCTGACCCATCCGGCGGACTCCAAGAGTTGCTCGGCTCGATCGGGATCATATTCGACCCAGTCGAACGACAGCGGCTGGCCGGACGGGAAGATGCCCCTCATCGGCGGCAACACCCCGAACAGGGCGCTTTGGGCGATCGCGTCATTGTCGATGGCGAAGGAGAACGCCTGGCGGACGGCGAGGTCGTCGAAGGGCGGCAGGTTGGGGTTGAAGTTGAACCCGATGTACCCCGGCATCAGCTCGCCCGAGGTCAAGAAATGGACGTTCTCCAAGTTGCTTGCCTGGGCGGCGGTCCTGACTTGCGGATTCAGCAACAAGTCGGCCTCGCCGTTGGCGAGCGCCTGCAACCCCGCCCGATCGTCGGCGATCTTGCCGACCGAGATACCCGCCAGCGCAGGCATGCCAAGCCAGTAATCCTCGTTGTGCTCGTACGAGGCGCCTCGAGGCGACACCTCGGTCATCATGTAGGGGGCGGTGAAGATGCCCTGACCCAGCAGGGACGCGAAGTCGCCTTGGGCCTCTTGGACCGCTTCGGCGTCGTAGACGGGGAAGCCGTCACTGGCCAGCGCTTCAAAGAAATGCGCGTAGGGCTCGGGCGTGACGACGTCCACGCGTAACGGTCCGCTCGGGATGATCTCCGTTGGGTTCCCGAGCAGTGCGGGGTCGCCACCCTCTTCCACCTCTAGCGGGGCTTCGCCCCGGCCCGACGAGCCGTGGACGGTAACGGCGGCAGCGCGTGGGCTTGGCGGCTGTTCTGTGCTGGATCGCGGCGG
>JBOGED010000347.1:0-4897 GCA_050743625.1 Egibacteraceae bacterium | reverse complement strand
AGGTCCACCCGCCGCCCCCGCCCACCACACACGACCGCCCAATCGACTCCAACACCTCGAACAGACAACTGCGCCACAGCCTCAGTCAAGGACTGGATCTCCGACTGGCCCTCACGCAACGCTGGCGCGAACACCGCACCGGCACCTCCGACCTGCGCCCCGGTCTGGTCGGTCTGGTCGTCCAGGCACTCCTGGCCAAGCGCGCACAGCTTGCCATCAGGGCCCAACTCCAAAAAGGCGGTCACACCCTGCCCGCCCAACCAGCGCAGACCGTCGGAGAACCGCACTGTGGAACGCGCATGCCGCACCCAATACGCCGGCGAGCAGATGTCCTCGACAGCGGCGGGCTGCCCCGTGAGGTTGGACACGACAGGAACCGCGGGCGGGTTGAACGACAACTCCTCAGCTACCCGGCCGAACTCGGCCAACATCCCGTCAATGCACGGGGAGTGGAACGCATGGCTGACCCGCAACCGCTTGACCCTGCGCCCCCGGGCCTGCCACAATCCCGCCAGCTCCAAGACGGCGTCGGCGTCACCGGATATCACTGTCGAGGCGGGCCCATTCACCGCGGCGATGGCTACCTGCCGCTGGAGGCCGGTCAGCAGCGCCGCGACCTCATCCTCACTGGCGCCCACCGACACCATCGCACCGGTCTGGGGCAACGCCTGCATCAGCCGGCCACGCGCTGACACCAACGTGCACGCGTCAGCCAGAGGCCAGACGCCGGCGACATAGGCCGCGGCCAGCTCACCGATCGAGTGGCCCACCAAGAAATCTGGGGTCAGCCCCCAATGCCGGACCAGCCGGAACAGCGCCACCTCGAGGGCGAACAGCCCAGCCTGAGCAAACGCCGTCTGGTCCAACAGCCCTGCGTCCGCCGATCCCGCATCCGCGAACAGGACATCCCGCAATGGCCGCTCAAGATGCCCGTCCAGGTGGGCGCAGACCGCGTCCAACGCCTCAGCGAACACCGGGGACGCCTCGTACAACTGGCGGCCCATCCCGGGCCGCTGCGAGCCCTGACCTGGGAACAGCAACGCGACCCTGCTCCCGCTCTTGGCCATGCCCTGCGCCACACCTGGCCCCGGCTCGCCCCTGGCCAACGAGTCCAACCCCGCCAGGAGGCCATCCCGGTCCTGGCCCACCACCATCCCACGATGCTCGAACAGCGGCCGGGTCGTTGCCAGCGAATAGCCCACATCCGCCACGTTCAACTCAGGGTGGGCCCGCACATGGTTCGCCAACCGCCCGGCCTGCGCCGCCAGCGCCTCCTGTCCCCGTCCTGACACTACCCACACCGCCACACCGCCGTCGCCGGGTCCCGATGCGTCGACAGCATCGAGGCCCGGATCCCCAGCTCCCGCTGGGGGCCCCCCGTCAGCGGACTGGCCGCCGGCGGCTGGGGCCTGTTCGAGGATGACGTGGGCGTTGGGGCCGCTGATCCCGAACGAGGACACCCCGGCCCGGTGGGGCTGGCCGTTGTCTGGCCATGGCCTGGCCTGGGCCAGCAGCGCGATCCCGCTGTCGGTCCAGTCGACGTGGGGGGTGGGCTGCTCGGCGTGCAGGGTGGCCGGGAGCAGCCCGTGACGCAGTGCCTCCACCATCTTGATGACCCCGCCGACCCCCGCTGCCGCTTGGGCGTGGCCGATGTTGGACTTCAACGACCCGACCCACAACGGCCGGCCCTCCGGCCGGTCCTGGCCATACACCGCCGCCAGCGCCTGGATCTCGATCGGGTCGCCCAGCACGGTGCCGGTGCCGTGCCCCTCGACCACGTCCACCTGGGCAGGGGCCAACCCGGCGTTGGCCAGCGCCTGGCGGATCACGCGTTGTTGGGACGGCCCATTCGGCGCCGTCAACCCATTACTCGCGCCGTCTTGGTTGACCGCCGAGCCGCGGACGACCGCCAGGACCGCGTGGCCGTTGCGTTGCGCGTCGGACAGTCGCTCAAGGAGCAGCATGCCGGCACCCTCGGACCAGCCAGTGCCGTCCGCGTCGGCGGAGAAGGCCTTGCAGCGCCCGTCAGGGGCCAGCCCACCTTGGCGGGAAAACTCCACGAACAGCATCGGGCTGGCCATCACCATCACGCCGCCGGCCAACGCCAGCGAGCACTCCCCCCGGCGCAGCGCCTGGCAGGCCAGATGCAACGCGACCAGCGAGGACGAGCAGGCCGTGTCCACACTGACCGCCGGGCCTTGCAACCCCAACGTGTAGGCCACCCGGCCCGAGGCCACACTGGCCGTGGTACCGGTCAACAGATGGCCCTCCAAGTGCGGGGATCCCCGCCCGACACCACCGGCATAGTGGTTGTGGCTGATCCCGACGAACACGCCAGCGTCGCTGCCGGCCAGCGACCTCGGGTTGATCCCGGCCTGCTCTACCGCCTCCCAACAAGTCTCCAACAGCAGCCGCTGCTGCGGGTCGATCGCCAACGCCTCCCGCGGGCTGATACCAAAAAACGCGGCGTCGAACAGCGCCGGATCATCCAAAAACCCGCCGTGACGCGTATAGCTTGCCCCCGCCCGCTCAGGATCCGGGTCATACAACCGCTCCACATCCCACCCGCGATCGGCCGGGAACGCCGAGACCGCGTCCACACCCCCACACACCAGCTCCCACAGTCCCTGTGGGCTGTCCACCGCACCAGGAAACCGGCAACCCACCCCCACAATCGCGACCGGCTCCTGCGCTTTTTCCTCAACCTCTCGCAGGCGTCGACGAGTCTGGCGGAGATCCGCCGTTACCCGCTTGAGATAATCAAGGAACTTTTCCTCACTTGCCATTTGTATCTCTCCATGAGCAATCGGGGAATGCACCCCATCAACTTATGGCAGGTCGAGTTCGTTATCGATGAGATCAAAGATCTCGTCAGCGGTCGCTGTTTGGAGCTCACGATCAGCAACAGCACTTTCTCGCGTGCTTTGAGGAACGCTCCATTTCGATAGGAGAGCCTGCAGGCGCGTCGTGATTGTCCCGCGCGCGACGTCGTCTGGAGCAATCGTTGAAAGAGCAGCTTCCAGCTTGTCGAGCTCTGTGAGCACAGGCGCGGTGGTCGTTCCCCCCTCCTCCACGACCAGTGGGTGTAGATATCCCGCCAGCCTGCCCGGGGTGGGATGGTCAAACGCCAATGTGGCGGGAAGCCGTAACCCGGTCGCCGCGGCCAGCCGGTTGCGGAGCTCCACTGCGGTCAGCGAGTCGAACCCCAGCTCGCGGAACTCCCGGGCCATGTCCACCGCCTCAGGTCGGCTATGGCCCAACACCACCGCTGCCTCGGCCGCCACCAGCTCTGCCAGCACCCGCTCGCTCTCGGCCTGGGAGAGGCCCGCCAGGCGCAGCCGTAGAGTCGGCACGCCATTCCCCGCCGCGCCGTTGCTGTGGGCGGCGGGCCGGGCAGGGTTGCGGACCAGCCCCCGCAGCAGTCCCGGTAGGGCGCCGGCTTGGGTGCGCAACGCCGCCAGGTCCCACCGTGCCGCCACCACCACCGCCTCGCCTGTGCCCAACGCCGCGTCGAGCAGCGCCAATCCCTGCTCCGAAGACAGCGGCATCGCTCCCGAACGCTTCGTCCGTGCCGCATCGATGAGGCCGAGACCGCTGGTCATGCCCTCGCCGGCCCAAGGGCCCCACGCCAGCGAGACCGCGGCCAGCCCATCCGCCCGGCGCTGCGCCGCTAAGGCGTCGAGGAAGGCGTTGGCTGCCGCGTAGTTGGCCTGACCTGGGCTGCCTAGGATGCCCGTTATCGAGGAGAACAGCACGAACGCCGACAGGTCGAGATCTTGGGTGAGCTCATGCAGATGCCACGCGGCGTCCGCCTTGGGGGCCAGCACTCGGTCGACCCGCTGCGGCGTCAATGAGGCGATGACCCCGTCGTCGAGGACCCCGGCGGTATGCACTATTCCCGAGAGCCGGCCTTGGGCTGTGATCGAGCCTATGAGCCCGGCGAGCGCGTCACGATCGGCGACGTCGCACGCCGCCACCGTCACCTCGGCGCCCAACGCGGCCAGCTCGGCCTCAAGTTTGCTGGCGCCGGGCGCGTGGGGTCCGCGGCGGCTGGCCAACACGATGCGTCGCACCCCGTGCTCGGCTACCAGATGGCGGGCGACCAGCCCGCCCAACGCGCCCGTGCCACCCGTGACCAACACCGCACCCTGCGCATCGAACAACGGGGACGGGATGGTGAGCACGACCTTGCCGACATGACGCGCTTGGCTCATATGCCGCAACGCCCGGGGTGTATGGCGCACATCCCACGTCGTCACCGGCAGCGGGTCCAGCACACCACCGTCGAACAGGCCCACCAACTCGCCCAACATCGCCTGGATACGATCGGGCCCTGCCTCCATCAGATCGAACGCCTGGTAGGCGACACCGGGATACGCACCGGCGACCTCTGTCGGCTGGCGGATGTCGGTCTTGCCGATCTCGATGAACCGGCCGCCGGAGGGCAACAGCCGCAACGACGCGTCCACGAACGCTCCCGCCAACGAGTTCAACACCACGTCCACACCGCGGCCGCCGCTGGCGGCAAGGAACCGCTCGGCGAAGGCCAGGTCGCGGGAAGAGGCGATACGGTCCTGGTCTAGTCCCAGCCCGCGCAACGTGCCCCACTTGCCCTCACTGGCAGTCCCGAACACCTGGGCGCCCAGATGGCCGGCCAACTGCACCGCGGCCATGCCCACCCCACCCGCCGCCGCGTGCACCAACACCGACTCGCCCGGGCGGAGCCCGGCCAGGTCCACCAGCGCGTAATAGGCCGTGAGGAACACGATCGGCACCGACGCGGCCTGTGTGAACGACCAGCCGGCGGGGATGCGGGTGAGCAGCCGATGATCGGTGACCGCGATCGGGCCGAACGCGCCCGAGAACAGGCCCATCACCCGATCACCCACCGCGAGGC
>JBOGED010000346.1:0-8533 GCA_050743625.1 Egibacteraceae bacterium | reverse complement strand
GCTGGGTGCTGTCCGGCGGCAGCCGGGCGAAGGACGGCGAGCCGCTCCGGCTCGACCTGCTCGTGCCGTCCGAGGCGGCGCATGGCCTCCGCGACTTGCGCACGGCCGCCGCGGCGGTCGCGGCTGCGCTGGAGGAGGTGGGCATCGGCGTCACCGTCGAGGCCGTGGAGGCCGCCGCCTACAGCGACGAGCTGCCCGCCCGGAATTGGGACCTCACCTTTTTCGAGAGCTTCGGCGCTCCCTACGACCCGTCCAGCTCCACCGTGTACTACTTCACCGCAGCGGCCGGGGGTGGGTACGAGCTGTGGACTACACCAGAGCTCGACGGGCTCGTCGACGCCGCCATCTTCGCCACCGATGACCAGCGGGCCGCCGCCTACCAGGCCGTGTACGCCTATCTGGAAGGGGAGGCCGCGTTCGTTCCCCTGACCCAGTACTCCCGGCTGTGGGCGGTGGGGCCCGCGGTGTCAGGGTTCGAGGTGCCGGTGACCGAGACCGACTTCGACCTTTCCGCCGTGACGGTGAGCCGCTGACTCATGCCAGCCCTCGCTCTGGCTCGGTCGGTCGGGCGTTTCGTGGCGGGGATGGCGTTGGTGGTGTTCACGTTGTCGACCGCCACCTTCCTCCTGGTGCACGTGGCGCCGGGTGACGCGGCGCAGACCGCCGCGGCCGCCCGGGCTGGGGGCGCGGCCGACGCCGACCTGATCGAGCAGCTGCGCCGCCAGCTGGGCCTGGACAACCCGTTGGTGGCGCAGTACTGGAGCTGGCTCTCGGGAGCGGTCCACGGCGAGTTCGGCGTCTCTGCCCGCACCGGGCGGGAGGTGGCCTCTGAGCTGGGCGTCCGGCTGCCGGTGACCCTGAGGCTGGGCGCTGCCGGCGCCGCGCTGGGCGTGCTCGCCGGCACGGCGACCGGGATCGCCGGGGCGCTCCTGCGACCAGGCACACGCAGGGGCGCGCTGCGGCTCGGTGGGTTGCTCGGGGCGTCGATCCCCAACTTCTGGCTCGCTTACCTGCTGATTCTCGTGCTCGTTGAGCAGCTGGGGCTCGTTCCGACCTCGGGCCAGAGCGGCCTGGCATCGTGGGTGATGCCGTTAACCGTGCTCGCCGTCCCGACCGCCGGCGTGCTCAGCCGCATGGTCGCCACCACGCTGCGGGAAGCGCTGGACGAGCCCTACGTCGTCGCCGCCCGCGCCCGTGGCTCCACACCCTTCGCCATCGTCGTGCGCGACGCCCTCCCCAACGCCGCCGGCGCCATCCTCAACACCGCTGGCGTCCTGGTCGGCGGGCTGCTCGTCGGCACCCTCGTCGCCGAGGAGATCTTCGCGTGGCCAGGGATCGGCAGCTACTTCGTGGACGCCGTCGGCTTCCGGGACATCCCCGCGATCCAGGCGTGCGTGCTCGTGTTCGGCCTCGTCTTCGTGACGGTCAACCGGGTGGTCGACCTCGGCCACCGCCACCTAGACCCGCGGCTGCGTCACCCGGTGACGACGTAGTGGCGCGCCACGGACGTTCTTTGCGTGGAGGATCCGCGCGGTATTCCGCGTGGATCCTCCACAGAAGCAGCTTGTGGGTGGCCTGCGCGCCCCTCCTGCTGTTCGTGCTCGTGGGGTTGGCGGCGCCGGTGCTGGCGCCGCGCGACCCGCTGGCCACCGATCTGGCCGCGAGCTTGCGGCCGCCCTCGCCGTCGCATTGGTTGGGGACCGACCAGCTCGGCCGGGACCAGCTCTCCCGGATGCTGTACGCAGCGCGGGTGTCGCTCCTGGCGGCCGGCAGCGTGCTGGCGTTGTCGTTCGTGGTGGGCGTGACGATCGGCACGGTCGCCGGGTATGCCGGGGGCCTCATCGACCGAGCCGTGGCGCGGCTCGTCGATCTCACGCTCAGCTTCCCGTCGATGGTCGTGGCCCTGGCCATTCTCGGCATCGGGGGTGGCGGGCTGTCCAACGTCGTGTTCGCGCTGTCACTGACCGGCTGGCCGCCGTACGCCCGCATCGCCCGCGCCCGAGCCGCGGGAGCCCGCCGGTCGCCCCACGTCGACGCGCTCAACGTGCTCGGCGCGCGGCCACGGCGGATCCTGGGCCGCCATCTGGTGCCGGTCGCGGTGGGCCCGTCGCTGGTCTATGCGAGCATCGACGTCGGCTTTGTGGTGCTCAGCGTGGCCTTCTTCAGCTTCTTGGGGCTCGGCATCGCACCTCCCACGCCGGAGTGGGGCCAGATGTTGCAGGACGCGCGGCCGTTCCTGCGCTCGGCGCTGTGGCTGGCGCTGCCGCCGGGCATCGCGATCACCGGCGTGGTGCTGTCGAGCAACCTGCTTGGCGAGCATCTCGCCGCCCGCGGCCAGCGACCATCCACCGCGCGTGCGCGCTCGCGCCGCGGCTCGGCTCCGGCGACCGCGCCAGCGGTGACGGCACCAGCCGTTGAGGCCGTCTTCGAGGTGACCGGCCTCACCTTGGCGTTCGAGTCCACGGCCGGGATGCGGCCGGTCCTCGACGGGGTGTCGTACCGGGTGCGATCCGGGGAGACCCTGGCGATCGTAGGTGAGAGCGGCAGCGGCAAGACCGTGTCGGTGCTCGCGCCCCTGGGGCTTCTCGGCCCGCATGCGGTGGTCGGCGGGTCGGCTCGGCTCGGCGGCCAGGAGCTGATCGGCATGGGCGAGGCCGAGCTGCGGGCCTTGCGAGGCCGCGTGGCCGGTGTCGTGTTCCAGGACCCGAGGGCGTCGCTCAACCCGCTGCGCACGGTCGGCGCTCAAGTCGACGAGGCGGTACGCAACGCCGGCACAGCGCGTGGCCGCTCCGCCGTGCGGGCTCGGACCCTCGACCTGCTCGCCATGGTTGGGTTACCAGACCCCCGCCGCGCCGCGACCGACCATCCCCATCAGCTGTCGGGCGGGATGCGCCAGCGTGCCATGCTGGCGATCGCGCTGGCCGGCGAGCCTGACCTGCTGATCGCCGACGAGCCGACCACCGCGCTCGACGTCACGATACAAGCCCAACTGCTCGCGCTGCTCGCGCGGCTCCGCGACCAGCTAGGCATGGCGGTGATCCTCATCAGCCACGACCTCGCCGTGGTCAGCGAGATCGCCGACGCCGTCGCCGTCATGTACGCGGGGCGCATCGTGGAGCATGGCGATCGACGCACGCTGCTCGAACATCCCGACCATCCCTACACGCGCGGGCTGCTTGCGGCGGTGCCGCCCGTGCGCCCCGAGCCAGGCGCACGGTTCGCGACCATGCCCGGTGTCGCGGCTCGCGGACCTGACGAGCTGCCGGGCTGCCCGTTCGCGCCCCGCTGCGCCTGGCGCCAGCCTCGATGTGAGTATGATCGGCCGTCACCCGAGCTGGTCGGGGACGGGCATCGCTCGGCGTGCTGGGTCCACCCGTCGCGCCAGCCGGCTCACCAGGACGGGGGCTAAGTGGCCTCTGACCGGCGGACCGCATGTCGGGAGGGCGCAGCTTTCCTCCGCATACGCAGGATTGTTGCGTCCTCCGCCCGGCGCGCTGGTTTTGACTTGCAGGATTCCTCCGTATACGGAGGAATCCTGCAGTGTGACCGCGGCGCTTTCGCCCCGGGGGGCGCGCGGTGTTAGCGCTCGAGAAGGTGACGGCCGGGTACACGCGGCCGGGCCGCTTTGGCCGCTCCGAGCGGCTCACCGTGGTCCGCGACGTCGACTTGACCGTCGAGGCGGGCGAGGTCGTCGCCCTGGTCGGCGAGTCGGGCTGTGGCAAGTCGACCCTCGCGCGCACCATCGTCGGGCTCCAGGCGCCGTTCTCCGGCCAGGTGCGCTTCGGCGGGGTCGATGTGCACCGTCTCCGAGGCCCGGCGCGGCGGGCGCACCGGCGCCGCGTCCAGATGGTGTTCCAGGACCCGTTCGCCTCGCTGAGCCCCCGCCTGCGGGTGGACCGCGCGATCGCCGAGGCCATGGAGATCCACGCCATCGGCACGCCATCGACCCGTGCCGCCCGGGTGGCGGAGCTGCTCGACCTGGTCGGGCTGCTCCCTGAGGTCACTCACCGGCTGCCCCGTGACCTGAGCGGCGGGGAGCGCCAGCGGGTGGCGATCGCCCGCGCCCTGGCGCTCGAGCCTGAGCTGCTGGTGTGCGACGAGCCGGTCACCGCGCTCGACGTGTCGGTGCAGGCCAAGATCCTCAACCTGCTGCTCGACCTGCGCGACCGGCTGGGGTTGGCCTGCCTGGTTATCGCCCATGACCTGGCCGTGGTCTCGCGGCTGGCCGACCGCGTCGCGGTCATGTACCTGGGGCGGATCGTCGAACTGGGTCCCACGGCGGCGCTGTTCGACACCCCGCAGCACCCCTATACCCAGGCGCTGCTGGCCGCCATCCCCGGCCGCGAGGCGGCACGGACCAGGAAGCTGGCTGGTGAGCTGCCCTCGCCAGACGCCCCTCCCCCAGGCTGCGGGTTCCATCCGCGCTGCGAGCGCGCCGACGCCCGCTGCGCGGCTGAGCGCCCTCCGCTGACCGCGCAGCCTGACGGGGCAAGCGACCACGTCGTGGCCTGCCATCACCCAGGGCTGCTGGACGGCGCACAACCTCTCAGCATCACGAGGCGGAGCAAGTGAACGAAGCCCCGATCCAGCAGCGCATCACGAGCTACTGGCACAGAAACGCGGTCCCCCTACGACACGCACCCGATCAGCCAGATTCATATGGGCCAGGCCAAAGACGCCTGGGCCGACGTCTGCAGTGGAGCGCTGCCGACTCCGCCCGCCGACGTCCTCGACGTCGGCACCGGCACCGGCCAGGTCGCGCTGCTGCTCGCCGACCTCGGCCACCGCGTGACCGGCATCGACCTCGCCGAAGGCATGTTGGCCCTGGCCCGCGCCAAAAGCGCCAGCATGGCCAACCCCCGACCCTCCAGGTCGCCGACGCCGTCTCGCCGCCCTTCCCAGCAGCCAGCTTCGACGTCGTGACCAGCCGCTCCCTGCTATGGACGCTGCGCGAGCCGCTGGCCGCGCTGAGCCGCTGGCGCGAGCTGCTCCGGGCCGTCGACGGCGCCTGGTTCGCGCCGCCGTAGCCATGGTGCGAGACGCCGGCTTCGCCGGCGTCCGCCTGACGCCGCTCCCCGAGATCGAACGGCTCGCGCGCGGCCTCCTCGCGGACCCGACCAGGGTACGCACCCAGTTCCTCATCACCGCCCGGCGGGGGCTTTGACCATGCCGCGCAGACTTCGGATCCTCGTTGGGGCCTTGCTTTGCGTGCTGACGCTCATCGCCGGTGCCGGCCCCACCAGCGCAACCAGCGCGGCGAGCGGCTTTCCCTTGACCTTCGAGAACTGCGGCGACCAGGTCACGATCGCCAGCCCCCCAGAGCGCGTTGTCCTCATGTACCGGTACATTACCCCGCTGCTGGAGGCTGTCGGCGGCCTTGACAACGTCGTCGCCAAGGCCGGCGAGTTCCCTCCCGAGCTGTACGACGTCCTGGTCCTCAACGGCGTCGGGCTGATCGCCCACTCCGGCCAAGTCATCGGCTTGATCGGCCCCAACGGCAGCGGGCAAGACCACGCTCCTGCGCACCCTCTACCACAGCCTTATCCCCCGAGCCGGCCTCGTCTCCCTCGACACCACACCCCTCGACCAGCTCAGCACGCGCGGCATTGCCCGCCGCATCGCCGTCGTCGTCCAAGAGGCCGCAGCGGAACTCCCCATCACGGTCGCGGAGATGGTGCTCCTCGGCCGCTCACCTCACCGCTCGTCCTTCCAACGCTATACCGCTGAGGATGACCGCCTCGCCGCGCAAGCGCTCGTCCGCGTCGGCGCCCGCCATCTCGCTGATCGCATCTTCGGCACGTTGTCCCGGGGGGGGGGAACAGCGTGTCCACATCGCCCGCACCCCTGGCACAACAAGCCGACCACCTCCTTCTCGACGAACCGACCAACCACCTCGATATCCGCTACCAGCACGAGATCCTCCAACTCGTCCGTACCCTCGACGTCACCACCATCGTCGTGCTCCACGACCTCAACCTCGCCGCCCGCTACTGCGACCGGCTGGTCTCCTCAACCAAGGCAAGTCGCCTGCACCGGCACACCCGACGAGCCCCTCACCTCCGCCATCCTGGAGCCCGTCTACGGCGTAGGCGTCTGTCGCCTCAGCGACAACGGCACCGTCCAGCTTGTTTCCGGCACACCGACCACACCGCCGCCGAGTCGGATGCTTGATACCACAGCCAGCTGCTGCAAACAACTTGCAGTTGTGTTAACGTTTCCTAAGCGGGTTCTAGGGCAATCAATAAGATGCAATGGCTACGAATGTACCGAATGACGGCGGTGCGGGCGTTGCGGCGCTATTCGCGGGTGCTGGTCGCATGTGGGCTGGCGGTGCTCGTGTGCGCGGGGCCGGGGTTGGCTCACGCACAGGAGGATTTTCCTGTCACGGTCGAGCAATGCGGCCGGACGCTGACCTTCGACAAGCCGCCCAGCCGGGTCGTGACCGGCTATCACCCCGGCATTTGAGACGCTGGTGGCGCTGGGCCTAGGCGAAGAGCAGATCATCGGCCGCCTGAACTTCTCCGAGCTCGGCCCTAACGGCTTCCTCCCCGGCCAGAAACAGGTCTACGACGCCGTGCCAGAGATTTCGCCCACCATTGCCTTGCCGTCCAAGGAGGTGATGCTGTCCCTCAACGCCGACCTCGTCGTCGACACCGGCCCGTATAACTTCGAGCCGAGCAGCGGGCAAGCCACGATCGAGGAGCTGACCGCCGCGGGCACACAAGTCTACCTGGTGGCCGGCTGGTGCGATGAGGAGAGCATCCGCAACGCCCGCGTCGACGACCTCATCCGAGACGTTCGCACCCTGGGCAGGATCTTCGGCATCCCCGACCGCGCCGAGGAGCTAGCCACCGAGCTGGAGGCCATGCTCACCGACGTCCAGAGGCGTGTCGGGCACCTCGAGCTGGTGGATGTGCTGGCCATTGACCGCGGCGAGGGGCCCGTGAGTGTCCACGCTGGCTTGGGCGTCTACAACCACATGATCGAGCTGGCCGGCGGGCGCAACGTCCTCGCCGACCTCGACGAGACCTACACCGAGGTCAGCGCTGAGCGCATCGCCGCGTCCAACCCCGAGGCGATGCTGGTCGCGGAATACAACACCTACCTGGGCGAAGCTCGCCCGTCCGCGGAAGAGAAGGCCGACGCCATCTTCGCGCTGATTCCCGACAGCCCAGCGGCGCGCGAGCGGCGCTTCCTGCCGGTGCCAGAGGCCGCCTACACGGGGTATCGCACCTTCTTCGCCATCGAAGAGATCGCGGAGTTCCTGCACCCCGAGGCGTTCGAGGAGTGAGACGGATGCGAAAGGCAGCAGCACTCGTGTTGGCGGTGGCGCTCGTAACCGCCCTCGGCTTCAGCCCCGCGGCCGCGACCTCGGCCTTCCCGGTCACGATCGAGAACTGCGGGCGGACGCTCACGTTCGACGAGCCGCCCAGCCGAGTCGTGACCGGCTACCAACCAGTGTTCGAGAACCTGGTGGCACTGGGCCTCGGCGAGGAGCAGATCATCGGGCGTACGAACTTCACCGAGAACGGCCCCGACGGCTTCCTGCCCGGCCAGAAACAGGTCTACGACGCGGTCCCCGAGGTCTCGCCCGACACCAGCCTGCCGCAGAAGGAGGCGTTGCTCGCGCTGGGGCCCGACTTCGTGATCGAGTACGCCTACAGCGGCTTCGATGCCGCGAGGGGTTTCGCCACCGTCCAAGAGCTCGCCGATGCCGGCATCCCCGCGTACATCACCGGTGGCTGGTGCGACCCTGAAGGCATCCGCAACGCGCAGATCGCGACCCTCTTCGACGACATCCGCAACCTGGGGCTGATCTTCGGCATCCCTGACCGCGCCGCCGAGCTGGCGGCCGAGCTGGAGGGCATCCTCGCCGACGTCGAGCGGCGCGTCGAGGGCCTCGAGCCGGTGCCTGTGCTGGCCAGCGACGGCGGCTCCGGTCCCGTCAACGCGCATGGAGGTTCGGGGCTGTTTCACCAGATGATCGAGCTGGCCGGCGGGGTCAATGTGCTGGACGACCTCGCGGAGTCCTACGCTCAGGTCAGCGCCGAGCGGATCGCGACTCTCGAGCCTGAGGCGATGCTCGTAGACGACTACGACGTCTACCTAGGCGAAAGGCTGCCGTCGGCGGAGGCGAAGGCGGGCACGGTGTTCGCGCTGATCCCCGAGAGCCCCGCCGCGCAGCAGCGTCGGTTCCTGCCGGTCCCTTCGGTGGCCACCCATGGCGGCTCCCGCAACATCCTCGCGATCCCCGAGATCGCGGAGTTCCTGCACCCCGAGGCGTTCGAGAACGCATGAGCGCGCGATCGACCACAGCGACCGCCACCCCGGCCCGGGCGGCTGTTCCGCGCGGTGGCCCCGCCGGACGTGGCGGGGCCGCGTGGTTCACGGTCCTGCTGGTCGTGCTGGTGGTTGCGGTGGTGGGGGCGACGTTGCTGGCGGTGGGCATCGGCGCGGTGCGGGTCCCCCCGTGGCGGGTGTGGCAGATCGTGCTGTCCCACCTCGCGCCCGGGACGGTGGAGCCGGCGTTCAC
>JBOGED010000345.1:0-2996 GCA_050743625.1 Egibacteraceae bacterium | reverse complement strand
ATCTGCTGCTGAGAGAGCGGGTAGAGGTGCTGGGGGCTCGCCCCGGCACCTCATCGCCGCGGCCGAACCGATAGTGATGAAAGGAGTGTGAAAAATTGCCCGGAATATCGATCTTCCTGCCGTTTCTCGCCACCCGTCCCGAGCACTTCATCCCGTATATGGCGCTCGTGCAACACAGCGCCGCCCGGCGGCTGTGGACGGGACAACCGTTGTCCTTCGACGTCAACCAAGGGTTCGCCTACGCCGCTGGCCTTGGCTTGCGGGCACCGGTGGGAACCGCCGTCTCCCTGATGCCGCTACGCCATCCGTTCGAGGCGGCCATGCAGGCGCGAGGGCTGGCGCTCACCACCGGGTATCCCGCGGTCGCCGGTTTCGGGGTGGGAGCGACGGCGTTCCAGCGCGCCATCCTGGGCCAGCCCTACGCCAGCCCGCTCACCGCGGTGCGGGAGTACTTCCACCTCGTGCGCCGCCTACTCGACGGGGAGCTGGTCGATCACGACGGTGAGTACTTCTCGATGCACGGTGGCCAGACCAAGACGCCGCAGGGCCGCGTCGAGCTGGGCGCGGGGGTGCTACGCCCGGGGATGGCCGAGGTCGCCGGCGAGGTCGCCGACGTCGCCATCACCTGGCTCGCGCCGCCCCGGTTCATCCGTGACGTGCTCAGGCCCCACCTGGAAAAGGGCGCCGCCCGCGCCGGTCGAGTGGCTCCCAGGGTGGTGTCCGTGGTCCCGTTCGCCCTCAGACGTCCCGGCACGGATCCAGTGGAGCTGGTGCACCGGGCCAACGGGCGGCATCTGGAAGCCCCGCACTACGGCGACATGCTGCGGCAAGCGGGCGTCGAGGTCGACGCCGGGGACGCCAGGGCGCGCGCGAGAGCGCTGCTCGACGCTGGCGTGTTCCTCTACGGCGACCCGCGGGAGATCGCGAGCCGTCTCGCCGCCTTCGACGACGCCGGCGTCGACGAGGTGGCGTTGCACCTGTCCAGCGCCAACGCCGGGCAACCCATGGCTCACGCCGTCGAGGACCTGAAGGCCACGCTAGAGGCGGTGGATTCCCTGTGACCAACGGTCTGGATCAGCCCCCATGGATCGCCGTCGACCGCCTGCTGATCGTGGCGACGGGTTCAGCCAGCGCCGCCTTCCTGCCCTACTGGATCAACCTCCTCCGCGTCACCCACCCGCGACTGCAGTGCCGCGCCGTGGTGACCGCCAACGGGGAACGGTTCGTCACTCGCGCGGCGCTGACGGCGGCCTCCGGGACCAAAGCGATCCCGGATGCCTGGCCCGAGCCCGACGACGCCACGGCCGTACACGTTGAGCTCTGCCACTGGGCCGAGGCGATGGTCGTGTACCCGGCCTCCTTCCACTTCCTTGCCCGCCTGGCGCTCGGCCTGGCCGACACTCCTGCCCTGTTGGCGGCGCAGTGTACGACCGCGCCGATCGCCGTGGCGCCCTCGGTACCCCCCGGCGCCACGAGCAGCCCCACCTACCTCGCTCACGTCGCCGCCCTACGCGACCGCCGCAACGTCGTGGTCGCCGACCCAGTGCCGGGCAGGAGCATCGCGACCGATCGGCAGGAGGCGTGGACGCCAGCGCCGCTGCCGCAGGTTCTCGAGCTGCTGGAGGCTTGCAGGCAGCGGCTGCTCGAGAGCGTGGCGCCGCCCGGCTCTCGCAACCACGCGGTGGCACGGCCGTGAGCGCGGAGCGCGAGTCCCATCCCACTCCTTTGGTTTGGAGCGGTGAGTCACCGAGTGAGGATTCGACGGCGACCCGCGCAACCGTCTCAGCGTGGTCCTCGTGAGCGCGCCTCAGGTCGTCATTCCCGAGCGGGGGACGGGTTTGCGCCGCCACGCGGTCCTCACCGACGGGCAGCCCGGCCGGTGGCTGTGGGTGCGATGGCCCGGCCCGGAGGCCCCCTGCGCGTTCACCGACGTGCCTCCCGCGTTGCGGGACGCGCTCGCATCCGTTCGCACTCCCGCCGGCTCGCGGCTGGTCGTGGGGCAGCCGTTCGGGCATGCTCGGCAGGGAGCGCGCCGCTATCCGATGACCGGCATCCAATCGATCGCCGAGCGGCTCATCGCCTCCCGGGGGGGCGGATGCGCGACGTACGTCCCGGCGGTCCGCGAGCTGGGAGGCCTGCTCCGCCGCCTTCACGACGTCGCAGTCCCCGCGGGCGTCCCGCCGCACCCTCCGGCGCTGGACCGGCTCCGCGGCTGGCTCGGCGCACCGGAGCTGTCGGCCCAGCACGGTACGACCCGTGCGGTGGTGCGCGACCGCCTGAGCGACCGCAGGTGGGAGCTTATGGGCGAGTGGCTCGACGACCTGCTCGCCGCCGAGCGCGTCCTGGCGCACGGGTGGCTGGGGCTGGGGCAGTGCACGGTCCAGGAGGCGGACGGCACCGTCACGCTCGTCGTGGGCGAAGATGTGGGGTGCGCGCCGTGGACGTTCGACGTGGGCTGGGTGGCCGGACAGATCATGGAGCTGCGGCACTTCCTTGGCACGGCGGAGACCAGGAGTGAATTCGACCAGCTGCTCGAGGCGTGGTGGGAGGGCTACGGGCGGGCGCCCGACCAGCGAGTCCACCGTGCCGCGGCGCTCGACGTCGCGCTTCACGTCAACGACTTCTCCGCGTACTTCACCGTCGCCGACGGTGAGCCCACCGCGTGGGCTGACCTGCTGGTCCAACTGATCGACATCGCGAGTGGTCCGTAGAGGAGGTCCTTTGTGCACCGAGGCTGCGATCCGCGCCCGTCTCGCAAGGCGCGAGGAGCGACGCATATCTGGTGATAACGCTGAGCGACGAGTAACGCAGCGAGACGGGATGCGGGCGCGTCGCATAAGTCGTTTGAATGTCTGCGGCGCCATTTGTGCTGGATATTGGCGGTCCGTACTCCGCCGGGTCCAGCACAAAGAACTCCGGCAACGGGCCACTAGGGGACTTGGATCCGCAAAGTCGTTGCGCGTGAGTCAAGTTTGTGAGTCGTGTTGCACGAGTTG
>JBOGED010000344.1:0-18505 GCA_050743625.1 Egibacteraceae bacterium | reverse complement strand
GGCAGGTGTTGGCTGGTGGCGGCGGTGGCGAGGCGTTTGTCGTAGGTGACGACGGCGGTGAGGTCCTCGTGAAGCAAGAGCGCAGTCGCAAGGTGGATGGCGTCGAGGGAGCGCAGCTGAGGGTCGGGGAGGCGGCTGGCGGCTTCGAGGATGGCTCTGGTGAGGCCGAGTTGGCCGATGCGGGTGAGCAGGAGGTCGGCGCGCGACATCTCGGTTGGATCGGCGCGCAGGACCGCGCGGCGGACCTCGACGGTGATCAACGCGCTGGACACGAGCGGCGTCCCAACCCGCTCGGCGAGGAACTGTTGGAGCGAGACGGTCTCGCGCTCGCGCCAGATGAGCTTTACGAAAGCGGAGGTGTCGAGATAGATCACCAGCGCTCTTCGTTCCGCAGCTCTTCGACGATCTCGCTGAGCGGGCGCTGACCCTCGGGGACCGGAGGTGGGGGAAGCAGGTCGAGGATGCGGCCCGCTGGGGGCTCGTACTCACCCGCGGTGACGAGTCGGTCGAGCAGGGATCCTGACTCGTCTGCCGGTACCAGGTACGCGACCAGCACACCCCGCTCGGTGACCGCCACGCGTTGCCCAGTCTTCGCCATGCGCACGTAGCGAGATGCGTGTTGCCGCAGCTCACGGATACCGATTGACAGCATTGGCACAGTGTAGCACAGGCATGCTACATTTGTTCTTGCGCCCAGACGCCTAAGGCTGTGACAACATCGTTGGCGAGCCTGTGGGGCGCACGACGTCCTCGTCAGTGCCGACGTCGGAGTCCCAGGCGAGCAGGTACAGGGAGCCCCATGTGCTCAGCGGCGAGTCGGGCTGCCTTGGATGAGGGCTTCCATCTGCGGGGAGGGCGAGACGGCGAGTTGGTCGTGGAGGAGGCGGCGGTAGGCGTGGTATTGGCGGAGGGCCTCGGAGAGGTTGCCTTCGGCGAGGTAGGCGCGGATGAGTGCTCGGTGGGCGCTTTCGCGCAGTGGCTCGCCCGCGATCGCCGTCAGGCCGGCGTCGATGGCCTGGCTGTAGCGGCCGGCCGCGGTCAACTGGTCGCAGAGGGACTCGAGGGCGTGGAGCCGGAGCTGGTGGAAGCGTTCCCGCTCGATGAGCACCCAGTCGTCGTACCAGTCCGGCAGGAGGTCGCCGGACAGCGAGACCTCCGCGAACTCCAGGTGGTCGCACCGCACCTGCTGGTCGACAATGCCGCGCGCGAGCGCCTCCGTCTGGCGCAGGTCCACACCCACATCAGGGCAGAGCTGAACATAGGTCGCCGTCGCGTCGACAGACCGGTGTCCGGGCAGGTTGAGACGCCACAGAGCCGATCGCAGGTTCGCGCCGGCGCGACGCTCTGTGGTGTCGGCCCAAAGGCTGCCCGCGACGAACGCGCGGAGCAGGGGCCGGCCGTGGAGGGCGAGGAAGGCCAGCACGCGCTGGGCGCTCAAGGGAAGGCTGACGCGTTGGCCGTCGCAGGTCAGCTCGAATCCCTCCAGCAGCCCGATCTGGATACCCGCGACGCCGATGCTCATGGGCGCTCCCGATGCGCTTGTGACCCGCGCGCTCCTCTGGCGCTGCAAGCATGATGAGCGCCCGCCGTCACCACGGCGTCACGCACGTATCACCGCCTCAGAAGGCGCCCTCGAGGAACCGCTCAAGCCATCGGCGGACGGCCTCGCAGGTCTCCTCCACGGTGGCCGTCGCCGTCACGGTCTGCTCGGTCTCGGTGATGTCGTTCCTCTGAGTGATGCGGACCCGGAACGTCGACCGGTCGTTGCCCTCGACCCAGGCGCGGACGAGGACGAGCCCGGTGCGCTCGCCCGGCGACATCGACATGCGGCCATCCTCGCCGGTCGCCGTCACCGCAACGTCAGCTGGCCGGCCGGAGTCCCTGAACTAGCTGGGTGATCAAGGGGGAGGGTTCGATTCCCAGCTCATCCCAGAGAAGACGGCGGTACCCGAGGTATTCGCGCAAGGCCTCGCAGCGGTTGCCCTGCGCAAGATGCGCCGAGATCAACATACGATGTGCGCTTTCGCGTAGCGGCTCGCCATGTACCGCGGCGAGCCCGGCCTCGACCGCCTCGGCGTGGCGGCCAAAGGCGAGGAGCCGCTCGCACAGCGCCTCCAAACCGTGCAGGCACAGCTGGCGAAGCCGTTCGCGCTCGAGCAGGACCCAGTCGTCCGCGACCCAGTGTGGCAGCAGCTGTTCAGTCAGTGGGGCCGGGTCCAGGTCTTCCTCCCGGCAAGCGGCTGACTGGTCCGTCAGCCGGCGGACCGTGGCCTCGATCTCGTGTGCATCCACCACCAATCCGTCCGCCAGGCCCAAGTGAGTGCTGGTCGCAAAGACCACGGCAGGCCCGGGCGGCGCAACCGCCACAGCGCCGACCGCAGGCTCGCCGCCGAGCACGCCTGGGTGCTGTCCGGCCAGAGGCCGCCCGCGACATGGGCGCGTGGCGCGGGGTGCCGGTGAAGCGCGAGGAACGCGAGCAGCCGCTGTGCGCTGAGAGGCACGGCGACCTCCACACCATGCTTGAGAAGCCCGAACCCTCCCATCAAGGCAAGGCGAAACTGCTCCCGCTCGCCGATCCCGTCAGTCGCATCCGCCGCCAGCTGCCGCAAGGCCCCATCGCGACCCATGGCCGCCTCCCACAACCGATCACCGCTGCATGAGCCCGCTGCCCACAGGCGCAATGATCAACCCTTGGGAACTGCCCGGTCAATGCGTGCGCGCACATCTTTTGCGGACATTCTCGGAAGGGCCTCAGGTTAGCGGGAAGGGGGGTTGCGCCCACCAGGGGGTGGGGTCGGTGCGGATCTCGGTGACCCATTTGACCCACCAGAAGCCGCGGCGGCCGGGGGCGACGAGGCGGGCGGGGAACCCGTGGCCGGGGGACAGGGGCGCGCCGCCCACGTGGGTGGCCAGCAGGAGGGTGTCGAGGTCACGCAGGGGCAGCCGGCGCGCGTAGCCGGTATGGGACACGACGAGGATGCTGCGCGCGTCGCCCGCGTCGCCGACGAGGTCCCGGACCGGTGTGCCCTCCCAGTCCTGGGTGGCGAACCAGCCGCCGGTGCAGTCGATGGTGGCGCGGGTGTGGCGCTGGGGCGTGAGGTCGCGCAGGCTGAGCACGCGGCTGCCGTTGGCGTCGGTGACCGTCAGGCGCCAGGTGTCCCCGTCGATGTGGGGGACGGTGTCGGTGAACCACTGCGTCACGGGCATCCGCCCTGGCCGGTCGGTGCCGAGCTCATGCGAGCCGGTGAACCGCCGGTCCCGGCCGGGCAGCGGCCAGAGCCTGATCGCGGCCTCGGTCGCACCCCATACGAGACCCGCGACGCTCAGCACCCGCCCGGCCCGCAGCGCCGCCCGGCGGGACAGGTCCGTGCGGCGGAGGGGGGCGGGGCGGGCGACGACGTGCCACACCCCGAGCGGGATCGTCGCCAGGGCCGCGCCGACGTGCGCCTGCATCGTCGTCACGCCGCCGGCCAGCACCCGCCACCCGGCGGTGTGCGCGATACCGGTCAGCACCGTCGCAACGACCAGTGTCGCGAGCGCGACCGACGCCGCCCGGCCCGGCCGAGCCCGCCGCATCCCCCGCCGGACGATTGCCGCCTTCCATGGCGAGAGCACGATCAACCCGGCGCCGACCACACCGTGCGCGATCGCCACCGCTCGCCCGGCGGGCACGCCGATCCCAAACGCCACGGTGCCGGTCAACAGGGCGAGGGCCAGCAAGACCAGCAGTCCAAGGTTCGTCTGGCGAGCCGCCATAAGCCCACCCTATGGCCTTTGGGAAAGAGCCGGCCGCGCGCTGACCCCCAGCTTTCCTCCGTATTCGAGGGAAAGCTAAAGATCAAAACCGGCGCGCCAGCCGGAGGACGCAACAATCCTGCGGATGCGGAGGAAAGCTGCAGGTGAGACCGTTCAGACTGGGCGGATGGTGACCTGGGGCTGGTCGGCGAGGAGCGCGGTGAGGTCGCCAGGGTCCGAGGTCAGCACCACGCATGGCTGCTTGGTGTGCGCGGCCTCGGCCGCGACGAGCGCGTCGATGCCGTCGTCGGCGCCAACGCGATAGCGCAGCTTTCCCGCCAGCCGGCCCAGGTCTTCGTCGACGGGGCTGGTCCTCCCGTTGCGGGCCAAGGCGCGGAGGACGCGATTGGTCTCCGCGTCCCGCCCTGAATGTCCGGTAATCGTCTCCACGAGGATAGGGGCCGGGACGACCACCGTTCCGACATAGGCAAGACACCACTCGAGCCAGCTCCTGGCGCTCGCCGAGTGCCCGAGCATCACGCTCAAGCCGCCGCTGTCAAGCACGACATGGTCCGTGGACTTGAGAATGCCGGCGTGGTCCCTGCGCTTCCTCACTTGCCGTAGAAGATGCGTCTGGCGTCGGCATCGATCTCAGCCCTCAACTCCGGGCTTGGGGCACCGTACTTCTCGTTGAGTTCATCGATGAGCCGGAGGGCTCGCCGTCGATACCGGTAACCCGTCACGGCCTCCTTCAGGTACGCCAACACTCCACGGAGCCCGTGGTCCACCCACATCTTCTCGAAGAGGTCCGGGTTCCATGCGCCTTCGCGAAGCTTCCTTCGTAGTGCCATAACAAGACCGTACCCCCGATCGGGGATCTGGCAAATCGCTACTCCCGGGGCGCGAACCACAAGGTGGCGAGTGGTGGGAGGGTGATCTCGGCGGAGGCGTCCAGGCCGTGCCAGGCGATGGGCTCGGCGGTGATTGAGCCGAGGTTGCCGACGCCGGAGCCGCCGTAGATATCGGCGTCGGTGTTGAGGATCTCGTCCCAGACGCCCGCGAGTGGGAGGCCGAACCGGATTCCTGGTCGGGGGACGGGGGAGAGGTTGACGATGCAGGCGAGCGGTGGCGTGCCCTCCTGCCCATATCGCACGAACGACAGGACGTTGTCGTCCGCGTTGTTCGCGTCGATCCACTCGAAACCGGTGGGCTCTGCGTCGCGCTCCCACAGCGCGGGCCGATCCCGGTACAGGCGGTTGAGGTCGCCGACGAGGCCCATGAGCGCCGCGTGGTCCGGCTCGTCCAGCAGGTGCCAGTCGAGCGAGCGGTCCTCGCTCCACTCGCGCCATTGGCCGAACTCGCCCCCCATGAACAGCAGCTGCTTGCCAGGGTGCGCCCACATCCACGCGTACAACGCGCGGAGGTTGGCGAACTTCTGCCAGCGGTCACCGGGCATCTTGTCGAGCAGGCTGCGCTTGCCGTGGACGACCTCGTCGTGTGAGAGCGGGAGGATGAAGTTCTCGGTCCAGGCGTAGAGCATCCCGAAGGTGAGGTGGTTGTGGTGGAAGCGGCGGTGGATCGGGTCCTTGGAGAAGTACTCGAGGGTGTCGTGCATCCACCCCATGTTCCACTTGAAGCCGAACCCCAGGCCACCGAGATAGGTGGGGCGGCTCACCGCGGGCCACGCGGTCGACTCCTCGGCGACGTTCGCGATGCCCGGGTTGCGCCCGTAGGTGACCGCGCTCATCTCTTTGAGGAACTCCACGGCCTCGAGGTTCTCCCGGCCCCCGAACCGGTTCGGCACCCACTCGCCCTCCTTGCGCGAGTAGTCGAGATAAAGCATCGACGCGACCGCGTCGACCCTCAGCCCGTCGATATGCAGCTCCTCCAGCCAGTACAGCGCATTCGAGATGAGGAAGTTGCGGACCTCGTTGCGCCCGAAGTTGAACACGAGCGTTCCCCAGTCCGGGTGCTCGCCCTGCCGGGGGTCGTCATGCTCGTACAGCGCGGTCCCATCGAACCGGGCGAGCGCCCAGGCGTCCCTGGGGAAGTGCGCTGGCACCCAGTCGCAGAGGACACCGATCCCACGTTGGTGGAGGTGGTCGACGAAGAAACGGAAGTCGTCGGGATCGCCGTACCGCGCCGTGGGCGCGAAGTACCCGGTGACCTGATAGCCCCACGAGCCGCCGTACGGATGCTCGGCGACTGGCAGCAGCTCGACGTGCGTGAACCCGAGCGCGGTCACATGGTCGGCCAGCAGCGGGGCGAGCTCTCGGTAGCTCAGGGGCTCGCCGTCGCGGCGCGCCCATGAGCCAAGGTGGACCTCGTAGATCGACATCGGCGAGGCGACCAGCGCACACGCCGAGCGGGCGGAGAACCAGGCGCTGTCTCCCCACGAGTAGGTCGAGCGGAACACCCGGCTCGCGGTGCCTGGCGGTCGCTCGGTGGCGAAGGCGTAGGGATCGGCCTTGATCGACAAGCGTCCGTCAGCACCCACGATCTCGTACTTGTAGTACGTGCCCGCCTCGACGTCGGGCACGAACAGCTCCCAGATGCCTGGCCCCCCGAGCCGCCGCATTGGGTGGAGCCGCCCGTCCCAGCGGTTGAAGTCGCCGACGACACGGACCGCCTGGGCGTTCGGCGCCCACACCGCGAAGGCCGTGCCGCCTATCCCGTCGACCGAGATGACGCGAGCGCCCATGCGGCGCATGAGCTCGGCATGGCGTCCCTCGCCGATGAGGTGAATGTCGACCTCGCCCAGTGTCGGCCAGAAGGCGTACGGGTCCACCAGCTCGTACGCCTGCGCGCCGGGGTAGCGCACCCGAAGCCGGTACTCGGCCGGCCCGGGCGTCACGTCGAGCAACGCCTCGAAGAACCCGTCGGCCGTCTGCTCCGCCTCGACGGTCTGGCCACGAGTCCAGACCTCGACCCGTAGCGCCTCCGGTCGGTACGCTCGCACGACGGCGCCGTGGTCGACGGGATGCACGCCCAGCACCTGGTGAGGGTCGGCGTGAGAGCCCGCCAGGATGGCGTGCACCTCGGAGGGCTTGGCACGCCAGGTCGCGACCGTCCGTGATGGAGTCATGGCTTCAGACCTACCCGATCGTGCCGCATCCAGTACCCGCGCGATCCCGGCGGCGGGGATCTTGACCCACTCAGGCCGGCTTCGTAGCTCGTAACCGAGCTCGTAGATGGCCTTCTCCAGCTCGAGCGCGATGAGGATAGGCCCCGGGTCCTTTGGCAGCAGGTCCGCGCTCTCCGCCTGGGCGAGGTAGGCGTCGAGGAACCGCTGGCGGGCGCGGTCTCTCCAGCGCAACGCGGCCACGCCCGGTTGCGCCCCGGCGACGTAGTCAAACGACCGGAGCATCCCCGCGACGTCCTGCAACGGCGACGAGCGGGCACGGCGCTGGGCGAGCGGGCGGGCCGGTTCGCCTTCGAAGTCGAGGAGCATCCACGGGTGAGCGCCGTGTGGTTGGAGCAGCACCTGGCCGAGATGCAGGTCGCCGTGGACGCGGACGAGCGGCCCGAGATCGGGCACGGCCGACAACGCGTCGAATCGCGCGAGCAGCTCTTCGCGTCTCGCGTCCAGCGCCGTGGCGATGTCGGGTCGCAGGGAGGACACCAGCTCCAGCGCTGCCAAGGCATCGGCGCGCATCGCGGCCGCACGTGCCCTCGCGCCCATCTCCGACGCCTTGCCCTGGCCGAACGCCTCCCGCATGGCCTCGTGGAGCGAGGCGACCGTCGTGCCCAGCGCGGGGATCGCATCGAGGACGGGGGTGGCTGCCGCATCCTCGCTAGCCTCGGCCACCGCGGCCGTGAACCCGTCGAGGCCGCCCGCGACGAACTCGGAGAGCACCATGAGCGCGGTGGTTCCCAGCTCGCAGGCCCCCTGCTGGGCGGGCACGTGTGGGAAGCCCGCCACGGTGAGGGCTCGGGTCACCTCGACATCGGGGTTGACGCCCGGCTCCAGCCGGCGGAAGACCTTGAGGAACGCCTCCTGGCCGAAGATCACCGAGCTGTTCGACTGCTCGGATGCCAGCCGCCGCGGCGCGCCGGGTGGCGCCTTCCCTGCGGCCGTGACCGGCCTGCCGACCAACTGGTCCCCGCGGCTGGTCGGCACACAGGCCTGTATCGTCGACAGCTCCGCAAGCAGGCGCTGGGCCCGGGGGTCGTCAAGCGCGTCGGCCAGCCCGCCAGGCACGTCCGCCGCCACGACCGGGACCTGGTAGCGCTCGGACGACCCGCCGGCATAGACGACGTCGACGAGCGTGTCGACCACGTAGTCGCCGATCAGGACGGCGTCCGCCACGGTCAGCTCGTGGATCTGGAGCGCCTTGCCTTGGAACCAACGCTGGTGGGGCAGCCAGCTGGACACCCGCTTGGCGTACCGCGGCCACGATGCGGGCCGCATGAGGTCATCGATCCCTACGATGGCGATTCCTCCGGTTGGATCAGCTGGAACCAGTAGAAGCCGTGCCCCGTCAGGGTGAGCAGGTAGGTCAGCTCGCCGATGGCGGGGAAGTGCGTGCCGCCGAGCAGCTCGACGGGGACACGGCCGGCGAACTCGCCGAGGTGCAGCTCGACGGGCTGAGCCGTGCCGGCGAGGTTGGCGACGACGAGGATGGTCACCTCGTCGTCCTCGCGCAGGAACGCGAGGACCTTGGGGTTAGTCGGCTCGAGCGCGTGGAACCTGCCCGAGCCGAACACCGGGTACTGCTTGCGCACGTGGACGAGGTTGCGGAGCCACTGGAGGCGCGAGTGCGGGTGGCGCTGTTGCGCCTCGACGTTGATCGCGCTGAACCCGTAGACGGGATCCATGATCGGCGGCAGGTACAGCTGCGCGAAGTCGGCGCGTGAGAACCCCCCGTTGCGATCGCCGGTCCACTGCATGGGGGTGCGGACGCCGTCCCGGTCGCCGAGATAGATGTTGTCGCCCATCCCGATCTCGTCGCCGTAGTACATGACGGGGCTACCCGGGAGCGACAGCAGCAACACGTGGAACAGCCTCCAAAGGTCGCGGCTATTGTCCAACAACGGCGCGAGCCGGCGGCGGATCCCCACGTTCATCTTCATCCGAGGGTCGCGCGCGTACTCCATATACATGTAGTCGCGCTCCTCGTCGGTCACCATCTCGAGCGTTAGCTCATCGTGGTTGCGCAGGAAGATGCCCCACTGGCAGTTGTCCGGGATATGGGGTGTATGCGTCAAGATCTCGACGATCGGGCGCGCCTCCTCGCGCCGCGCGGCCATGAACATCCGCGGCATGACCGGGAAGTGGAACGCCATGTGGCACTCGTCGCCGTCACCGAAATAGTCCACGACGTCGGCTGGCCACTGGTTGGCCTCGGCGAGTAGCACCTTGCTCTCGAACTCCGAGTCGACCATCTTGCGTAGGCGCTTCAGGTACTGGTGCGTCTCGGGGAGGTTCTCGCAGTTGGTGCCCTCGCGCTCGAACAGGTACGGCACCGCGTCAAGGCGCAGCCCGTCCAGCCCGAGCGTGAGCCAAAAGCGGACGATGTCGAGCATCGCATCCTGGACATCGGCGTTGTCGTAGTTCAGGTCCGGCTGGTGGCTGAAGAAGCGGTGCCAGAAGAACCCGCCTGCCTCGGGATCATGGGTCCAGTTGGAGATCTCGGTATCGACGAAGATCACCCGCGCGTCCTGGTACCCCTCGTCGGTGTCGCTCCACACGTACCAGTCGCGTTTGGGGGAGCCCGGGTCACGGGATTCGAGGAACCACGGGTGCTGGTCGCTCGTATGGTTCATCACCATGTCGGCGATCACCCGTAGCCCCCGGGTATGCGCGGCCTCGACAAGCTCCGCGACCTCGTCGAGGTTCCCGTACTCGGGCAGCACGGTCATGAAGTCGGAGATGTCGTACCCGCCGTCCCGCAATGGCGAGGCGTAGAAGGGCAGCAGCCAGATGCAGTCGACACCGAGCCACTCGATGTAGTCCAACCGCTCCAGCAATCCCCGGATGTCACCCGTACCGTCGCCCGTCGAGTCGTAAAACCCCCGGATCAACACCTCGTAAAAGATGGCGGACTTGTACCAGAGTGGGTCAGGTGTCAGCATCGCGGCCGGTTACAGCGCCCGCAGGCGGAGTATGTGGGCTGGCTCGACGAGAGGATCGAGGCGGACGTAGTTGTCGGCCCCATGCCAGATATAGCTCCTGTCCGCGATCAACTCGTATGCTTCGAACGGCCCGACATCCTCTAACCCCAGCTGCGGTAAGTCCAGGCGGACTATCGACTCCCGCAAACTGTGTGGGTCAAGGTTCACGACCACGAGCACAGGATTGGCCCGGTTTGGCTCAACCTTCGAGAAGCACAGCATCTGGTCGCTGTCAATATTATGGAACCGCAGGTTGCGCAAACCTCGGAAGGCCTTGTGCTCCCGGCGGATACGGTTGATCTTCTGGATGAACGGCGCGAGCGAGTCGGGATCGCTCCAATCCCGTGGCTTGTATTGGTATTTCTCGGAGTTGAGATACTCCTCGCTGCCTGGTTTCAACGGCACCCTCTCGTAGAGCTCGAACCCCGAGTAGATACCATAGGCGGGCGAGAGAAGCGCGGCGAGCACCAGCCGGATCTTGAACGCCGGCGGCCCCCCCAGTTGCAGATACTCCGTGAGGATATCCGGCGTGTTGGTCCAGAAGCTTGGCCGGAAATAATCCACGGTGTCCGTCTGTGACAGCTCGGTGAGGTAGTCGACTAACTCTTTCTTTGTATTCCGCCAAGCGAAGTACGTGTAGCTCTGGCTAAAACCGAGCTTGGCGAGCGCCTTCATCATCTTTGGCCGGGTGAACGCCTCGGACAGGAACAGGACATCCGGATGGTCGCGGTGCACCCGGCTGATCAGCCATTCCCAGAATGGGAGCGGCTTCGTATGCGGGTTGTCCACTCGGAAGAACCGGATGCCGTGGGCGATCCAAAACCTGATGACGCGCTCCAGCTCGTCGCGCAGATTGTCGAAATCGGTCGTGTCGAAGTCCACGGGATAGATGTCCTGGTACTTCTTCGGCGGGTTCTCCGCGTACTGGATCGTCCCGTCCGGGCGGTGCTTGAACCACTCGGGGTGCTCTCGTGCCCACGGGTGGTCTGGCGACGTCTGGATCGCGAAGTCCAAGGCGATCTCGAGCTCGTGCCGGCCGGCCTCGGCCACGAACTCGTCGAAGTCTTCGATCGTACCGAGATCCGGATGGATGGACATATGCCCGCCATCCTCAGAGCCGATCGCCCACGGTACCCCGGGATCGGTCGGCTCGGGATTCAGGGTGTTGTTGCGACCCTTACGGAACGCGCGGCCGATCGGGTGGATCGGGGGGAGATAGACGATGTCGAAGCCCATCTCGGCAATGGCGGCTAAGCGCTTCGCGGCGTCCGCGAACGTCCCGCTCGTGGTCGCGGTCGCACCCTCTGAGCGGGGAAAGAACTCGTACCACGCGCTGAACTGGGCCGCCTCCCGATCGACCCAGAGCGGCAGCTCGTGGCTGAGTGTGGGGTCGAGACGCTCGGGGTGAGCCTCGAGGGCGGCCAGCAGCGCGGGGTCGCTGGCCAGCTCCACACGCTCGTCCACCGAGGGTAGGCCGCAGAGGAAGCTCGATTGGCCCCGAAGGAATCTCGCGGCCTCCGCCAGCCGCTTCTCGGTGTCCGGGCAGCCTCGGCGCCGCTCCAACAGGCAAGCGCCCTCCTCGAACTCGACGTCCAGCTCAGTCGCTCCCGCCGCGTGCTTCTTGAGGAGGGCGTCGAGCCAGCTGGCGTAATGGTCCGTCCAGGCGAGGATGCGGAACTGCCACGCGCCTATCTGGTCGACGGGGAACGCGCCGTACCAGCGGTCGTTGACATCCCGCTCGAGCGGTTCGGAACACCACTCGACGTCGGATGGGCCACGGTACTGGACTACGGCTGAGGGTAACTCGTGGCCTTCGCGGAACACGTCAGCCCCAACCACGACACGATCCCCGATGACCACCTTCGCCGCGTATCGCCCGTTATCCACCGACGGCGTGATTTGCTCGATCTTTACCCGTCCTTGCAGCCCCAACGTACCGTCCCCTCTACGCTTGCTTGTGCCACCTTCCGGGCGGGCACTCAAGAGCGTCTCCCACTCTGGCGATCATGAACCGTATTTGCCATCCGCAACAGGACACATGTGATGGACACGCTTGACCTCGTCCCTATTCATTCGCAGTCTGGTCTCGCAGTGCGGGGACACCGCTGATGTGCGACCCGGGACGAGGCACTAGGCTCACTCGTGATGATGGAGTACGGCACAGCGGTCGAGCATCTGAGGCGGGTGGCCGCCGCCTGTGACCGATATTTCGGGCGGACGACGCATCCGCTGTGCGTCGGCGCGTACGCCTACGGCGAGCTGATCGAGGGCGCGGCGCGGTTGGAGTCCGCGAGCGTGGTCTTCGCGCTCGACCTGCCGCCCGAGGAGGTTCCCTGGGGGATTGAATCCCGGGAGGTGCGGGGCTTCGTCCAGCATTTCATCAGGGTGCCGCTGCGGTGGTCGTGCCGGCCCGCGGCGGGTCCGATCGCCACGCCCGAGATCCAGCGGCCGGTGCGCTTCTGGTCACTGGACGGGGTGGACGAGGATGTCCTGGACGCACTCGCCGGCCGCCGCTTCGACCAGCTGCCGGTCGTACCCGATCCCGACCCGGCGGACCTCGCCGCCGAGCTTGGCAGGACCCTTCGCCACCTGCGTACGGTCGTCGACCGCTTCTGGGAGCCCGGCTGGCGGCGCGAGCACAAGGGTGGCGGCGTCTACCCCGAGCAGCATCTCTGGAACGCCGCCTGGGCCTACCTCCAGATGCTGGAGCCACTGAGCCCCCGGCGCGACACCGGCGAGCCGGACGCCAACGTTCCTGGATGGGACCGCGACGCGATCGCTCGCCTCCGCGAGGCGGTCGACCAGACCGATGGCGACGCGGTGCTCGCCGCGCTCGAGGATAGACCCTTGAGCCCGGTGCTCCAGCTGGCCGGTGACGGACTACTCGCGGCGTTGGCGCAAGGCTGCTCAGGGGAAGCCGAGGCCGCCGCCTGTGTGGCGGGCTTGCGGGCTCGCGAGTGGACGGGCGACGACGTCCTCGCCGACGGCCTGGACCGGCTGCTCGCCGCCTCGCCCCCAGCGCCCGCGCTCGAGCCGGTGCCGGTGGACCTCGCGGTGCTCGCGTTTCACCTCGACCAGAGTGAGGCGTCCGCCGACGCGCATCATCTGCACCTGCTCACCGGGCAGATCGAGCCAGCCAGCCCGCCACGCCGGGGCCGTGGCGCGGCCGTGGACGCGGAGGTCTTGCGGATCGAGCCGCAAGGCTCGCACGAGGCGTACTGGGACATGAAGGAGTTCACGGCCACGGTCGCCGAGCGCAGCCTGCGCCAGCTCCTCGACGTCGCCCTCGGCGGCCGGGGCGCCTTCCGCCGGTTCCGCGAGGTGCTGTCCGCCTATCCCGAGGAGCGCGAGCGCTGGACCGTCTTCTCCGGTGAGCGCGCCCGCGGCCGCGCCCGCGCCTGGCTCGCCACCAAGGGCTACCGCCCCGCCACAAAGCGCCCCTAATCCTGCGCTGGGCCGGGTGTGGTTGGCGTGGCGCTCTCACCTTGGGCCTCCTGTGACCGCCTCTGAACCAACGGGCACCAGCCCTCGTGCGGGCGGGGAGTAACCTCTGGCGCCATGGATGACCTGTTGACCTCCGCGTTTTCCCGCTCCGCGGTCATGGTCCTCGCGGATCCCGCCTCCTACCTGCGGGGAGTCGCGTACGCGGGGGACGGTCGCGCCGAGCGGGCGGATGCCACCGCTGATCGTATCGAGGGCACCGTGCGCGGGTCGATGCCCTACCACGTCGCGCTGTGGCTGGACGATGGCGGCCAGCCGGCCTGGTCGTGCACCTGCCCGGTCGGAGAGGATGGCAGGTTCTGCAAGCACTGCGTCGCCCTCGCCCTCTGCGATGAGATCGACCTCGACGACGAGGGCGACTGGGAAGACGAGCCCAGCCGCAGCGCCAGCGACGAGGAGACGCTGCGCGCCTACCTACGGAGCCAGGACCACAAGCGCCTTGTGGACCTGCTGCTCGGCCAGGCTGGCGCGGACTGGCGGCTGCGGGAGCGGCTGCTGGCCGAGGCGGCCGCCGCTGGGGGGACCGGGGTGGACGTCGGGGTCTGGCGTGACCGGCTCGAGGTGGCGTTCAGCGGCGATGACTTCGTCGACTACGCGGAGGCGGCGAGCTGGGCTCACGGCGTCCAGCAGGCGATCGAGGCGGTGGCCGAGCTCGTCGACCTCGGCCACGCCGGAGCGGTCGTCGTGCTGGCCGAGCACGCCCACCGCCTCGCGGACGAGGCGATCCAGTATGTGGACGACTCGGACGGGTGGCTCACCGGGATCTCGTCTGATCTGGGCGAGCTCCACCTGCGGGCTTGCGAAGCCGCCGGTGAGGACCCGGTCGCGCTGGCCCGGCGGCTGGTCGACCTGGAGCTGTCCTCCGAGCTGGAGGCCTTCTACCGGGCCGCCGCGCACTACGCGGCGGTGCTCGGCGAGGCCGGGTTGGCCGAGTACCGGCGCCTGGTCTCCCCACGCTTCGAGGCGCTTGAGGCCGGTGAGGGGCGGTCGGACGCGTTCCGCGTGACCCAGGCGATGATCGGGGTGGCGCTCGCCTCGGGGGACCCCGAGCAGCTCGTCGCGGTCAAGTCGAGCGCCGGCCTGCGGGTCCCTGGCGACTATTGCGAGATCGCCAAGGCCTTCGCCCGGGCCGGGCGCGACGAGGAGGCGGTCGACTGGGCGGAGCGAGGGCTCGCCGCCTTCCCTGACCGGCCGTGGCAGACCCCGCCGCTACGTGAGCTGCTCGCCGAGTCGCACCGGCGCGGTGGCCGGGCCGCGGACGCGGTCGACGTGTTCTGGTCGGGACTGGCGCGCGCGCCGTCGTTGCAGAGCTACCGCCGCCTGTTGGACGAGGTCAAGACCGTCGGTTTCGATCCCGGCGTCTGGCGCGACAAGGCGCTGGAGCACCTGCGCGGCGACCGCCAGCCCGCGTCGACGCTGATCGAGGTCCTGCTGTACGAGGGCCTGGCCGACGAGGCGTGGAGCGTGGCTTGCGCACGCGGCTGCGATCAACGCCAGTGGATGACCCTCGCGCGGGCGCGGGAGCGGACGCACCCGGCCGACGCGATCCCGGTCTACGAGCGAGAGGTCGCGGCGCTCCTGCAGCCGGTGAAGTCCAAGCTGTACCCGAGCGCGGTGGACCTCATGGCCCGTATCGAGCGGCTGTACAAGGCGCAGGCCCGCCCGGACGGCTTCGCCGCCTACGTCGCACGGGTCAGAGCCGAGCACGGGCGCAAGAGCAGCCTCATGGGCCTGATGGCCCGGAAGCGGTGGTAGCGAGTCTTCACCCCCGAGGGGCGCCCACGGGCCTCGCGGTGCCTCACCGCGAGCGAACGGAGATGCGCACGTCGAGCGCCTCGGCGAGGTCGCGCAGCTCCGCCATCGCGCTCGCGGGGTCCTCGATCCGTACGAGCAGGTGATCGGGCTCGGGGTAGTCGACGGCGACTGAGCTGAGCGGCCCGTTGACGGCTCGGACACGCTCGACGGCCAACGAGGCGGCGAGGCGCATGCTCTCGGCGTCCGTGATGACGCGCGACGCGGGGGCCGCGGCGACGCGGCCGCAGCCGACCATGGCGTCGGCGCCCGCGTGCAGCACGCCCGCGAGCACCAGCCAGGGGTGGACCGCCTGCGGCACGTCACGGTAGAGGACCTCGCCGACGAGGCCCGACATGCTGTCCGGCGTCCGGCCGTGGCGGGGTCGCGCGAGGCGCAGCCAGCGCACGTCCCCGTGAGCGACGCGTGCCTCCTCGGCGGCCGAGCGCAGCGCGGTGGTCGCGACCCCCGACGAGCCCCCGTGTGCCGCGCTCAAGGCGCTCGCGCGGCTCGCCAGGTTGCCCACCAGCTCGCAGAGCTCCGGTGCGCGGGTCAGGAGCCGGCCGCCAACCTTGAGCCGCAGGGGTGTCAGGAGGCGAACCGTCACCGCGCGGCAGTCCTCCCACGAGCCCGCCTCCTCGGTCGCGCGCTCGAGGGTCCAGCGCTCTGGCTCACCGGAGCGCTCGACCGCGAACGGGATCCGGTCGATCCCCCTCGCCGCCGCGACCCGGAGCCCGTCGACCAGTACCGGCAGGTGCTCGGCGGCCGCGGGAGCGAGCACCAGGCCGATCTCGACGTGGTCGCCCTTGCTCAGGTGCCGCGCGACGAGCAGGTCGTGCTGCAACCACAGTGAGCGTGGCGGCGTCCCACCCCAACCCGCGACGGGCGGCAGTGCGGTGAAGGCCAACCCGAAGGCGCAGTCGCGCGGCTCCACGCACACCTGGGCGCACGCTGGCTCGCGCGGGCAGGCAACCTGCCGCAGCGCCGGCCCCCACGCGGCCCTCATGGGAGCGGCCAGCGTCCCTGGTAACGTCCCCTGCGCGAGCGCCTCCAGCCTCAGGCGCACACGCGTCAGGACCAACGCGCTCACGTGCCGGGCCAGGTCATCGGATCCAAGAGCTCCTGACGGTGTGGCGAACTCTGAGGCCACAGTAGCGGAGCAGGTCGCTCGATGAAAAACGCGAAGCCCGGCCTCCCACCGTCCGGGGAGAAACCGGGCTCACTTTCCCAGGCTACTGCTCCGAGGCTGGCCGCATTTTACCTCCCGCTCGTATCGCGAGGGCCAGCCGTTCCTGTCACACCCCTGGTGTAGAAACGCGGCTATGGGTACTCACGGGCCAGACTGGACGGGCAACCCGATCATCGACGTCGGGCTGGCGGCGATGTGCGCGATGGCAGGGGTCGCGGCCCCGCCGATGCTGACGGTCGCGCACCTCGACGAGGTGTCGGCCGAGTTGGCGGGCGCCTACTTCTCCGGCGCGATGGGCGCATATCTCACCTGCGTCTATCCGAACTCCGCCTACGTCAACCCCACGATGGGGGAGGAGAAACGCGCCCGTTACCGGCGGGACGTGCTGCGCGCGCACCGTCGAGCCCCGAGACCGGAGGCGTGCCAGCTGTGCGGCCGAGCGGCGGTGGCGTGGGCGAACCGCCAGCACCTCCCCATGGTGACCGGAGAGGGTGTCGTGAACTTCGTCCCCAACGCCGCGGGGGGCCTGCGCGTGTGCGGGACGTGCCTGCTGGCGGCGCAGGCGTTCGCGTTCGGCGCGGTGCGCTGCCAGGGGAGGGCGCTCGCCGTCGGGTCCGACGCGCCTGAGCTGGCGGACCCAGGCCACCCGGCCTGGCGAGGCTGAGGAGGTGCCCGGCTCACACTGCAGGATTCCTCCGTATACGGAGGAAAGTTGCAGGTCAAAATCGGCGCGCCCGTCGGAGGGCGCAACAATCCCTTGTATACGAGGGAAAGCTGCGCCTTCCCGGCCCGCGGCGAGGGCGGGCCTGCCCGCGCGGAGCGTGCGCCGATGAAGGCGCTGCGGGTCTCGGTCGATGCGCCGGTCGCGTCGTTCCGCTACCCACACTTCCTGGTGGGTCGGCAGGTCAGCTATCCCGCGCCCCCACCCACGACCGTGCGCGGCCTGCTCGCGTCCGCACTCGGGCTGCACTCCTGCCCAGCCGAGCGGACGGTCGCCTACCGGTTCACCTGTCTCGCCCGGGTCGACGACTTGGAGCACCAGCACCTTCTGGCGCCGTCCGGCGGGACGCTGCCGGGCACGCGGCTCCCCAAAGTCGTCGAGGGCGCCGTCAACCCGGTGCGGCGCGAGATGCTGTTCGGGTGCCGGCTGGAGCTGCTCGTCGCGGGCGGGGACCTCGACCACCTGGCCCAGGCGCTGCACGCTCCGGCGTTCGCGATGAGCCTCGGCCGGTCTCAAGACCTCGCCGCCGTGACCGCGCAGGGCACAGTGGACCTCGTCGAGGCCGCCGGCGGCTACTACGAGGACGCGCTCCTGCCAGGCGCGTTGCGCGTGGCCGTCCGCCACGGCCTCGGCCTGGTCATGCCCGTCGCGCTGGGGCCGCCTCCCGAGCGGGCGGTCGAGTTCGGCGGCGTCGTCTGGGTCGAGGGCCACACCACGCATGACGGGCCAGGTCCCGTGCTCGTCGACCCCGACAGCCCTTTACGGAATGGCCAGGCCCGTGCCGTCGCCTTCTTCGCCGCTCTCTGAGGTTTGGGCGAAGTCCCCGGCCGGCGAGGGACAACCGGGCGAGAGCCTGGTCGCGCACACCGAGGCAGTGCTGGCTCGGCTGGATGTGCTGCGCCGCAGGCTCGGCGACGTTCCCGAGCGGCTCGGCGCGCGGCGCTTCTGGGCGCACGCCGAGGCCGCGCTGCGCTGCCACGACCTCGGCAAGGTCGCCGAGGGCTTCCAGCGCATGGTGCGTGGCGGCGGGCCGTGGGGGCGGCGGCACGAGGTGCTGTCGCTCGCGTTCGTGCCGCCGGTCGTCGCCGACCCCGCCGACCGGCCTTGGGTCGCCGCCGCGGTCGCTACCCACCACCGCGACCTGCCTGACATCTGGAAGCGTTACGACCCGGAGGTCGCCGCCACAGAGCTCGCCGCCATGGTGGCCGACGTCCCCGCTGGCCGGGCGGAGCGGGTGCTCGAGTGGCTCGGCGTGGGCGGCGCTGACCCGCTCGACCCACGAGACATCGCGGAGATGCTCGTCGCGTCGCGGCAGCTGTCGCGGCGGCTGGAGGCACCCTCGGAGCGCCTGACCGCCAGCCTGTTGCGTGGGGTCGTGCTCGCCGCCGACCATGCCGGCTCGGCGCACGTCCCGCTGCGGGAGGGCCGGCGCCTGTGGGCGGCGCCGTTCGAGC
>JBOGED010000343.1:0-4988 GCA_050743625.1 Egibacteraceae bacterium | reverse complement strand
ACCTTGTAAGCAGGACGAACCAGGACACGACTGGGAGATCTCACGGCCGCCAGTGGGGAATTCTGGTGGCCGCCCATGGGGACTTTCGTGGCCGTCTATGGGGATTTTCTCATGGCCGCCGACAGCCCAAGCCGTTCAGTTCTGTTTCCGTTACCACCGCCGTTACCAAGAAAGCCCTTCAAACGGTCCTGAGTACCGCGTGGGGCACCTCATAGCCCCGCAGCAGGCAAGTGGGCAGTCCTGCCGCGTGCTGCGCTCACGCGCTCCCATGTGGTTTGCGCCTGACTCAACGACACAGATCCGGTCTGTAATTAGTCCGCACTGGGTCTACGGCCTGTCAGGAAACATCCGCGTGTCTTCGCGCCAGCCCCGACCCGAGGCAGGGACCCGCACCGTGGCGGTGACGGTGTCCTTGTGCACATCCAACCCAGCGCAGCGTTGCACAACGCTGTCCATGCAGTTTCCCCCTTTAAGACAACCCAACAGAACAGGGCCCGTCCCGGAGGAACCTTGCATCAACAGAGTCTGAGATTCGCGCTCGAAGCAGCAGTCACCGGTTCCTCAAGGCCCCCACGCCACACTTTTTTCCAGGCTCAACGGCACCAAGCAGCGACGACGTCGGCCGGGGCGGTCCACAGACGATTTCATCCGCACCCGTGGCGCCCCGCTGGCGCCATCCGCACTTTTTCAGGCTCTCCCGTTCGGTCCGTAACGTGCGGTTCTCGCGTCGCAGGCGCATCAGCTCGGCGCGCTCGTCGCTGGTCAACCCGTCGCGGCGGCCCTCGTCGATGTCGTTGCGGCGGGTCCAGTTCTGTAGCGTCTGACGCGAGATCTCTAAATCCTCGGCGATCTCGCGCAGCGGCCTCCCGAGGTACGGACAAGCTCGACCGCCTCACGGTGGAACTCCTGCGGGTAATGCTTGACCATCTTCGTGAACTCCTCCCGGGCTCACAGCCCAAGCTTGAGGTATCCACGAAACCGGGGCAACACCAGTTGACGGGCAAGAACGCGCGTGACAGGGCGGCCCCCGTGTTCGCGTTCGTGGCCGTTCTTTTCTTGTAGTCTCCGTTGAGTCACGTCGCGTCGGCGCGTGTGAGCGTGACCAGTTCCTGACCGTTGAGGCGCGGCCGGCGCTATCGGCACCGCCGACGGTTCAGCAGCCCGGCCGAAATCGAAGAAAGCGCGCGACCCTCGCCTACACGATTTGACGGGACACAAGTCGCTGGCGAAAGTGCTGCGCACAGACGCCCATCGGAAGGAGTCGTTCGTAGTGAAGAAGGTGCTCGCGCGCATGGCGCTCCCATTGGCCCTGGTGACGCTGATGAGCATGGTATGGGCAGAACAGGCGCAGAGCCAGCCGGCTTGTGAGCCAGGTACGCTCTGCGTCTACACGTCTAACGTATTCTCGGGTGACGTGCAGATCGTGACGCCGCAGGGAGGCTGCATCGGGCTCAACCAGCCGGTCGGGTCTGTGATCAACGCCACTAGCACCCTCGCGACATTTCACGACGACCCGTCATGCTCGGGCGCTATTGCCCGCATCGGGCCAGGAGAGAGTCTCAGTTTCAGCTCGTTCGACGCGAGCGCAAATTTCGGGTTCGTGATGTTTGAACAGGTGTGATCTGTCCGTTTTGCGGTTCTGCGACGATCTGGATGTCGTCGAAGGGACGGAGATGGCGCGTGGCGTCGCCGGCTACGACGATGGCGCCGGGTCTGATCGGAGAGGGATCCCGCGCCTCGTCGACGAATGTCCACACAAACCCGGTTTCGTCCTCGTCGTCAAGTCGGCTGTGATGTCGACCGTGATCAAGGCCTGTTCACCTCCCATGGGGATCGGCCCGGATCCCCATGGTACGGGTTGACTGTGGGGGCCCGCCTAGCTGTCCGGGCCGCGGACCCGTGAGCAGTCCCTTCGAGTTCATCCCGGCTGCACCGGGGATACGACGGTGCGCCTCGTGGCGCAGCCAGGCCTGGCCGGTCGGCGTGTGCGGTCGCCCGAAATGCTGAGCGATCGCGACCATAGCATCGCGACCATAGCTCTGAACTCTCTGGTCGACCCCGACGTCATCTGTGGGCCGTTGTCAAAGACCGCGAGCAGGATCGGGCGGCGCTCGTCGTCGTCGTCGACAGGGATGAGCCCGTCGGCGCGGGCCAGTAGCTCGTCCATGAGCCCCTCGGCTTCCAACGCGTCGGTGAACACGATCTCGACCTGGGTGGAGGTCTCCTCGACCGACAGGTGCCACCCGACCCACTTGCGTGAGACCAGGTCCGTGACGGCGATGCACGCTCGGCCAGCCTTGGTGAATGCGTGGTGTCATAGATCCACAGTTGGTTGACCGAGTAGTCGACCCAGTCGGGGAAAGGCTTACGCGTAGACGTGCCAGCCCGTTTACCAGCGCGGCGACAACTCGACATCGTGAGCGGCGGCTAGGACACGGCGGGGGCGAAGACGGTGACATCCACACCAGGCCGAGGTGGGAGCCGCGGTGGGCCAGCTTGCGGTGCGGCCGGTCGACCTCGCCCCACACTACCGGCTGAATAGTTACCTAATTCGCTGATCAGGTACTGCTGGTGGCGCCAGGCTGAAGCGTGCTGCGCCGGCCCGGGGGTGCTCGGCGTTGGGCGTGGGCAGGCGGGCCGCATAACACCGAAGAGCTGATCCTGTTGGTTATTTTAGCGCTGTTTTTGGGGGATCCTTCTGGGAGCCACTTGGGGAGATCGTTGATCGAGTCCCGCGCGGCCGCCGATGTGGGGATGCCCCATTCGACGTAGAAGGGACCAAGGTTTTTGCCGACGGTGCGGCTGAAGCGGACCATCCACTGGTCGCGCTCCTCATCGTCGTTTTTTGGGCGCTGGGCGGGGGGCAGGTCGCGGTACTCGGCGAAGACCTTCTTGAAGGCCTCCTAGCCGAACGCGTCCTTGAGCTGGATGTAGGTTTGCAGTGCGAGAAAAGGGTCGGTTTTCCACTCGGTGAACTGCGCTCCGCACCCGAAGTAGCCGGCGATGCGCTTGTCAGGATCTTGCAGCGCGGGGTGGCCGTCCGCGCCTGTTATTCCGATCACGGTCTCCATGAGATAGAGCGAGAACAGGTTGTTCGTCACCTCACCGGTCCCCTCGAACGTCCAGGAGTCCTGCTGGTGGTTGTGGCCTAACTCGTGAGCCAAGCCCCAAGGCACACCTTTATGGTTGGCCATCATCTTCTCGCGGCTGACCATGACAGGCGCGGCGTCGAGATGCGTCATGATCGGGTACAGGGAGTGCATGTAGCCTACGCTGATCTCGACGTCGGCCACGTAGCGCTCGGGGCGGCGCCGGTCCTGTGGGATGGCCGCGAGATCAGCGGCGGCATCTAGGAGGCGGTCCCACAGCGCCATGACCGATACCGGGTCGTCCAGGCCGCGGACCTGCGACGAGGGCACGGTCAGGATGACCTTGGCGGTCGCCAGTTCCGCCCACGGTCCGGGGCGCTCGCGGATGGCCTTCCATTCCTCGGCGGTGGTCTTGCCGTGCTCGTACAGCGGGGCCTCGACCGCACCCGCAACCGTCAGCGAGGCCGTGCCCGGGATGGCGTTGTCGGGGACCTCAAGGTAGACCAGGCCGCCAAAGGGGCTGGCCGCCTCGGTTTTCTCGCCATGCAGGGCGAACGAGCGGACGATGTCAGGGACGCGCGGCCATGTAGCGCGATCCCACAGCAGGTCGGTGTGAGCGCCGATCCGCACCGATAGGCCCGACCCGGCGGGCAGGCCGGGGGCCGCCGAGACGGTGATGACGCTTCCCGGCGGCGCGTACAGGCCGGTGCTGTGCCAGCCAAGGACCGCAAGGTCGATCGTTAGCTTGCGGGACACCAACGGAGCGTCGGGAGGGACCGCGCCGGGGAACTCGGTCGCCGCGGGATGGGCCTTAATCTGGGAGGCGGCGGGAAGGTCACGGAGCGTTTCGAGCTGACAGCGGAGCAGGAAGCGGTCCAGCGGCCGGCTGAGGGGCGTCTCGGTCGTGGGGATCAGTGACGCCGTCCGCTCGGCGAGGAGCGCCTCGACGCGGGGCCGTATCGTCGCCTCATCCTTGGGCAGGAGTCGGAGGGCAGCTGCGCGGCGTCCGCCGCCTGCTGGAGTTCGGCATCCGTGTGCGCCGCCTTCGCGTTTGTAGTCTCGGTCGCAAGGAGCGCCTCGAACGCGTGAAGGCCGTGGGCCAGAGGCGGGACGGGCGAGGCGGCGTAGCCGGACTTCGTCGTCTTCTCGGCCATCCCGTCCGTCCATCCGATCCCCGCGGGGGCGACAAGGCGGTTGAGGGCGTTCGAGGACATAGGCCTGCCACCCGCCCCTTGGAGCCAGAGCCAGCCCCAGCCGGTGAGAGCCGCGAGAAGGCCGCCGCCCCCACGAACGAACGTTGACACGGCGTCGATCTCGGCGTCGCTAAGATCACTGAGGGAAAGAATGAGGGCGTCAAGGCCTACCAGCGTGGGGGTCAAATCTTTGCGGGGGAGAGCCTGGGCGTTGAGGCGTGCGGGCGGCTCGTGGCCCAGGTAGGCGACGCGTGGGGAAGGCTTGCGCGATGCCCAGACAAGGGCGTTTTCGACCAGGCGTCCGGTGTCGGCCTGCTCTGCCGCCGCCTTGCCGAGGTAGCCGTCGTGGGAGAAGGCGACGACGCGGCCTTGCTCCCAGGTCCCAGCGACGACGACAGGGGCAGGAGCAGGGGGCTTGCCGTGTGTTCCGGCGATGACCACGAAGGTGTCTTGGCCCCACACGGCGAGGTATCCAGGACTGCCTGGCGCGCCGATCTCGCGCACATCCTTGAGGATCTCGGCAGATCCGTGTGCTGACACTGACATCGAGGGAATCAGTTGCCATTGTTGGTTTTCTTTGGGTGGCCAGGACGCGTCGAATTGTTGGATGGTTGCCGTGTCGGCTCCGTCCCAGCGGGCGAGATCCATCGCCATGTCGCTGTGGCGCGCCACGATTTGGTAGGTGCTGCTCGCCTCGTCCACGGGT
>JBOGED010000342.1:0-14324 GCA_050743625.1 Egibacteraceae bacterium | reverse complement strand
CCGCGACCCTGGTCGCGGCACCGCCGAAGGTCAGCTGGGCTCGATGGCCTCGGCAAGCTCGTCCTTCGTCATGCGGGAGCGGCCCTGTACGCCCTGCTCACGCGCCTGTTCGTACAGCTCCTGCTTGGACTTGCAGTCCAGCTGGTGCCGCTGCTTGGCCTGCGCCAAGGCCTCGCCGAGCTGTTGCAGCCGCTCTTCTCCGAACGCCTCGCGCTTCTTTGGGAATAGCTCGGACTCCTCCTCTTTTGACGTGGCGCTCTTCAAGGCCTCCTTGACGAGATCCTGAGCCTCGTCTCCGGCGGCCTCCCCGTCCGGGTAGAACACCTCCTCCTCGATCCAACCGGGACATCTTCTGCGTGGCGAGGCGATGAGGGCGATATCCCCTGCGCCGACGCGCTCGATCGGGTTCAGTCGTCATCGATGAGCGAGTACCCATTCGACCCCGGTTAAGGCTCGGCGTCCCGCCGCTGCCGGATCGCCGCCGCCAGCTGTTGGGCGTCGGTGGCCACGGTCGGCGGGGTCGAGGGCATCTGCGCGAACATGTCGAGCAGCTCGATGACCGCCAGGGTGGCGTCGGCATCGAGGAGGACCGACGTCACAGGCGGGCGATCCCGCTCCCACTCCTGCCGCGCATGCGGCGTGGGCAGCTGGGCGTCGATCAGCGCGAGATGATGCCGCGCTCCCTCAGCGACGATCGCCGGGGTCGAGGGCAGCTCGGCCAGCAGCTGCAGCACCTCCACGATGTGCCTGGCAGCGGTGACGTCCAACTCCATCGCGCGACGTCCGACGACGTCATTGATCTCCATCTGCAGACCGTACCCAGCTCGCCCGCGCCCATGCTCCCCGGGAGAGGTCAGCCGTGGCGCATCCGGCGCCGCAACAGCACGAACCCGAGCGCGAACAGCGCGATACCTATGGCGACCAACCCTCCCGTCTGGGGTAGGTCGAGGTCCTGCCCCCGGAGCATCACGTTCCGCAGCACCTCGACGCCGTAGGTGACCGGCAAGAAGCGGGCGATGATGTGCAAGGGCGGCGCGAAGCGGTCCAAGGTCAGGATGAAACCACTGAAGAAGACGCTCGCCAGGAGCAGGATCATCGCGTACTGCACGGCCTGGCTATCGCTCTTCGCGACCAGCGCGATCGCGAACCCCAGCCCGATCGACGAGAACAGCAGCGCCGCGACCGCCGCGGCGGCCAGCAGCCAATCCCCCCGCATCGGCACCCCGAGCACGTACACCAGAAGCGCCAGCACGCTCGCGCCGATCACCCCACCGATCACGAGGTGCGCGAGATAGCGGCCCAGCAGCGCCTCGATCGCCGACACCGGAGCGATGCGGAAAAGCTCCGTCGTGCCGAGCTGCTCCTCACGGACGATCGACAAGCTGACGAACGTCACCACCAGGTGCTGGAGCAGCAGCGCGACCGCCGCCGGCGCGTAGAAGTCGGCGAGCCGGATCTCGCCCTCGCCGATCTGCTCGGCGTTACCGGTGAACGGCGTGACGACGACCTCGGGTTGCAGCTCGCTGAACCGTTGGAGCGCCATAGCGACGCGGGAAAGGTCCTCCTCCAGCGCCGCGCCGCGGCGCAGCGCTTCCGCCAGAAGTTGGGGATCGCCGCCGCCCAGGACGATCTGCCGCTGCGCCTCCTCGAGCGCGAGGCGTACCGCCCGGATCTGGTCAAGAGCCCCTTGCAGGTCTTGCCCGATCGGCCCCGCCCCTTCCTGCAGGTCCGCGATCAGCCCGGTGAGGAGCTGCTGGTTCGCCTCGTCGACGAGCCGCAGGGTGAACACGTCCAGAGCCTCGGTCTCGATCGGGTCGAGCCGGTCGTGGTACACGACGATCGATGCCCGCTCGTTGCGGCGGATCGCCTCAGCCGCGCCAGAAGGGAACACGACGACGAGCCCCACCTCCCCCTCACGCAACCGCTCGAGGGCCGCGTCCTCGTCGGAGGTCACGTCCACGACCCGTAGCCGGGTCCCCGAAAGGTCGCGCTCGGCGAGCTGCGTCAGCCGGTCGGTGAGTGCGCCACCCTCAGGGATGACGAAGACCGCTGGCACGAACGGGGCGGTGTCCCGTAGCGTCGCGCCGAACAGCAGCAGGATCAGGAACGGGCCGAACACCAGCGCGAGGATCAAGATCGGCTGGCGCGCGATCTCGACGATCTCCTTGCGCGGGAACGCGCCGACCCTGATCCTCCAGCGCAGCGCGCGATCACTCACGACCGCGCCGCCTCGACGAGCTTGACGAAGACGTCGTCCAGCTCGGGCACGTGCTCTTGCAAGGACTCCAGCCGGACCCCCCGCTCGCCGAGCCACCGCTGCAATCGCGGGACCGCCGTGCCCGCGTCGGTGACCACGACCCGGACGGCTCGCCCGTCCCCGCTGGTCCACTCAGCCCCGGACACGAAGTCCAGACCGGACAACCCGGCGACGATCGACTCCTCGAGACGATCCCGCGCCTCCAGGTCGAGGATCTCCCCGCCGTACGCGCGGCGGCGGAGTCCCTCGACACTGTCGACCGTGAGCAGGACGCCGTTTGCGATCACCCCGATCTGATCGCAGTGCGCCGCCTCGCCGACGTACTGGGTCGTGACGAACAAGGTGCGCCCGTCCGCTCTCAGTGCCTCGAACTGCTCCCAGAACTTCCGGCGCAGCACGGGGTCGATGCCGGCCGTGGGTTCGTCGAGGAACAGCAGCTCGGGGTCGTGGACGAGCGCCGCGGCCAGCGCGAGCCGTCGCTGCATGCCGCCGGAGGTATGCCGCAGCCGCTTGCGCCGGTGCGCGCCCAGCTCGACGAAGTCCAGCACCTTCCCGATCCGGTCACGGCGCTCTCGCCGGCGCAAGCCGTAGATCGAGGCGACGAAGCTGAGGTTCTCTCCCAGCGACAGGTGCGGGTAGAGGATCGACAGCTGCGGCATATAGCCCAGACGCGCCCGCTCAGCGGCGCCGAACTCCGCCGGTGGGCGGCCAAAGACGAGAGACCTGCCGGAGGTGGGCCGTTCGCTGCCGGTGAGCAGCCGGACCGTCACGGTCTTGCCCGACCCACTCGGTCCGATGAACCCGAAGATCGTCCCCCTCGCCACGTCCAGGTCGACGCCCCGCACAGCCTCGAAGGACCCGTACCGTTTGGTCATGTCCTCGGCGACGATCACCGGGTCGGTCTGCGAAGCGCTGCGTGTCATACGGACAGTCTGGCGCGCCCGGCGGCCGAGGATCAGTCCCACGCCACCGCCGCGCCGCTGCCAGCCGGCCTTCCAGGCGCGTGAGGCGTGTGACGCGCGCCGGGTGGGTAGGGGCCACGCGTGGACGAGGCGCAGATCGTACTCTGCCGTGATGGACCACTGCTCGTGCGCGGCCCGTTCAAGCTGATGGATCGGGACGGCAACGAGATCGAGGCTCGCCGCGGCACGATCGCGTTGTGCCGGTGCGGCAAGTCAAGCATCAGACCGTTCTGTGACGGCACCCACAAGGTCGCCGGCTTCAGGGCCACTGGCGGGGATGAGCGGCCCGCCTGACCGGGGCCAGGAGCGCAAGGACGTGCGGCCGCCCTGCCACGCGCCCAGGGTGTGGGCCTGAAACCTGCGGTCGAGCTCGGCCAAGGCGCGGGCCCCCCACAGCACATCGTCGGCGAGCTGCGGCTCGGCTCGTACGAGCCCACCGACCAGATCGACGGCGGCGATCTGCTCGTGGACGGCGTCGGCCTCGACGTGTTCGTCGAAGAACGTGGTGGCGCGCGGCTCGCGGAACCCTAACCGGCGCAGCGCGCTCGCATAGCGCCGGTTGGGGATGGACGAGGTCATCTCGAATAGGGCGAGATGGCCGCAGATGGCTCCCCGCAGCCGCCGGTGCAGGCCGCACAATGACATGAGGTTGACTCCTGCCAGGGTCACGCCGGGGATGTGGTCGAGGAACGCACCGTAGGCGCTGTCGAGGCCGAGCGCCTCCATGGTGTCGGCGAACAGGCGGGCGTGCATCCGGTCGGGACGGCCACCGCCGTACTCGTCGATCTGGATCTCCACAAGCGCCGCCTTCGCGAGCCCGCTCAGCCGGGGAATCGCCCAGGAGTGCGGGTCGGCTTCCTTCAGCTGGTAGGCGGAGCGGTGGATCACGAACTCGACGAGCTGGTCCAAGGTGCCGTGGCGCTCGAGATGGCGGGACAAGGAGGGGCCGTCGTCCGCACTCGCAATCTCTTGGAGCGCCGTGTCGACCTGCTCGCCGCCGCCGCCTACCACATCACGCAGCGCCGCCTCGAACGCTGATTCGAGCGTCGCGCGGAAGGCGAGCAGCGACGGATGCCACTCCCACCGCTCGTCGACCTCGTCGAACCCGCGGTAGTGCAGCTCGTAGCAGCAGTACAGGGCCAGGTGCAGGTCGTCGTCAGCCAGTGGATCGGCCGGGGCCAGCGCGGCGGGGAGATCCAGTGATCCCGCTGGCAGGCGCAACGCGTGAAGCAGCGCCGCGGTCACGGGGCCGCGAGGTTGGGGCAGCTGTGCCATCGACCGGATCTCTACCCCAATGGATCCTCACAGAATCGTGCCGCCAGCTCGGCGCAGAGACCGACCAATCCGCGCGTGCCCGCGACCGCCCGGTGCCGGTCAGGCGCCGGATCATCCAGGATCCGGCGCGCGGCGGTCAACTCGCGACCACACCCAAGTCGTTTGGCCGTAGGGTCGAGCGCATCCAGCAGCGCCCAGAGCCGAGCTCTCGCCGGCGCCGGCTCTCCGGTGCAGAGGTCCGCGAGCGTGCCGTGAACTCCGTGCCGGCAAGCCGACCACCGGTTCGCCTCGATCCGCCATCCCGGCGCGGGTGGGGAGAGGTCACCGGCTGCGCACCGCTCGGCAAGCCAGCCGCACAAGGCGTGGATGACGGCCGCGAGCGCTGCGGTCTCGGCCACGGCCGCCTGCGCGTCGCACACCCGTACCTCGATCGTGCCGAACGCCGGGTGCAGGCGGAGCTCCCACCACCACTGCCCCGCATGGACCAGCACCCCCGCGCGAGCGCCCCAACGCAGCTCGGTGGCCACCTCCTCGAAGCTGGCGAACGCGGGTGGGATCCCCTGGCGAGGCAGGTTCTCCCCCAGCTTCGGGCGCACCGACGCCAAGCCGGTGTCCACGCCCGCGTGGAAGGGCGCGCTCGCCGCCAGCGCCGCCAGCTCGGGGAGGTACGACCGCAACGCGTTGTATACCGCCAACGCGGTGACGGACGGGCGCACCGCGACGTGGACATGCAGGCCGAACACCAGCTGCCGGCGCGCGACCCACCCGTACTCGCGGATCATCGCCTCGTAGCGCTCGGCGGCGCTCAGCACACCCTCTACCGCGGTGAAGGGATGGGCACCGGCGCCGGCCAGCATCCCGATCCCCTCGGCCGCCCGAGCGAGGCGCTGGCGCGCACCCCACAGCGCGACCGCCGCCTCCCCGACCGTCGCGGCCGGTCGCGTGACCAGCTCCAGCTGGCTGGCCGGCAGCTCGAGCTTCACCGACCGGTCCCCACCGCAACGCGCGAGCACGTCGCCCGCGCGAGGAAGCAGGTCGAGCGTCACCGGATGCAGCAGCATCACCTCCTCTTCCAGCCCCACGGTCATCGGCGCTGGCACGTCGAAGGCGCGGCGAAGATCCGCGGCGGACGGGATGGCGTTTGTCGCGCGGGCCATGCGAGAAGAATCGCCCAGCCATGCGACTCCTCACTCCTCCTGGCGTCTTCCGGCCGCGCAGCGACTCGTGGCTGCTCGCCGACGCTGTCGGCCACATGACGCGCCGAAGACCGCGCCGCCGACGTCTGCACGGGCAGCGGCGTCGTCGCCATCAGCGCGGCGCTGGCCGGCGCGAGTCACGTCCTCGCCATCGATCGCTCACGGCGCGCGGTGATGACCGCCCGCGTCAACGGCAGGCTCAACGGCGTCCGCATCCCGGGACGGCGCGGCGACCTGCTCGTCCCCGCAGCCGGTCAGCGGTTCGACCTCATCGCCTCGAACCCCCCTACCTGCCCGACACGGCCGAGCCGGCGCGCGGAGCCGCCCGAGCCTGGGAGGGCGGGCTGGACGGGCGCGCGTCCTCGACCGGCTGCTCGACGTCTCCCCCGCCCACCTGGCGTCAGGCGGCACGCGGCTGCTCATCCACTCGTCGCTGTGCGACCTTGACCTCACGCGCGAGCGCATGCACGCCGCCGGCCTCCAGCACGAGGTCCTGCTGCGCCGGCGTGGTCCGCTGGGACCCCTGCTCGCCGCACGCACTCCCGCCCTGGAGGCCTCGCGGCCTCCTGCGTCCGGGCGAGCGCGAAGAGGAACTCGCCATCCTCCGCGCCATCCGCGCCGAGCCGGCGCAGATGCGGCATATCAGTTAATCTGTCGGCACTCGCGAAGTACTCGACCGCAACCCTTCCAGGCACCTCACGGGAGAGATCCTCCCTGGTGCTCGAAGCGTGCCAGCCGCACAAGGAGAATGTCGTTGAAGGAAAAGCTCTTCGATATCGACGCGATCATTCGATACGTTTGTTGGCGAGAGAGCGAGAAAAGATCGCGAGCAATCCAGATGGTCGAGCTGCTACCCCCGACGCGCCCACTGCCAGAATTCCGCTTTTTCGGGATCGTAGGTGCTTGGATGGAGGAGGATATCATCAGCGCGAGCGTGGCGAATGCCTTTCATCAGGGTTGCGAAAAGGTTTTCTTGGTGGACAACTGCAGCTTCGATCAAACCGTCAAGAATGCCGTGTCCAACGGCGCCACCCTAGCCCATTCCTATCGGACGGACTCCTATGACGAACCGCTTCGGATCGCATTGATGAATGCTGTCATGCGGGAGGTCACGGAACAGGAAGGCGCAGCATATACCTGGTGGCTATGGTTTGACGCAGACGAATTTCCCCACGGCCCGGAAGGAAGGCCGCTAAGACAGTACCTCGCATCCCTGGATGCTCGATACCGTGCCGTCGGAGCGCGGTACTTCCACCACTTCCCTACCAACTCTCCACACTATCTACCGCCTTATCATCCGATCCATTTCCAACCACTATGCTATGAGCAGCGTATGGGAGGCTGCGGCCACCGAAAGCATCCTTTGATCCGCCTCGACCGCGACCGGCCTCCTGTCACGATGGCCGAGGGTTTCCACCGGTTCGATTCATCGGAAGTCCTGTTCGAGCCATCTTCTCCGGCCTTCATTCACCATTTTCCTTTTCGTGCGCGTGAGGTGACCTGGCGTCGTATGAGAACCCTCTGCGGGACTAATGGTACGGACACCAGCCGGATCAAAAAACAGGATCGCCACGAGATCACCCATTATGGAGCGCCCAGCCATTCTTCTCAACGGTTTGCGCTTTTCGAGGCCGTCTACGCCGGAAACTGGAATATGGTCACGCGAGCAATGCCGGGCCGACATTTTTATGACGTAATCCTGCGGGCCTGGACAGATACGTTCGACGAGTGGGAGGTGGACGTTTGGTACTCGAAGGACGAACTGTTGGAGGCAACGCAGCACTCGCAAGCTGACGGAGGGCAACCGCGAAAAGTGAGGGACGCTACACCGTTGAGTCTAGCCGAGCTGATCAATAATTGGAGCTATTATGGCAAGCCCAAGAACCAATAGGATGCCAGCCAGATACACCGTCGATCAACGAGTGAACACAGGAGTCGCGTTCATGGGAGCCGCGTACTTCTCGGGTTCGACGCTGCTAGGAGTAATGCTTGGCGCGCACCCGTCGATCTTCTTCGCCGGCGAGGCAGATAAGACCCGTCACTTCGGCGATCTGAGCGCACCGCTCAGAAAGCGTGTGTGTAAGCTGTGCGGGCCCGGCTGCGTGGTATGGGGGAGTCTGCGGGTGGAACCCGGAGAGGAACTGTACGAGATGCTCTCACAGCGCACGAGGCGTCCGATCGTGTTCGACTCGACCAAGGCCATCAGTTGGATCGGACCCCAGGTGGCAGCGCTCCGCGACATCGTCCCACTCTACCTGATCGTGCTCACGCGTGATGGGCGCGCGGTCGTGAACTCGCGCTTGCGCAAGCGGCCCGGGGTTTCTGCGCGTGAGCACGCCGCCCGATGGGCCGAGCATATGCGCGACGTTGAGGAACTCGCCTCCAGCTGGGAGGGGTCCGTGCACCGTGTGTGCTATGAGGAACTCGCCTCGCGGCCCGAGCCCACGCTACGCGCCCTCGCGGACTTTCTGGGCCTCGCGTTCGATCCCGCGATGCTCGACCCCTGGAGCAGCGATCAACATCTGCTCGGCAGTAATGGCGGGACGCTGCTCCAACTCCTGCGCGAAAATGGCAGGAGTGTCATTCCCGGTGTAATCAATCCCAACGATAAGGTGCGCGACTGGTACGGCGCGCACCCACGCGGGATCGTGCTGGATTTGCGATGGAAGCGTGAGCTGAGCGCCGGTGATCTCGCGGTGTTCGAGGAGGTCGCGGGTGAGACGAACCGTGCGTATGCGTGGGAGGGGCCTGTTGAGTGAACGGCCAGTTCACGAAAGCGTAACCAAGAGGCTACCGGATGACGTGCGCACGATCCCCGGGCCGATCGACAACCTTGCTTAACATGCTCAGCCACGGCGAGTACCAGCCTCCGCTGGGATTGTGGTAGGTCACACGATGGATAGGATATCAATTGGATACCCCCTTTGATCAATGAGTGAACACCGGGGTCATATTCATGGGCACTGCGGCGCACTCGGGTTCGACGTTGCGGGGGTGATGGTTGGCGCGCACTCGTTGGTTTTCTTTACCGGCGAGGTGAGAAGGGCCTTGAACTTCAGCGATCCGCACGCACCCGCTCAAAAAGCGTGTGTGTCGGCTGTGCGGGCCCGGCTGCGTGGTGTGGGGAGATCTGCGGGTGGAACCCCGAGAGGAACTGTACGAGATGCTCTCACAGCGCACGAGGCGCCCGATCGTGTTCGACTCGAGCAAAGGGATCCGTTGGATCAAGTCCCAGGCGGCAGCGCTCCGCGGCGAGATCCCGCTCCGCCTGATCGTGCTCACGCGTGATGGGCGCGCGGTGGTGAGCTCGCGCTTGCGCAAGCGGCCTGAGGTCTCTGCGTATGAGCACGCCACCGCGTGGATGAGCCGGATGCGCGACGTTGAGGAACTCGCCTCGAGCTGGCCGGGATCCGTGCAGCGTGTGCGCTATGAGGAGCTCGCGTCGCGGCCTGAGCCCACTTTGCGCGCCCTCATGGACTTTCTCGGCATCGCGTTCGATCCCGCGATGCTCGACCCCTGGAGCAGCGATCAGCATCCGCTCGGCAGTAACGATGGGACGCTGCTCCTGCTCCTGCGCGAACGTGGGAGGAGCGTCATTCCAGGGGTGTTCAACCCAACGATAAGGTGCGCGACTGGTACGGCGCGCACCCACGCGGGATCGTGCTGGACTTGCGATGGAAGCGTGAGCTGAACGCCAATGAGCTCGCGGGGGTTCGAGACGGTTGCGGGTGAGGCGAACGGTGCGTATGCGTGGGAGGGGCCTGTTGAGTGAACGGCCAGTTCACGAAGGCGTAACCGAGACGCTACAGGGCAGCTGGGCGCCTTCGGGAGCACGCCCGATCGAGCTCGTCTTCCGCACCGGCGGCGAGCGTACGAGCGAGCTGGCGCTCAAGCTCGCACTGGAGCACATCAAGCCTGATCGTACGCACCTGATCCGTAACGCGAAGCCGTGGGGGGTGCGGCGGATGCTCGGGATCGAGCACCGTTGCTCACACGTCGTATTCATAGATGCCAACTGCCTGCTCTTGGAAGACCTGCGTCCGTTCCTCGACGCGAATGAACTGCCCTTCGTAGGTTGTTACGGGCATGATCGGTTCCGCGGACGGATCTACAGCGGCGTGAACATCATGCGAATCGACATCGTACGCGCCATGCGTTCGATCCCCGAGCCGAACGATAACCTCGCGTACATGCTCAGCCCCGACGAATACCTACTCAGGCTGGCGCTCCGCCAACTGGGGTTCGAGAGGGTGTTCAAGAACTTCCATATTCTCAGCGATTATTTTCAGCGCTCCAGCGACATCTTCGCCAAGTATGCGCTGTGGGGACTCTGTAACCGCGCCACGCTTGGGAAGAAGCACATCGAGGCTGCGGTGTCGCGGTGGGGAGAAGGCCTTGACTTCGACGCCGCGCGGCACGCGTTGGATCATGTGGCGAGCGCAGTGCCGCCTGACGCCACACCAAGACAGGTCGAGCGTTACCTCTGTGGCCTCCCATACCCCGCCCAGATCGAGAGCGATCAAGTCGGCATCGAGGAGGTCGGCGAAGCCGTGGCCGACGATCCCGTCAATCTTGGTCAGTCACCCAAGAAGTTCAAGGTGTTCGGCGTCGGCCTGTCGCGTACTGGGACGCACTCGCTGACTGAGGCCTTGCATGTGCTCGGCTTCGACACCGTGCATTACCCGCTCGATCGCGCGACCCTTGAGACGCTCGTGCGCGGCGACGTGCGCTTCCCGCTACTTGGATACTACGACGGGATCACCGACATCACGTGCTCGCCATACTACGAGGAACTCGATCTTGAATGGCCTGGGAGCAAATTCGTGCTGACGGTGCGTGACGAGGACAGCTGGCTGCGCTCCTGCCGCGATCACTGGGCCGGTCTTTCGACTTTCAGGTACGGCGAAAACGAGGAGCACAGGATTTATGTGGAGATCCGGCAATTCCTTGAGACCGCAGTGTATGCGCGGCATGGATTTGACGAAAATCGCTTCCGCCGCGCCTACCGGCACCACGTCCAGAATGTGACCAGCTACTTCGTCGGGCGAGAACGAGATCTGCTGGTGCTCGACGTCGCTGCGGGCGACGGGTACGAGCGGCTCGCACCCTTCCTCGGCGTGCCGGTACCTAAGCAACCCTTCCCGCACAGGGGTGTAAAAGGGGAGTACTGGTTCTAATGCGGCTTTCAATTATAATTCCTTGTCGCAACGGCGCGAGGCTGCTAGAGAATGTCTTGGCTGGGATTGTGACACAAGACATCGCGACTACCGACGTGGAGGTCATACTTGTCGACAACAACTCCGACACCGATTCGATCGAACGAGTGTACCGCGACTTTCGCGACCTGCTGACACTTACGCTGATACAGCAGCCCAGACTGGCTCATCCCTTTGCGCTCAGCCGAGCCCGTAACACTGCCTTACGACTCGCTGCTGGGGAGTGGATCTCCTCAATCGATGCTGACTGCATTCCGTCTTCAGGTTTCCTTCGGTCAATTTATGCCGCGATTGACCAGGCGGGAAGCCGGTCGCGCATCTTCGCTGGCGAACGCATCTTCATATCCGCTGGCAACCTCACAAAAGAAAAATTGATTGACCAGCCGTCCATCTTGCTCCATGTCCCTCGGGTCCCAAGCGCCTCTAACTACTTCCTTTCTAAGGATAGGCGGCTACCCACCATGGAACAATTGCCTGACGTGAAGCATCCTTGGGCCTATATGCATGGCGGTAACCTCCTCTACCGGACTATAGATGCGAAGCTCGTTCACGGGCACGATGAACGGTTTGATGGCAGTTGGGGATATGAGGACGCAGACTTTGCCTATCGAATGATCACTACAGCCAGCTGTAGTCCCAGATATCTCCCTGCCATGACTGTATACCACCAGGAGCCGCTGACGTCCCCAGATATGCAAGTTGATAGATTTGACAAGAAGAATAATCCTAACTGGCGCCGTGTATGCGAAGCAATACCAGGGTTTCAGGCCTTCAAGATCGACCAGTACAAGCGCTTGGGCATAAGCGTATCGATATAATGCTGCTGGCTCACAGTGTCGAGCAGGCGGTCACGCGCCTCGCCGTAGTAGGCAGTGCTGGTGTGCCAGTCGGTTCCCTCGCCGGCTTGAGCACCGTGCGCCAATCCGACCCCCTGAGCCACGCCCACCACATACCTGCAGGTTTCGAGCGCCGGGATAAACCGGCATGGAGAAGGAGATGAGAGAGCTCTGCACCGAAGGAGTAGCGACCCACGGTGGCCCCGAGTCATGCGTCAGTGTCCGCGAGGGCGGGGGCGAAGCGTTGACAGGGGTACGTGCAGGCTGGGCTATTGAGCCGCGAAATCAAGGAGATCGGGGTGCCGACGCTGTGAAACTAAGCGGAAGGCCACACCGCGGAAGGCGTTATGCGCGAGCCGTTCGTGGACCCCGCGCGGTCGGAGAACCTGTGCATGTACGGAATCTTCATGCGCGAGAACCGGGAGGTCCCACGATCGCCCGTCCCGTTGATCACGGGTCGGGCCGCTCAGGGAAGGCTAAGGCCGCAAGCCTGAGATGAACGAGCGTGGGAAGTCTGACAGCCCCGTAGTACCTGCGAAGCCGCCGAACAAGGCTACGGCCGCGGAGGTGGTGGAGGAAAGGGGGCTGGCCAAGGGGAACACGGACAGCGCGACACGTCCCGGACGCAGTGCCGGGCCAGGCGTGCCAAACGGGCTGGACCGTGTGCGCCAAGTAGCACGAAGGGACAAACACGCACGGTTCACGGCGCTGTCGCACCACGTCGACCTGGCTCGCTTGAGGGCGGCCTACCGGGCGATCCGCCCACAGGCCGCCGCCGGGGTGGATGGGGTGACGTGGACAGCCTACGGCCAGGACCTGGAGGCCAACCTGCAGGCCCTGCACGCCCGTGTGCACAGCGGGCGCTACCGAGCAAAACCCACGCGTAGGGCGTATATCCCGAAGGCGGACGGGCGGCTGCGGCCGCTAGGCATCGCCACGTTAGAGGACAAGATCCTCCAACGGGGGCGTCGTCGAGGTGCTTAACGCCGTCTACGAGGTGGACTTCCTCGGCTTTTCCTACGGGTTCCGGCCGGGGCGCGGCCCGCATGACGCGTTGGACGCGCTGACGGTCGGGATCGGGCGGAAGAGGGTGAACTGGGTGCTCGACGCGGACATCCGCGACTTCTTTACCAGCCTGGATCATGGCTGGTTAGAGAAGTTCCTTGAGCACCGGATCGCGGACCAACGCATCCTGCGCCTAGTCGGGAAGTGGCTAAGCGCGGGAGTGATGGAGGACGGGGCCTGGACGGCCAGTGACCAGGGTGCACCGCAGGGGGCATCGGCCTCGCCGTTGCTGGCCAACGTGTACCTGCACTACGTCTTGGACCTGTGGGTAGCGCAGTGGAGACGCCGCCAAGCGCGTGGAGACGTGGTCTTTGTGCGGTTCGCGGATGACTTTGTCGCCGGTTTCGAGTACCAGGCCGACGCGCGGCGGTTCCTCGCCGATCTTGGCGAGCGGTTCGCGAGGTTCGGTCTGGCGGTGCATCCCGACAAGACGCGGCTGGTCGAGTTCGGGCGGTTCGCCGCCCGAGACCGAGCGGCGCGTGGCGAGGGCAAGCCCGAGACGTTCGACTTCCTCGGCTTCACCCACATCTGTGGGAAGACGAAGAGCGGCCGTTTCTGGGTTAAGCGCAAGACCATCTCGAAACGGATGCGGGCCAAGCTTCGCGAGATCAAGGTCTTGCTGATGCAACGCCGGCATCTGCCCGTCCCCGAGCAAGGGCGATGGCTGGCAAGTGTGGTCAGAGGCCACCTCGCCTACTACGCCGTGCCCGGCAACACCGACGCCGTGGCGGCGTTCTGCAAACAGGTGACCCGGCACTGGTTCAAGGCGCTGAGGCGCCGTAGCCAGCGTACACGGGTGAACTGGGCCAGGATGAGCCGCCTCGCGACCCGATGGATACCACCAGCCCGCGTGAAGCATCCGTTCCCCAGCGTGCGATTTGACGCCCGTACCCAAGGCAGGAGCCCAGTGCGTTAGCAGCGCACGCTGGGATCTGTGCGGGGGGCCGTCCGCAAGGACGGTCCCTACCGCGATCTCCGCATACAGGCTGTTGCAACGTGTGCACCATGACCCCGTCCGCGTGGCCGACCGTCGGGTCATGAATGAAGCGTCGCCGGTCGAAGACTGTCAAGCGCATCTCGCGGAACCCATTGCCCCACCGCGCGGGCAACTTGTGCCTTTGGACCAATGCCACCAATTTAGGGTCTTGAGTCAAGCGTTGCTTTTGCGCGCGTACGCGCAAAGCCGCAGACCAAGGGATCTCGGGACACCCACAACACCTATTGGCCCGCTGTTTTGCGCGCCAGCGCGCAAAACAGACACGCACTGGCAGCGGGCAACATCGAGACGGCGATGCGCGGAGACTGGGACCCCTATGGGCCAGCCCGGCGCGTCGGTCGCCTACGCCTGGATCTGGATCCACCGTTCCCGTTGGCATAACCTCAGTTTTCCTTCGTATACGAAGGAAAACGACACCCTACAAGCCCCACCGGTTCCACTCGTCGTCGTCGGCCATGCGCTCCAGGGCGAGTACCTCGGACGGACCGCGAGCGCTTCACACGCGCGGCCGGACAGCGGG
>JBOGED010000341.1:0-7971 GCA_050743625.1 Egibacteraceae bacterium | reverse complement strand
GGACGAACCCGACCATCGTGACAGTGACGGCGACCAGGATGGTCGCCAACCGCCGCGCGGCCATTACGCGCCGCCGAGGTAGCCGCGCAAGGCGCGGGCGAGCAAGGCGCGCTTCATCTTCCCCGTCAACAGCCCGAGCTTCTCGAGCTGGCGGACGGCCTGGCGGCGTGCCTCGGGGTTGCGCTGGCGCAGCAGCGGTATGACGAGCTGCTCGAACAAGGCCAGCTCACGGTCGACGAACTGGCGGTACATGCGCAGGTGGCGAGCCTCGAGCCCAAGGGTCAGCAGCTCCCTGGCGGCGCGCCCGGCGAGCACGTCGTCTCCGTCGAACTGGCCGGAGTCGTCTTTGCGATCACCGACGATCCCGAAGTCCTTCAACGACCGCACCTCAGCGGTGTCGAGGCCGGTGGCCTGGCAGAACTCGCGCAGCGAAAGGGTGACTACAGAGACGGGTTGCTCGAGGAGGCTGGGTTCGGGGGGTCCTGGTTGGGGAAACCCCGATTGGGAAGGCGCCGGCTGGGCCCCGGGCACGACGTTGGAGATCGGCTGGCCGACCTCGGGGGGGCGTCCCGCGCTGATCACGCCGGTATCGACCCGCGGCGCCGCGGAGGACGTCGGCATTGCGGAGCTCGGGCGTTGCCCGGAGTCCAGCCGCTCGAGCTGCTCACGAATGACCTTGAGCGGCAGGTAATGATCCCGCTGGGCGGTGAGGATGAACCGGAGCCGGTCGACGTCGTCCTCGGTGAACTTCCGGTACCCGGACTCTGTCCGGTCTGGGTAGACCAGGCCCTCGCTCTCCAAGAACCGGATCTTGGAGATCGTGATGTCCTCGAAGTCCTCTTTGAGCTGGTTCAGCACCTCACCGATGGTGAACCCGTCACCGGGTGACCCCGCCGCGGCTCGGGTGGTCGTCACGACACCTGCTCCGCGACGAACGCGACGAGCTTGAACTTGCCGATCTGTACCTCGTGACCAGTAGCCAACACTTGCTCGTCGGCCCTCACACCGTTGACATAGGTGCCGTTGAGGCTGCCGACGTCGTGGACCCAGAACCGGCCTAACTCGCGGCGGAACTCGGCGTGGCGGCGCGACACGGTGATGTCGTCAAGGAAGATGTCGCTGTCGGGATGACGCCCGACCGTGTACACGTCGCGGTCGATGAGAAACCGCGCACCAGCGTTCGGGCCGCGCACAGCGACCAGCAACGCGGTCCCCGGCGCGAGATCCGAGACAACGGCCTCTGGATCAGCGACGGCGTCAAGGTTTTCCAGCGCCTCGGCGACCTGGTCCAGGTGCAGCGCACCCGTCGTCTGGTCAGCCATGGCGTGGAGCGGCCGGCCACAGTTCCCGCAGAAGTTCGCGCCTGCGGGATTCTGGTGGCCGCAGTGTGTGCAGTACATCGACTCCCTACGTTCCGACCGATCCGGATCAGAAGGGTATCATTAGGACACTCCGGAACCCGTGGAGGTGAACCCTTTGCGTCACGGTCAACATCAAGCGGACTCGGTCATTCTCGCGTAGTCAGTGGCCGAGAGCAGCTTCGTGACCTCGTCCGGGTCGTCAGCCTCGATCACCACCATCCAACCGTCGCCGTAGGGCTCTGCGTTCACAAGCTCAGGTTGCGACTCCAGCGACTCGTTGCGCTCGACGATCGTGCCGGTCACGGGTGCGTAGAGATCCGAGACGCTCTTCGTCGACTCGACCTCGCCGAACGGCTGGCCCTTCTCGACTCTGGTGCCGGTCGCCGGCAAGTCCACATAGACCACGTCACCAAGCGCGTCCTGCGCGTAATGCGTGACGCCCACCGTGATCCGGTTCCCGTCGACGCGGGCCCACTCATGCTCCTCGGTGTAACGGAGGTCCTCCGGGTTCACCGTTGCTCCTTCTCGCCTCTCGCCGTCACCCTGGCCGTCGCCTTGGCCCGGCGGCCGGATGCTACTACTCCCCAGCCCGAACAACGTGTTCACGTGCTTCCTACTGCGCGTCTGGTGGGTCGGACCGCTTCACCGCCAGGGCGAAGCGTGCTGCGCGGGCGTACTGGGCGCCGGCGACGTAGTAGGCCACGACACCGACGATCGTGAATCCCCAGGCAGCGGCACCGAACACGGCCGCGCCCGCCCAGCTCATACGGCCGAGAAGGAAACCAGGGATCCCGATCAGCAGGTTCGCCGTGGCGAACTTGCCCATACGGTTGACCGGGATGGGGGGCATGCCGCGGAACAGGACACTGGCCGTGACGAAGAGGATGACGTCGCGTCCCACGATCAGCCCCAGGATCGGCCAGGGCAGGATGCCGAGCGCCGCCAACGTGATCCCCCCCGTCGCCAGCAGCGCTCGATCGATCAGGGGGTCGATCAGCTGGCCAAGGCGCGTCACCTGGTCGAACCGTCGCGCCACATACCCGTCGAGGAAATCGGTGGCCGCCACCGCCGACAGCACGCCGAACGCCTGGCCGTACGCCGCCGGCCCCACCATGAGATAGACGAACAGCGGGAGGCCGAGGAGCCGGACCAGCGTGATGAGGTTCGCCGCCGTGAGCACACGCTCGTGCACGACCTCGCGACCACCGGGGCGCCGCCCCGCGTCGAAGAGCCGCACCTTTCGTCTCCTGTCGCGCATGCCGTCCGGCCGCACCTTGGCAGAGCCTACTGCCCTCGGCGAGGGATCCTCCACACACCGATACGGGCCATGACCCCAAGCGACTAGGCTGGCGACCCATGGACGAGCTGCCGTACGAGCAGCCGCTGCCGGCGGACCATGGATGGTCGGCGCGGCCAGGGTTCAAGGTGGTTGTCGCGAATCGCGGCGAGGCACGTTTCGACGTTCCCCGTGAATGGGTTGTCGAGCCGAACGACGGCAGCGACCTGTGCCTGTATGACCGGCCACCGCCCGACGACAACTGCAGGTTGGAGTTCTCGCTCATGTACGCACCGCCCGCGATCGGCGCCGATCTTGCCCTCCGCGACCTGCTCGACCGGAGCACGAGCGACCACGACTCTGACGTGCTGTCCCGGTCCGCACCCGCGACCGAGCGGCGGGAGGGCTTGGAGCTCGTATGGAGCGAGACCCGCTATCGCGACGCCGACACGAAAGCCCTCGCGCTTGCCCGGACCTGCCTCGCGAGAAAGTCCGGCGTTCACGTCGTGTTCACCATGTCATTGTGGGCCGATGACGCGGCCCGCTTCGACCCCGCTTGGCGCGAGGTGCTGCGCAGTCTGGAACTCGCCCGCCCCGTCGACCTGAGCGGCCGCGACCCCCGCCGTAACTAAAGGCGTTCATTTCGTGTCGGTCCCCTTGCCGGCGGACTCGTGGTGGACGGGCTTGAGCACTCCGATGAGGCCGCCCGCGATCGTGGCGAGGACGGTCGCGAACGAGTCAGGAACCGTCCTGCCGCTGAGAATGAGAAAGGACCAGACAAGAGCGCCAATCACGAAGTAAATCCCCAAGGCGGCTACCACCAGCGTGTACAGCCAATCGGGGGTTCTCACTGGCTGCCGGTACACAGTCTTCATCGCGCTCGTTTCCTCCTTGCGCTCTCCCCTCGCGGATCCGATGCTCATCTATATACGAGGTGTCGTTCGCGAATGCCGCTCACCGCCAGTGTCGCACTCACGCTTGACCGGGGGTCACCCGTCCGAGGCGTCAAGCCTCCGCATCGAGGTCGATGCCGAGGGCGTGGAAGATCGTCAGGGGTGAGGTGACGTCATTGGCGGCGAACCGGCGGCGAATGGCGGTCACGGTGGCGGGCTCGGCGCGATAGCGGGTGTTGAAGTAAAACTCGCGGTGGATTCGCTCGCCCGGTACCCCCGCCTCGTACAGCGCCCCATGGAGCTCGGCGATCATGGCGCCGTTGCCGCACAGCACGAAGTTGTGGTCAGCCAGTGCGCTCAGCAACGGCGGTACGCTGTGGGTGACGCGGCCCGCCAGGCCGCGCCATCCGGGCGGCGGGCACGACAGCGACACGTGATAGGCGAAGTTGGGATGGTCGCGCGCGAGCGCGTCCAGCTCATCGGTCAGGCAGATGTCCTCGGCCAGGCGCAGTCCCCAGTACAGGCGAACCGGCCGGTCGTCTCCTCGGTCGATGAGGTGACGGATCAGTCCAAGGAACGGCCCGAGGCCGACGCCGGTACAGATCAGCGCTAATGCCCCTGGGTGCTCAGGGACCATCGATCGGCCGAGCGGCCCCCGGAAAGCCAATACATCCCCTGGCGTCCGCGCCGCCAAGTACTGCGAGAGTGGGCCGTCAGGCACGACTCGCAGGAGTAGCCGTAGCTCCGAGCCGGGGCCGCGCGCCGACCACACGCAAAACGGGCGGGTGCGCAGCTCCCCGTTCAGCTCGACCGCCAGCCCGATGAACTGGCCGGGCTCGAAGGCGAAGTCCTCGCCGTCGGTGATCCGCAGCGTCAGCAGGTCGGTACCGCTAGGCGCCAGCCGCTCCACCGCGGTGACCTCGCACCGCCGGTGGTACTTGTGGAACTGGCTCCAGCGGCTCTTGTGCACCGCCACGTTGGGGACGACCACCGCGGCGGGGCGGCGCCTGAAGATGACCTCCCGAGCCGCGTCCGCGACGGACGTATCGACCACTTTCGGACCGCGCTTACGTCTCCGGTTCTCTCGATCCATGCGACCTCGAGGGAGGTGGACGGAGCAAGGGGACAAGCCCTACAGCGAGTGTGACATGCCCTTGCCGCGACGACTAGGCCCGGTCGCCAAGACCGCTGCCCGCCTCTAACCAGCCAAGGCTCTGTCGAGCAGCCGGTTGTCCCGCAGCTCCACGACCGTGCCTTCGTCGAAGAACGATGCGAACTCCAGATGCTCTCGGGCCCAATCGCGCGCCTCCTCCTCGGTCATCCCGCTTGGCGAGACCCAGCCCTCGCGTGTCAACGCGTCGCAGAGCAAGTCGGCGTAGGTCTGTGGGTTTAGGTCTCGGCGGTCGATCACCTTCGCGGTCGTCGTCGCCCGCGAGCTGCCGAGCCCGGCCATCCCCCGATCGCAGCCACAGTCCGGGCAATCACAGGTCAGGCCGGGCAGCCGGACCAACTCCCCCTCAACGGTCCAGCAGTAGTCGTCCGCGCGGAACCCCTGCGTCTGCGATGTCGCGACAAATACCTTCACGGTCTTCCCTCCCCCTCTCGATGAGCTGACGCGAAATTACTCCCTACCTGTGACAGATCTGGGAGCAAGCGTACACGGTACAGTGTACGGTGTAAGGGCTGCAGGAGATTGAAGGGCGACATGTGGCGTTAACTCCGCTTGATCCCGGTCACGAGTTCGATCGCCAGGTACGGACGTTGCTCGACCTGGAATACCCGGCGATGTCCGGTTTGACCGAGGACGCGTTCGTGCGGCTCATCGGTCCCCTGCGGGAGATCGCTGTCACGCGCGGCGCATCGATGTCGCCGCCCGAGGCGGGACGTGTGCCGTTTGTCCTGGTCGTCGCCCGGCCGAACGCTCGATGCCGCTGACCAGGCTGGAGGGTAGGGACAAGCCTGGGTTCATCGACAGGCTCTACGCGCCTGGCGACATCCACCGGTTCACCCCTATCGAAGGGCTGCCGATCCCCAACGGGCAGGCCTATCTCGTCCTCGACGTCGACCGTGGCGAGCAGACACTGAACGTGACGCCGGATAAGGCGATGCTGACGATCACGGAGCAGGGGCGGACTCCGCTCACGGTGGACGAGGGCATCGCGCTGATCACGCACGTTCCTCAGTCCCTGCAGCGCAACAAGTGCTTCTCCCTGGTCGGCTCGCGCTGCGGTGACCGCAGGGTGCCGGCGCTCTGGATCAGCGACGGCGCGCCAAAGCTGGGCTGGTGCTGGGCAGGCAACCCACACACCTGGCTCGGGTCCGCGTCATGCGGCGGCCGGGCGGGGCTGGGGTAGATCACCCGGGATCGGCGCGGTCACGTGCTTCCGCGGCGAGACGACGACGAGGTCGGGGGCCTTGCATTGACGCTCGGCCAACCGGCGGCGCTTGGCGGCTGACAGCTCGGGAGAGACCCAGCGCGTGCGATAGGCGCGCTCGATGGCGGGTGCCCCGCTGACGCTGAACCGTACTGGCCCACGACCGCGCTGACCTAGTGCTGCTGCTCCGCGAGGGGGTCGGCTCGCCGCTGGAGCCTGTATCCCCGTCCAGCGCCTCTCCGCTCGAACCCCCCAAGTGGTCTGGTTACATGTAGATCATGGCATATGACACGCATGTGATGGGCCACGATCAACTGCTCCACCAGGTTCGAGAGCTCCGCGAGGCGGGGCGGTCCCCCAAAGACATCGCTCATGCGCTGAACGTGCGACCCTCCACCATCGCCCCGCTGGTACGGGCCATCGCCCAGCAGGCCGCAGCGGCCCAGCCGGAGCCCGAGCTGGTCGGCTGCTGGGTCAGCCCGGGCTGGAGCACAGGCCAGCCCATCGACGGGCACGAGGAATGGCCGGACAGCCGCCAGCCCGATAGTGGCATCGGTGGGCTCGTTTCCGTCGCGGTCGCGCGCCGGCACCGGCCGCAACGGGTGTCCGCCTGCGGGTACCTCGTCGACAAATACTGCCTCGGAGTGAAAAACGCCCTGGGGCCCCGGATCATGAACGAGCGTGACCTGCCCGCTTTCGTCCGCACGTTCTTCAGCGCGTACGAGGAGGTCGGGCCACCGCTCGCGGCGCCGCTCGACTTGGCCCGCCACCTGGTGTGGGGAGCCATCGACTACGCCCGTGGCCTCGGCTTCCCACCTCATCCAGACTTCCAGCCAGCGGCCGGCCACCTCGGGCCATGGCGGGAAACCAGCGCCATCACGTTCGGGCAAGACGGCGCGCCCCTCTACGTGCAGGGCCCTTACGACGACGCGGACGCGGTGCTCCGTACCCTGGCCGCGTCCGTCGGCCAAGGCAACTTCCACTACCTCGTGCAGGTGGTCTAGCAGGGCGTTCCGCACATGGTGGGCCGTAGGGCGTCCCGCGGTGGCCGCTGTGTCGAGTCGGGTCCGGATTCCGGATCCGAGTCGACACACCCCGGGGTGGGCGCGGTTCGACAAGGCTGTGATTCTTGTTTAGGGTGCGCGCCGTGGAGCGGTTGAGGGCGTTTACCTATGTGACGGTGGAGAAGGCCTGGTTGTATCGGGCCGTGGCGGGGGCATTCGTGGCGGCCAAGGAGGGGTTCGCGTTCACGCTGCGGCCTGACGACGTCCTGGCTGCGGTGGCCCAGGCCGGGACCGGTGCTCAGGTGGACCGCGTGGCGATCGACGCGGCGCTGGCGTCGCTGGTGGAGTGGGGCAACCTGTCCGCGCAGCCGGACACCGCCGAGGTCGCCACAGTCGAGGACTTCAACCGTGAGCGGCTGTTGTACCAGCTGACCCCGGCGGGGTTGGCCGCCGAGCGCGCGTTGGCGGTGTTCGACGAGACGTTGGTGCAGCCCGGTGAGCTGCAAGCGGCTGCGCTGGGGGACATCCGCGATCTGCTCTACGAGCTGGCGGACCTGGCGGCCGCGCCGTCGCCGGACGGCGGCAAGATCCATCGCAACCTGTCGACGTTGCGTGCCCGCTTCGACGAGCTGGCGGCTCAGGCGCAGACGTTCATGGGCAGCTTGCAGCGCACGATCGACCTGCATGGTGTCGACCTTGAGGCGTTCTTGTCCTATAAGGACACGCTGATCGACTACTTGGAGCGGTTCATCGGCCAGCTGGTCGTGGCGACCGCCGAGATCGCCGAGGCGATCGCCGCCGTCGAGCGCTCCAAGCTCGGCGAGGTGCTGGCGCTGGCGGCCGAGCGGGACCTGGCCGACGCGTTGACCCCGACCCCGCAGGATCGTGACGAGGCGTTGGCGCGCTGGCGCCGCCGCTGGGCCGGCTTGCGAGCCTGGTTCCTGCGCGAGCACGGGCAGCCGTCACAGGCCGAGGTCCTGCGTGGCCGCGCCCGGTCGGCGATCCCCGCGCTGCTGGGAGTGGTGGCCAGCATCCACGACCGGCGGGTGCTGCGTACCGACC
>JBOGED010000340.1:0-1956 GCA_050743625.1 Egibacteraceae bacterium | reverse complement strand
GACTATATGTCCGGTAGACGTCCAGAAAACTCTCTCGCACAAGCGCGCCGGCTGAGGTTGAGGGCAATCTCGGCCTGCCTCGTCGCCATCTCGGCGTTAAGCGCCTGTGCCGGGAATGCCGCGGCTGCGGCCGAGGCCGGCGCCACGTTCCCGTCACCTTTGAGAACTGTGGACGTCAGGTGACGGTGGACGAGCCCATAGAGCGCGTCGTGGTGAACGACGATGCGGTAGGGCTCGTGTACGCGGCGGCCGGGGCTGACACGATGGTTGCGCGAGCCGACGAGGGCGACTTCCTGCCGTATCCCGCGGACATGCGGGAGGCGCTCGAGGGCTTGCCGCAGCTTTCTTCGGATCCCTCTCGGGAAGCAATCATCGCGGCCGAGCCCGATCTCTATGTCGGTTTCGACGCCGCCGGAGTCACCACTGAGACGCTCGCCGAGGTCGGGATCACGATGCTCATGCCCAGCATTCGGGTGCGGCGAGCGAGGGCCCGGCGCGGCGACCTTTGACGTCATCTTCAGCGACATCGAGCTGTACGGACGCCTGCTCGGCAGCGAGGACCGGGCCGCGGCGAGCGTCGCCGAGCTGAGGCGGCGTGTTGCCGTGGTCGAGCGCAGGATCCCCGGTGAATCCGATGCGACCGTGATGGCCGGCGGCATCTTCGAAGAGGAGATCTTTGTCTGGGGAAGCGCCAGCGTCGCCAACACGCTGATCGAGACGCTCGGCTTTACCAACGCCTTCGCCGACGTCCAGGAGGACGTCACCACCCCCAGCCGTGAGGAGATCATCGCGCGCGACCCGGACGCGGTGGTCCTCTTCTCGTTCCAGGAAGCCCCGGAGGACACCGAGGCCGACTTCCTTGCGATCCCGGAGACCGCCGCGCTGACGGCCGTCCAGGAGGGAAACGTCATCGTCATCCCGGCCGCCTACTACCAGGGCAACCAGCTCGCGGTCACCGGGCTTGAGATCCTGGCCGAGCGACTGGCCCGCCTGAGATGATCCCTCGCGTGACGCCTCCATCGCTGTCTGACGCCGAGGTGGCCGCGTTCGTGCGCGACGGTTTCGTCCGGCTGCCGGCAGCGTTCTCCAGATCGGCAGCGGCCGATTGCGTCGAGCTCTTCTGGGCCCAGATGCCTGCCGGCCGGCTCGATCGCACAGACACGGTCAAGCTGCCCGGACCGATCGTCCGTGACGATCCGAGCACATGGGTAAAGCCGAAGATCCGGCTCTGGTTCGACCAGGCCGACGAGCCGGTCCGCCGGGCGATGAACACGTGCCGCCTCCACGGCGCGTATGACCAGCTCGCGGGAGCAGGGCGGTGGCGGGCGGAGCCGTTCTTCTCCAGCGAGGTGCGCGTACGTTTCCCTGACCATGGCGCCTATGACGTCGACGACGAGTGGCATGTCGACCATGCGTTCGGCTTAGGCGACAGCGTCGGTCTCAACCTCACCTCCAGCCTGCGCGCGTTCCTGCTGCTGGTCCTGCTTACCGACGTCGGACCGAACGACGCCCCCAGGATGCTGCGCGCCGGCTCACATGTGGCGGCGGCGCGCGTGTTCGCAGAGACCGGGGACGAGCCGCTGCGCTGGGACGAGGTCGTCCCGAGGATCGCCGATCTGGACGACTACCCCATCGTCTCCGCGACAGGTGACGCCGGCGATGTCTACCTTTGCCATCCCGTGATAGTGCATACCGCCCAGAGCCACCATGGAACGACGCCTCGCTTCGCCGCTCAGGTCGGGCTACAGCTACGGGAGCCGATGTCTCTGTACCGCCCCGACGGCGACTACTCACCGCTGGAGCAGGCAACCCGCCTCGGCGTAGACCAGGCATCGCAGGATGCGGGTTCGCCGTTGCGCCTGCCGCGGGCCCAGGCGCGGAGCCCCTTCTAGCGCGACCACTGGAGGAAGCCCGTATTGTGCAGAGTTGATCCGGTATACCGGATCAACTCTGCAC
>JBOGED010000339.1:0-18918 GCA_050743625.1 Egibacteraceae bacterium | reverse complement strand
ACCTTGTAAGCAGGACGAACCAGGACACGACTGGGAGATCTCACGGCCGCCAGTGGGGAATTCTGGTGGCCGCCCATGGGGACTTTCGTGGCCGTCTATGGGGATTTTCTCATGGCCGCCGACAGCCGGCGCCTGTGACGGCGGAGATGCGGTTGGTGTGCCGGCCGCGGGATAGGGCGACGTAGGCGCGTTCGCTGGTGGCGCGGTCGGTCGGGTGGTACACCCGTGGTCCACGGTTGACCCTTGGGCTTTGTCGCAGGTCAGCGCATAGCAGTAGTCGACATCGGCAGCGGCGTAACTCGTGGGCAACAGCAGAGTGCAAGGCCCATTGGGGCTGACGTGGTCGCATCAAGACCGAGCTCGATCGCGGTTCGTGTGGTGGGGGTGATGGTGCCTTCCATGCCGTTGCGCACGGTGACGGTGCGGCCGCGGGGTTGTGGGAGGCGGGCGTCGTTGCGGCCGAGGCGGATGCGGCCTTTGCTCAAATAGGCCAACACGAACCCAAGATTCAGCATGTAGGCACAACCTGGGGTAGACGGGTTGTACGACCGGAGCCTTCCGGTGAGCCGTCGCCTCAGATCCGGACGGCAGGATCCCCTGGTGCCGCTCGTCGATCGGGTGGTCGCACACCGCCCGCCCGACCAGGTGGTAGGCAAGATCTGCGGCTAGAACGGCAAGCCGAACGAGCGCCGCTTGACCGGGAACGTCGCCACCACGGTGGCTTTACCCTGCTTGGCTTCCAAGCTCTTGATCGCGGCCAGGATGTCACTCTGGTCGTCGGGTGAGAACCGCGTCGACCCTGCCGCCCCGGCGAGCAACTGCGGTGCGTCGGATCCGAGCCCGTCGACGGCGTGCGGCATGACGTAGAGGTGTCGCGCTTCGTGGGCGACGGCTCGCCCGAGGGCCGCACCGAGCATGTCCTGTGCGAAGTCGAGCCACCGGCTCGGATTGCCGCGGTTGTTCCGGACAGTGTCGATGTCCACCAGGTGTCTCGTGTCGATGAGGGCCTGGGCTGAGGCCCAGTACCGGACGTTCTCGAACGCCGAGCCCTTCCGGCGTTGCCCTATCTCCTGGGCCTTGCGTCCAGTAGCGACCTCGTTGATAACCTCGGACACGACCTCACCTAGCACCACCCCAGCAGCCATCAGGGGGATGGCCAACTTCCGGCTCCCTGCGGTCGCGATCCGCTTGGCGGACGTCGCTTGGCCGATACGTTCCGGCACGCCGGCTATGCGGTCATATAGCAGGTTCGGCGGAACCTTGAAGCCCAAGCGTCGTAGTGAGAATTCGACGTTACGTCGCTGCAGACGGAGCGCCTGGCTCAAATGTGCGCTCACGTCGGTATCCACCAGGCTGACGACCGAGTCCGAGAAGTTCAAGCCCTGCGGCAGCCGATCTGTCCCTGCCACGATCAAGCTGGTAGGCCGGTGCCCCGACGCCTTCCCGATGAACGCGAAGATGTCCTTGATCTCGTCCTCCATAGCCTTGAGGGTTCGTGAGGGCAGTCCTCGGAGGACGTGGTTCAAGACGAGGAACAGCCTGCGACTGTTGGCTGAACCGACGGGCAGCGGCGACATCCCCGGTGCCAACCCACCGACTTGGGCGACGAACAGAGGCCGGACGTGTCGATCCTGAATTTCCTTCCATTCGGCGGCCAGCTCCGGTTGGTCCGCCACAGTACCCGCCAGGTCTGGGTGGCGCGCGGAGAACACTGCGTCGGTCAGCGAGTCCTCCGGCGAGTCCGCCTCCAACGACGGTCGCACAGTACGGTCTCGTACCGTCTCCCACTCCGAGGCCAGATGCTCGTCGGTCGGGGATCCCTGCCGTCCCTCCAGCTCCGGATGAAGGTTGTAAAACACCAAGCTGGTGAGCTCATCGATGAGCCCCGACAACCCGTGGTCCCCGGGGGTCGTCAGCGGTCGATTCGCCGCGAGCCATCGCTCGCGGCCGTCGGACAGCCTATCCTCCGTAAACTGTCGGGCACGGCCTGGCGCGAACCGCTGGAGCTCCGTCCATCCCAGAACGTTGAGGTCCGGATTGGGATCGAGCGGCACGCTGCCTTCGACCGGTGGCCTCTCGAACGCGTTCTCCGCCTCGGCCTCGGGATCTTCATGCTCCATGTCCTTGGACTCCGGGTCCTCCAGCTCCGGGTCCTCCAGCTCGGGACCTTCGAGCTTGGGCTCCTCCCGCTCCGGATGTTCCAGATCCCTAAACTCCGGCTTCCCGAACTCGGAATCCTCGAACTCCAGGTCGGCCTCGCCTTCGGTGTCGGACTCGCCAAGCTCCCAGGCCTCCTCCTCGTCGCCAGCCTCCCAGGAGTCCTCGGCCTCGACCCCCTCGGGGAGGAACGGAATCTCGGCCGTATCGAGCTCGAACGACTGCTTCGCCGCGCTCGTCGCCGGCGGCCGCGTCGCGTCTGGCACGTCGGCGGACGGGTCGGCGAGCATCCGCCAGCCGTACTGCCGCGCGATCTGCCAATGCCCGAGGCGGCTGGATTCGACGCGGTAGCGGTCCCGCACGGACGCTGGAGCGTCTCGCAGATCGGCCGCGAGGGCCCTGTCCAAACGCAGGCTGTACCCCCTGGTGCTCGGCCCGAAGAACACCCGCATCGCGCTGGTCGGGGCGGCCCCGCCCTCGACCGCGCGCCGGTCAGCGCGGATGTGGCGGCGAGCCCACTCGGCGAGCGGGCTCGAGTCCTGGGAGAGGTCGTCGAACACGTGCACCTCGTGCGGATCGTGCCGGCGAAGAAGCTGCATCAGCGGCGCTCCGCCACCGGAGTGGGCGGTGAGGATTAGGCGGCCGACCTTCGGCGGCGTCCCGCCCACCCGGTCGGAGAAACGCTCCAGCGCCACCCCCAGCAGCGTCGAGAGTCCGTCTCTGGTGGTGAGCGCCGGGAACGTGTACCGGTAGATCTTCCCGGCCTGGACGCCGGTGAAGTGCCCGCGCGGGAGGACGGTCAGCGTCGGCCGGATGCGCCCGGTGCCGCTGGCGCCGTCGACCGGACCGAGGTCGAGCCCGGCCCAGACCTCCATGTGTTCGGGCAACGTCATGGTCGCCCCCGAGTAGCCGTGGAGATGGACGACGACGTCGATCTCAACCGGAACGGACGGCATGTCGTTCCAGCGCAGGACGAGGTCGGGCGATCGACCGCGGTGGCCGGCGAGCAAGGGCACGCGGGCGACCTCGAGCCGTCCGGCCGGCACGGCGGTCGGCGTCGACTCCTCCCGCGGCCACGACTCGAACTCCGACTCGAACTCCGACGCTCCGGCCGGCGGACGGTACGTCCAGTGCCAGGCCTCGCTCGCGAGCGGCGTGAAGTGGTAGTGGTGCGCGTTCGCCCGCAACCAGTTATGGAACCATGATCCCTTGTAGACCTTAACCAAACGGCCCTTGCCCTTGCGGGTTCCGAAGTCGAGCGCGAGCCCGTCCTGGTGGTTGCTGTAGCCCGGCGCCGCGACGCACTCCGCCATGTGTGCGGCGAGGTACGCGGCCGCCTTGTCGCTGTGCTCACCGCCGAACCTGGGGCTCTTCCGGGCCGCCTTCGTCGCGGCGTAGTAGAACGGGAAGCCGCCGGCGCCCTTCGTCGTCTTGCCCTGCCAGATGTCGAACTGGTGGTCGGCCGACCGGTACGCGCTGAGCACCCCGATCCGCACGGAGCCGGTGAGTCCCTCGGCGGCGAGCGCGGTGTTCGCCGCGGCGAGCATCTCGCGTGCCTTGGCAGCCGTGTCCTTGCGGGCCTTCTTGCCCGGCACGACGTCGTCGAGCGCGGATTCCGGCAGCGTGTCGATGAAGTCGCCCTTCGAGCGCTTCACGTGCAAGGCGTAGACCTTGCGCATGAACGCCATCAGCTCGGGCGTCTCCTCACCAGGCGGCCCGAACCAGCGCAGCCCATCCGCGGGGATCGACGTCCGCCTCGCGCCTGTCGGGCCGGAAGCCGGTGCCGGTGTCGGCGCCGATCCGGGCGTGCCGGCGAGCGCCGGACGCACGATCTCGTCGCGGATGCACAGCCACTCCCGCGCGAGGTCGCGCTGGTCGGCCCTGAGCTTCTGCCCGGTGAGCTCGGGGTGTTGGAACCAGAACACCAGGTTGGTCAGCTGGTTGACGTCGCGCAGCCCGGCGCCGACCGCGACCGCGATGCCCGTCGCCCAGCCGCCCTTGGCCATCGCGTCGAACGCGAGCCGCGGGAGGGAGAACACCGCCGCCAGCGGATGGCTGCTGGCCGGCGCCTCCTCGAGCAGGTCGGCTTCCGTGAGGGCGGCTTCGTCGTACGCCTCGTCCTCGCTGCTCTGCTCGTACGCGTCGTACGCCTCGAACTCGTCCTCGGCCTGGGCGAGGTCCTCGCCGAACTGGCTCTCGACGGTGGCCTTGCCGGCCAGGTCCGCAGGTGGCCGGTCGGCCAGCTCGCGGATCTCGCCCGGTCCGCGGAAGGGGCTGTCGACCTGGAAGCTCCAGTGCTCGACGGCCGACGTGACCGGTGGCGTGACGAGCGGGCTGGTCATGACGATCCCACGGCGACCCTGCCATTCGACGCGGCCGGCGCGGCGACCGCGGACGCGCCTGGAGACGCGACCGAGGGCGCGGCTGAGGGTGTCGCCGACGGCTGGTACGACGGGCTGACGGTGGACGGCATCGCCTTGAGGTCGCGGCCGCTGATCAACGACCAGTGGTGAATGACCTCAGAAACCAGGTCGCGGACCGGGCCCGGGGCGGCCAGCGTCTCGGCGCCGGTCCGGTCGTTGAAATCGCCGCGCTCGATGCCGATGAGGAGCGTCGACAGCCGGCGGGCGAGCAGGAAGTAGCTGTGCGAACGACCGTGCGACGGCAGCCCGACTCGTTCCCCGATCTGCCGCAGCCGCTCCTCCGGGCTCGGTGCGGTGGCCGCAAGCTCCCGGACGATCGCTGTGTCGGACGATAGCGTGAGATCAAGCCATGCGGCCAAGGTGACGGCCAGGAACTCCTCGCGCGCGAGGTTCGGCCGGTCGAACGCGCCGCCGCGGCGTGCGGTGAGCATGTTCTCCAGCCGGTCGGCGAGGTCCTGGATCGCGGGGAAGTCGGTGGGGTTGTTCGCCAGGAAGTTGTTCGCGTTCTCGATCGCCCGCCACACCTGGCGGGCGGCGACCAGCTCGGCACGCTCGCTGCCGGACAGCCCTGACTTCTGCCCGCTGTCGATCAGCTCCTGCTCGCGCCAGTTGTAGATCGTCTGATCGCTGACCCCCAAATCGGACGCAACCCGGGCCACCGACCAGCCGGCCTCCAACAGATCCAACACCTTCCGACGGAACTCCGCCGGGTAACCGCGCGGCATGCCGACTCCTCTCCGTAAACCGTGAGAAGTCTCGCAAACCAACTCCACAAAACCGGGGGCAGACCAGGCGGCAACGCGACCAGGGCCGCAGCGGGATGACGATGTAACGAAGTCCGAATACCGATGTCTGGCCCGCCGGTACACCGCCAACGGGGTGATGGCGCGACCTGCTGAGACTGGCTCTCCCCGCCGCGCCGTTGGCTGCTGTTTTCCCAACGACCTCGGCCGCATGCCCGAACCCGTACCCCGCGCCTGCCGGCCCGACGCCGAGGGCGTGCTCATAGCCGCGATCGCCGGCCTGCACCTGCTGCGCGCCACCAGCTTGCGCATTGGTCAATCCTCAGCTCAGGCGTTGGCTTGGCGCAAAGGCGCGACTATGTCGCGCAGGTAAAGCCGAGCCGGGGGGATCAGCCCTATGCAGTGGGGTCGTGGTCCGGCTCGACGATCACCTCGCCACGCCGATTGCGTTTGAACTCAGTCGACTCCGCCCGTGGGTTCGATGTTGTCAGATCGGAGGAAACGCCGGAAGTAGCGGGCCGTCTTGTTCTCCCATGGCGGACTCTTGTCTATGAGGCCGGCGTGCCCGCCCCACGTGCCGGGGAAGCCCCGGACGGCCAGCGCCGCGCGGAGAGCTGGATTGTCCTGGTAGATGTTGACGTCGTCTTGGTCTTGGATGTCGGACAGCGGGGTGACCTCGATTCGCTTCTCAAACTCGAGGCTCGCGGGATCGGGATCAGGCTCGCCTGGGCCAATCCGGGCGCCGTTGTCCGAAGTCTCGTCCCGGGCATCGTCGAGGTGCTCGACGATGCCTGCAAGCACCGCGAGCGGTGGAAGATGATTCGTCACCAGTCCCACAACAATCAGCCAGGTCGGGAGCTCGAGCGGGAGGTCAGTGGCGACATCTTCGAAACTGAGGATGTCGTGACTTCCGGGTGTGAGGTAGGTGCCGTGGGCGCCCCGTGCCACGTACACCACGAGGTCGTCGCGTGCGAGGTCGCGTCCGTCCGGTAGGTGCCGCTGGCGATCGAGTTCCTGGTCCTCGTCGTGAGCCAAAGTGATCACGGTATGGGGGACGACTTCTTCCGCCTCGACCGTGCCCGCTGCGAGCCGCTCAAGAAAGCGGCGTTCGAACACGACGCAGCAGCCCTCGATGTCGCCCTCATGCTCCTTCTCGAACGGCCACTTGCCGTACTCCTTATAGTCATCGAACGCATAGACAAAGTAGTACTCAAGAAAGGCGAATCGCTTCACGATATCCCACGCTTTGGCCACAAATCGCCAGCCGGACGGTATCTCGTCAAGCGCCTCGGCCTCCGCCGCCTCGTCCCCGGGAGGCGGCACCTCTTGCGCTGCCACCAGGGCGGCGAGGATCGCCCGCTTCTGGGACCGCAAGAATGTAGCTGGATTTGCGCCGGGGTTGGTTTCGAAGAAAAGATCTTCCACCGAGAAGCCCGACCAGATGGCATCAATCGGCTGGCCGCGGTCCGCCAGTTCGCCCGGCAGGTCGTCGAGCTCAAGCTCGTGTTTCAGGGTCTCCAGCAGCATGCGGAGCTCAGCGCGGACCACCATTGGGAGATGCCGGGGCGTCCGTGGGTCACCGGGACTAGGCTCGTCGGCGTCGGCGACCGTGGTGCTGGCACCAAAGAACTTGCGGGCGGCCTTGAGCCGGGCGCCGTAGGTGAACACGCCGCTGCGGCCAAGGTCATCCAGATCGTCCATGGCATCGATTGCATCCGCGCCCGACCCAAGAACGCGCCGCGTGGGCCGCTCAGCTGCGGCGTGGATGACTGGAGGGTCGAAGCGCTCGATCACCGCCTGCCCGTCGGGAAGGGTGCCTGTGCGAATCGGGACACGAAACTCGTCTTTGTCTGCTTCGGATAAGCTGTCGAAGATCACCGGGGGTATGGTCAGCAAAGCCGGCAGGTCCACCGGGTGAAACCGGTCGTCCTCGTGGAAGCGGACCTCCGGGAACCAGGCGTTCGCGAGCGCCACGACCTGGTCGTGGCTAAGCGGTCCGGTCAGATTGTGCCCGCGCTCGGTGGCAAATGCGGCGAGGTCGTCAAAGTCAGGCATTGGGGCCTCCTGGTCGGGCGGTTTGCGCGCGTTGCCACGCTGCCTGCAGCAGTAGCTCTAGGGGTTGAAGCGCGTCGGCGTTGGCGGCGTACACGGGCTCCAGTGTCCTACGGCATGCCGGGTCCACGCTCTCGGCGTGCTGTGCCAAGTCGGTGACGAGCTCGGCGAAGCCAGCCGGGTCCGCAGTGGCGAGAATGTCGAAGAACTCCCCGATCCGCTGAAGGAAGGTGTTTGCGGCGGCCTGCTCGCGTGTATCAAGAAAAGCCCCGAACGCCTCGGCCGCGCCCACCGCTGCTTCATGCGCCGCGATGGACTCTGGAGAGAAGGGGCCTGGAGCCTGCCCTTCCCGCCACGAGGTGGTCAGCTTCGAGACGATTCCCGTCATGAACGCCCGGGCCCGCGAGACCAGCTCCTCGTGGAGCACACGGACGTGCTCGGCGCACTGATCGGCTGGGAAACAGCTGACGTCGAGCGGGACGTGACGATCGATCTCGTGCCGCGCGTCGTCTCGGCGAAGAAGCTTCAGATAGACCCGACGCGCCCGGAATCGCGGCGAGGGCGGCGTGGGCTCTCCAGGTCTCCCGACCACGAGCCGATCGATCTCAAAAGAGCGGCCCGCCGCGAAGCCGGGCTCATACGCTCGCAGCACGCCCTCATGCCATATCTGAGCCTGGCCATGCGTATGCCAGCGCACGCGCAATCGGTTCGTCTGCCCTGATGGCATGACGACTGTATGGAATTCATCGAACTGCATGCTGCTTCCGTCCACACTGAGGCGAATTCCGACGGCGAAAGAGGGCGTCGGAACTCGATGTATGGAGAGCGTCACCGTGCCGTCCCCGAGCGAGACGAGCGGGAAGTTGTTCACGAAGGGGATTTGTGGTGGAAACAGCAGTTCGACGCTGAGGTCGACGCTGAGGTCGACGCCGATTACATCCTCGAATGGTTCCTCGAAGCGATAGCCGAGCGCCCGCCCCGGCGTGAGGAGGAAGCCCCGATCAGCCGGCGCTGGTGTGGGCTGGATGATGGGACCGTCCGGAAGCACGCTTAGCTCGCCAGGAACTGCATGGAGATTGGCCGGGTCGCCATCCAGAAATTCGTGCAGGAACACCGATTTCCAGACGCCGCCCGCTGTCCTTCTCGGACCGCTAACCGAGGGACCCGGCTCTTGTGGAAACGAGCGGCACCCGTCGACACCGACCCGGAAGGGCTCTGCGTTCCTGGGGTAACAGCCGATGTCAGGGTTTCCTGTATCGGGCGGGAACGGGTCCAGGTCACCCAGCTCGTCTGGCAGACGGATCCCGGCAGCGAGCGCCGGACTGGTCTCGCCCAGACGCAGGTCGTCGTTCTCGCGGGGTCGTCCGTCGGCGCTGATTCGCCGGACCTGCGGGTCGGCCAGCAGGCTGTTTGCCTCATACCCGGGCGGGTACTGAGTCTTGCTCTGCTCGAACAGCACGCTGTTGTGGAGCTCCTCGAGGTCCGCGAACGTACCGTTGCCCGGGAAGTCCTGTCCCTGAAACCGGTACCCGACGTGCCGGAACGGGTCGTTGGCGGCGAACCCAATTCGGTGGTACAGGTTGCCGTCCGTCGGCCCAGGGAAGGCCGGAGAAGGCACGAACGTGATCGCCCGGTCGGCTTCCGTTTCTGGGTTGACCGCGACGAACACGTTGTTGAACGACCGGCGACGGTGCCGCCCTGTCGTGCTTGCGTAGTGCAGGAACGATGCTTGCTCGCGCTGGTCGTAGGCCAACACGGTGTTGTGGAACAGGTCGTGCGGACCGAACGTGTTACCGGCGCTCTTGTGCAGCTGGCCATAGCGCCACACCTCGGTGTCACCAACGTGGCGGGGGCGAAATCCCCGGGTCGGGCCGCGCTGATCGATTAGATTGCGGTAGATGTGCCACTGTGTGGTCTGGTTCCGGCTGGAGAAGCTGAACCCGGTCAGTGTCTTGGTGATGACGTTTTCGTGGATCTTCGTGACGGTGACCGGGCCGCTTGTCCTTTCGTCGAATCCGAGGGCTAGCCCGTCGTCTTGCAGGTTGTTGATCCAGTTGTGGTGGAAGTCGACATCCTGGCCTTCCAGGAAGATGTCGTGGGCGTTGAAGAACTCACAGTGGTGGATCTCGACGGCGGTGTTGTTCGGGTTGCCAAGCAGCAGTCGGTCGCTGGTGTTCTCACCAAGGTTGTTAGGTACGACCCTGTCGCCGTCTAGGAAGTGGTAGACCGACTTGCGGTCGGTGCGGAAATACCATGAGGGGATGCCGCCGTCGAACTGGCAGTGTGCGAACACAACGTTTCTGGTCGGGTTCTGGGGCGGACCGCCCATCCGGATGCCTCTCGTGGCGGCCCGGATGCGTACATGATCCAGCGTCAAGTTCTGCGAGCTTGTGATGAGGATTGAATCGTCGCCCCCGAAGCTGATGGTCAACCGCTCCAGGCGAAGATGGCTCGACCCGCCGATCCGTAAGGCCGTCACATCTCGCGGGGTGATCGCCAGCGGCACCCGACGCGGGTCACTCTCGTCCGCGTAGTCGATGATCCCGGGCACGTTGTTGTGCGTGTGCGAGAGCCGAACATGGACCCGGCGGGTATCAGCGTTGAAGTGGATGCCCGGGCCCATGTATACCCAGGGGCGCCGGTAGCCGAGGGGGTTGCCATCCTCGTCGGTAACCGCAGGGCCTGGTCGCGGGTCGTTCTCGTCGAAGATCTGCTCGAACGTCTCGTTGTCCGCCCGCAAGTCATTGATGTTCGAGTAGGTCACAAGGCGCGTGTACGGATTGCGGTCCAGGAAGGCGCCGCGGTTCACCAGATCGTCCGTAAAGGTCATCGCCGAGACGTACTCGTCGTCCACGGCCTCCTCGTGCAGTGAGCTGGCGGGTATCCAGTCATCGTTGCTCGGCCTGCGGAACTCATCCAAGGTGCCGTCGATATAGGCGTGCTCACCGGGAAACGAACGGATCACGATAGGGTCGTCCGCCGTTCCATGCTTTCCGGCGATGTTGACAGGCCCAACGTAGATACCGTGGCGCAAGTTGAGCACATCGCCGGCAAGCAGCACGCTCACCCCTCTGCCGACGGTACGGAACGGTCGATCCCGACTGCCGGGGTTGGTGTCGTTGCCCGAGGTGCTGACGAAGTACTCCATTGATCGCCTCTCATGCTCATCTGCGCACGCGCAGGCAGGTTCCAAGCAGTAGGACTCCACAAAGTCTGACGTAAGGTCTCGGCACGCCTGCAGTGTTCACTTGTAGAGACGGGACAGCAGCGAAAAGGATGCACCCAGCGGCTACACCAGCGCGTGAGGCAGCGGGCCTTGCCGGGACGCGGCAACGTCTCCGACCGCGAAGATCTGTGGATGACCTACGACGCGCATATCCGCGTCGACCTACAGCCGGCCCCCGCGTCCCTGTGGTAGCCCCCACTGCGACACGTCGTCATGCACTCTGACGCCGGACGCCCAGATCGTCGCCGCCGACGGCAGCGTCTGCCCGTCGCTCAGGACGACAGAGTCCTCCCGAACCTGCGTCACCGCGGTGCCCAGCCGGAGCTCTATCCCGCAGGCGCGCAGCTCGTTCGCCGTGTACTTGCGGAGCCTTGGCGCGAACGGCCCCAAAACCTTATCGGTCATCTCTACCAAGACGACGCGGACACGGCCGCAAGCGTACAAGTCGTCAGAGGCCACAGAGTTGTAGCGACGCTCAATGGAATCCGTGGTCTGCATCGGGCTGAGTTCAATCCCGCCCGTCCGCCTGTGGCACCGCCTTCGCCGCAAATAACGAGAGAGCTCAGGTGGCCTGAAGCTTCGCGAGGTGTTCAGATGTTCAGGGGGCTGGCCGTAAGGTTGTCAAGTTTGTGGTGCGGATTGTGGGGGGTCGCTCCGTTGTCGCGCAGTGGCAACTACAGGGCGAGGCGACCTGCTCCCGTAGATCACACTGGCCAGTTTCAGGAGACACGGCCTGGCGCCCCTACCCGGTCCGCGAGCGCTTCTTCTTTGCTATCGTTCGGCGAGTGGACGACGTGCCCGTCACTGAAATGGTCCAACTGCCACAACTCGCCATTGACGGACCACGCCCAGCCCGGTACGCGGATCTGCACTCGATCCGAGCCCGCTGGAGCCGACCCGGCGGAGCGCACATGAACCCGGCCCTGTGCGTGGTGGTGCAGCAGCACCGCAGCCATCTGCGACCGGCCGGCGTTCTGCACACACACACACGAACAGCACCTCTGGCACGTCCTTCACGATTGTCCCCTCGGCTTGAGCCAGCGCCCGCCTGGCGAAACTCAAGGGCGGCGCACGGAGCGATCGATGGTTGTTGACGAAGACCCGCGTGCCTGTAGGCTGTCCTCGTGACTCGATCCCGGGGCCGAGGATTGGGCGCTAGGGGGGTCTGCCGTCAGCAGTCGGGTCCGCAGTACTCGCACGATCCCCGAACGCGGTAGCCGATGATCCCGCCACGCCGATCCTGCTCCACTGGGCAGCAGGCCACCAGCAGTGTTTTGAGCTGCTTGCGGGCGCGTTGCACGCGAGCCTTCATGCCCGAGACTGACAGGCCTACCTGAGCAGCCGCCGCCGCCTGGGTCAGGCCTTCCACTTCGGTGAGCATGATTGCTTCCCGTTGGCGCGGCGACAGGCTGTCTAGCAATGGCATGAGGCAGGCCGCCAACTCGCGACGCGGTTCCGCCTCACCCGAGCCTGCCATGTCGGACGCCGAACCGACATCGGGTAAGAGCAGATCCACACCTTGACCGGTCGGCAGCTCACGCCGGGCCGTCCTCCGATAGTGATCCACGATCGTGTTGTTGGCGATGCGATAGACCCACCCGACGACATGCTCGGCGTGCTCCAGGTCACCGGCGTGACGGTGAACACGGAGCATGACCTCCTGCAGGATGTCCTCGGCATCCTCGAGCCTGGCTACCCGGCGGGTGATGAAGCCCAACAGGCGATCGTGTAGCTGCTGCCACAGCAGCGTCGCATCGACTGTGCTCGGTCCCGCGGTTGCGGTCATTTGCAGCCACAACCTTCCGTGGTCGAGGCTTGGCAGCAGGATTCCTTCGCTGCAGGCTCGCAGCAGGACTCCTGCTCAGACGGCGCGCAGCAACCCGCCTGCCCGGTTGACACAGCAGCGCTTCTGCCTGCGAAGAACCGTTGGAGGTTTTCCGGGACCTCGTACGGTTCGTCGACGAGCGTCGGCTGCGCGCGGCCACCGTACATTTCGCCGAGGACCGCGTCCACGATCAGCCCCACCGGGGCTTGGGTGTAGTCGCGACCGTGATGGGTCCACATCCGGCAGTTGATGTGGTCGCCGCACCCGTCGGTGCAGGCTTCGGAACCGCACGAGCTTTCCTTCAGCCCGAGTGCGATGTCGCGTCCGTTGACGCGGATGGTGGGGGAAGCAACGAACCGCAGCCTGCGAGCCTGTTCCTCGGACTCCACCAGCGTCTTGTAAACCTCGACCGTTCCGCCGGTGGCCTCCACGACCTGCCGAACCGTCTCCAGCGCCGCATCCAGATTCTGGTCGGTGCCCACACAGCGGCTGCAGGTCCTCAGGTCCAAAAACAAGAAGTCGATGCGAATCCTGGGCGCCGTACCGAGCGCGGAAGGCGCCGTGGCTGGCGCGTTACTGGTCATGAGCTTGTCCTTTCACCTGCCTTGGAGCCGCCTGTGGTGGGACTCGATCTACACAGACGACGTGCCAGCAAAAAGGACGCACGACAACCGCCGCACCTCCTCCGACCGCGATAAGCAACGCGGTGCTCACAGGGCTGTCTGGCTAGAGCGCGGAGGCGCATGCAGGGGCTGACAGTCACCTGTACATCCTCCCAGGTGTGATGGCATGCACCGCCTGCGGAGGACCTTGACTCGGCCGTCTGCATCAATAACGGTTGATATCGATGGTAGCTGATGTAGAGGTAGCGGATTCGCCGCTGGTGGCGTTCAAGGCGTTGGCGGAGCCGTTGCGTTGGCGGATCGTGCAGCTGTTGGCCGGCGAGGAACTGTGCGTGTGCCACCTGGTGGACGAGTTGGGAGTGCCCCAGCCGCTAGTGAGCCACCACCTTGGAGTGCTGCGCCGTGCGGGGCTGATCAAAGCCGAGCGTTTCCGCTATTGGACCTACCACCGGCTGCGCCCAGACGCGATGGTCGGCTGAGCCGAGCGTTTGTCAGCGATGGCAAACACGGCCGGCCCGGCTGGCCGGGCGCGGAGGCCGTGCTGCTGATGCCCGGGCCGGGATTGGGGCGGCGGGTGTTGGCCGAGGCTGGCATGAGCGGCGAAGCGATCCAGGTCACTCGAAAAGGCATCCGCGTCAAGCTCGACCCCGACCACGTGGGCGAAGGCGAGCCGGACACCGTGACGCTCGACAGGAGCTACACGGCCGAACACGTGAGCCTCGGCTACGCGTCCACCCCGGACCGAGGTCAGGGGGCAACGCACGACCACTCGCTGTACGCCGCCTCCGACCGTGCGTCGCTCGAGCGCGGCTATGTGGCGCTCAGCCGAGGCCGGACCAGCAATGAGGTGTTCGCCACGAAGGGCCAGGCGTGGGAGAAAGCCTTGGAGGACAGGCGTGCCCATGAGCCCGCGATCCAACAGCAGCCAACCGCCCATGCAGGGGACGAGACGCAACGCCCCATGGAACGTGAGCGCGACAGGTGGCTCGCCGATCGGGTCCGCCAGCTCGACACAGAACGCCAGGCGCGGGACGCAGCTCATGACGAGGACGAGGGGCGCCGACGCGATGAGGGCCGCGGCCGTGGGATGGCCATGTGAGCCCGCTCAGCTTCTGGGGATCGCCTTAATGGTGTCGCCCGCTTCCCCTTGCCCGCTGTTCCAGTCCACCTTCATGGTGAGCCACCACAGCCGACTAGCCGACGGCGCGGGCTTGGGCATGCGCGCCGGTAGCCCCAGCGCGGCCGCTTGCTGCGAGAACTCGTCAACCCGCGTAGCTCCCCATCCGGATTCGGCTGTGACGGCTGGTAGCGCTGGGTGGACCGTGGCCGGCGGACCGCCCGACGCGCGCGCCGCTGCGACATGCCCAAACGGTCCTGGAGCATCGCGACCGCGGCGCGTCGCGTGCGGGCTTAGAAGTTTCCCTTGGCCACCTGACGCAGCGCATCGATGTCCAACGCCTGGTCAGCCACGATGCGCTTGAGGCGGGCGTTCTCGCGCTCCAACTCCTTCAGCCGCTTGGCGTCGTCGGCTTTCATGCCGCCGAACTGGTTACGCCACCGGTAGAAGGTCTGCTCGGAGATCTCCACGCCTGTTTGGGCATATACATTGGTCTACCTGAGACGCGTATCAGCGGAGGAAGCAACATGGCTCGCGTGCGGGAGCTCGCTTATTTTCAGGGTGGCTGGCACAACCGCAACGTCACGGCCGACGCTGCGGCTCCGGCAGCATCGAGCGGCTCGCGCCTGGCGGGCTTCCCGGTCGCTAGTGGTGACCCCCGGGTGTATTACCTGGCCTCTGCAGGTCACATGCGTGAACTCGCTTACTTTCAAGGTGGCTGGCACACCCGCGACCTCACTGCCGACGCTGGGGCCCCGGCCGCGTCCAGCGGCACCGCGCTGGCCGGGTTCCCGGACACCGTTGGTGACACCCGCGTCTACTACATCGCCTCTGGGCTTGTGCGGGAGCTCGCCTATTTCCAGAACACCTGGCACAACAGTGCCGTCGTCGGGGACGCTGGCCCCCCACCCGTGGCCGGGTCGCCGCTGGCCGCCTTCCCGCTGGGTGACCCCCGGGTCTACTACCGGGCCTCTGGGGATGGTGTGCGGGAGCTCACCTTTGTGCCAGACACTCGTCCAGGTCCCCCGTCAGGCGAGTGGCAAAACCGCAACATTACCGGGGACGCCGGGGCCCCACCAGTCGGGGCCAACTCGGCGCTGACCGCGTTCCCGAACACCGTAAACGGTGACCCCCGTGTCTACTACGTGGACCTCGCGAACCATATACAGGAACTCGCCTATTTCCAGGACAACTGGCACCACCGCGACATCACCGCGGACGCCGGGGCCCCAGCAGTGGCGGACGGCTCGGCGCTGGCCGGATTCCCGGTCGGCGTCTCCGGTCACCCGCGCGTTTACTACGTGGATCCTGCCAGCCATGTGCAGGAACTCGCCTATTTCCAGGACAACTGGCACCACCGCGACATCACCGCGGACGCCGGGGCCCCAGCAGCTGCGGCCCGCTCGGTGCTGGCCGCGTTCCGGGTCGCCGGTAGCGACCCCCGGGTCTACTACCTGGGCCCTGGGGGTGGTGTGCGGGAGCTTGCCCATTTTCAGAACGGCTGGCACCACCGCAACGTCACCGCGGACTCCGGAGCCCCGGACCCCGGCCAGCTCAGCCCGGGGCTGATCGGGTTCCGCGTCGGGCTTAGTGACCCCCGCGTCTACTACCTGGACTAGGTGTTGTGTCCGAGGCCGTTGGCGAGCGACCTCGACCGGTTCGCGTCGGGAGCTACACGACGAAACCGGCCCGGACACGGGCGGCGACCTGCGCGATCTGCGCATGGTCGAGGACCCTGGGGATGCGGCACACCGTGGGGACCAGATCGCGCTGTCCAACGATGGGGACGTGATCTGCGAACAGACCGCCGCGCGCTAGACCGGCGCGGTGAATACACAGGATCGGGAACACGCACAGATCGGAATGGCTAAGGTTTCGGTCGTGGTGGTGGCTTGCAAGTACAGCCCGTCGGTGGCTGAGTGGGCGGGGTAGGAGTTGCGCCATAGCCGCTGGCGGCGTCGACCCAGACATACCTTTCCAGCGTTTGGAGTCGATCACGACCACGCCGGGCGGGCCGATCAGCAGATGGTCGATGTTCGCGCGGCTGCCGCGGATGGCCAGGTCGTGCAACACCACCCAGCCGCGGCGCTGCAACGGGCGCAGCGCTTTCGCGGTCGCGCGCTCACCTGCGGCGCCTTTCTTCCACGCCTTGGCGCGTCGGCGGAGACACGGAAGCGTGACAGCCACAGCGCCCCGGCGGTGGCTGGGGCCCACAGCAGCCCGTTGGGCAGCGGCCCGGTCAGCAGCCAGCCCGCGAACCAGCTAACGATGAACACGCATGCCACGAGCACCACACGGCCAGCCAAGTCGTGCCGCCAGGGGGCCAGCTCGAGGTGGCGTCGGCGGTGATACTCGGCCAGCGCCGACGCCCCCGGCGGGCCGACGGGCGGTTGTGGAGGATCCTCGCCGTGGGGGCGGTGGCGGGGGAGGTGTCGTTGGTCAGGAAGTTGTCGAAGACGCTCCGTCGTACTCATTGCCGCGACCTCGTCGAGGATGGCGGTCGTGTCGACTTCGGTCGACATCCACTCCCCGTTGCGGTGGGCCCAGCCCCAGTACGTGACTCTGCGCTCGACCGTCGGCGTGGTTTGTTGATGATCCACCATCTCGGTCTCCCACCCTTCGAGTCTTTGACCCTTGGGAGAAGAGGTGGCGTTCGCGACAAGCTTGCGTCCGACCGCGACTCCTCGGTAGTCTGCGCATGCCTAGTAGCACAGACTTGGGTTTGAACTACATTACGACCTTGAGCGTTAATGCCCGAGGTCGATGTTTTCCGTGGGGACGACGACGCGTGGCACTTCGGTGAATTCCTCTATGCTAGCTGCATCATAGTGTCAGGCTGAAACAGCTTCGTGGAGGTCGAGCAGACCGACTTCGACAGCGGTCGCGCGCTCGAGTCCGTCGATGGGCCGAACGACCCGTCGTCCGACGCAGGTGCGTCGGCGCCGACCGATGAGTTTTGCGGCCTCCGCCGGTCGGTATTGCGACCCATGGAGAAAGGACCGCCATGAAACGGCCGCCGATCGTCTCGCCGCAGGAGTGGGAGGCAGCCCGCCAGGAGCTGCTGGTGGAAGAGAAGGAGCTCACCCGGGCCCGCGACGCCATGGCCGCAAAGCGTCGGCGAATGCCATGGATGGCGGTCGAGAAGGACTACGAGTTCGAGGGCCCGAAGGGGCCGGCGAGCCTTGCCGACCTGTTCGAGGGCCGTCGCCAGCTGATCGTCTACCGCGCCTTCTACGCGCCGGACATCACCACCTACCCCGAGGGCGGCGGCGCGTACCCGGAGCGGGCCTGCGTCGGCTGCTCCTTTCTAGCCGACCAAGTCGCGCACCCCGCCCACCTGAACGCGCGGGACACGACGCTCGCGTTTGTCTCGCGCGCCCCCCAGGCCGAGATCCGGGGCCTGAAGGAACGCATGGGATGGGAAGCCATCCCCTGGTACACCCTCACCGACGACTTCGACGCTGACTTCGGGATAGACCAGTGGCACGGGACCAACGCCTTCATCCGCGAGAGCGATCGGATCTTCCGCACCTACTTCGTCCACGACCGCGGCGACGAACACCTGGGCAGCACCTGGAGCTACCTCGACATCACCGCACTCGGACGCCAGGAGGAGTGGGAGGACTCGCCGGGGGGCTACCCGCAGACGCCGCCCTACCAGTGGTGGAACTACCACGACGCGTACGGCAAGGGCGCGTGATCGCGAGGTTGTCCCGGGGTCAACCTCGGCCGCGCCGACGCGCTGCCAATGATCGGCTGGCTAGTGGTGAACGGCTCGCTCGAGGGTCTTGGCTTCGTTGACCCAGCTGGCGACCTGTTTGGCGCTGGGCACCTGGCGTACCAGCTTGCGCCTCTCGTTGGCCTCAGCCAGCCCCTTCGCCAGATTGTCGGGGTTCCGCCGGCTCAACTCCGGGACGCTGTCGACCCCGGCGGCTTCAAGCAGTTCGGCGTACTCCCCGGCCACGCCGCGGATGCGGAACAGGTCAGCGTGGTTGACCCAGCGCAAGATCAACTCTGGTGACAATTCGGTCTGGTCGGCCAGCTGTTTGCGTCCGGCCCGGTTCGCGCCGGTCTGCAGCAACGCCTCGACCGACTCGACTCCCGCGTCTTGCAGCTTCGCGGCGTACGCCGGCCCGATGCCCTCGATCGCCTCCAGCTTGGTCATCGCCACCCCTCCCACACCTGGTCCCTGCAACGGCTCCAAACCTAGCCCAAACGGGCATAGACCTGAAAGTCCCCAGGCACCCGGGAAGCATCCTGTTGTGGATGGCGGTTGCTACATCCCTGTCGAGCGCCCTCGTTCGTGGCGCGTTGCGGCGAGGTCGCGGTCCTGGTTCAGCGGCTCGCAAATCTGACTTCGCGCGCGGCACTGGTGCAGGTCATGCAAGGCGGTTGGTTGTTGGTCGGCGGCAATTGTGTGCGCCCGCGTGGTGTTGAGCGCTTCTTGCCAGCCGGCGTTCGTGACGGCGTAAATGCGGTTGCTGTGCCGTCCTCGGGAGAGGGCGACGTAGGCGCGTTCACTGGTGGCGCGGTCGGTGGGGTGGTACAGGGCGTGGTCCACGGTTGAGCCCTGCGCCTTGTCACAGGTCAGCGCATAGCAGTAGTCGACGTCGGCGGTGGTTTGTGTCTGAGCAAAAGATACAGATCGAGGTAATAATCACACCACATCCGTGTGGGTCCATGAGCCCGCATAGGAGAGTGGAGAATGCCCGAGCAACCCCCGAACCGAGACCGTGGCGGCCGTCGGCGCAA
>JBOGED010000338.1:0-7221 GCA_050743625.1 Egibacteraceae bacterium | reverse complement strand
GGTCGAAGTCGGTGCCGAGGTGACCCGTGTCGTTGAACCGCCGGAGGATCCAGTCGTCCCCGACGACAGCCAGATGGGTGATCGATGCGTTGTCGGAGCCGATGAACGCGAAGGGACGCCCCTGGGTCGCGAGCGCGACCGCCATCCCGATCACCCCGCCGTGGGTGAACACCGCTACCCGCTCGTCCGGATGTCCCGCGGCGATACGCGCGATGCCCGCCCGGACACGCGCGGCAAACGAGTCGAGCGGCTCGGCGCCGGGGATGACATCCCACCGGCCCTCGGCGATCATCCGCTGTGCGATGGGGTGGTTCTCGCTGACGCGGATCCGGAACAACGCGCCTTCCCACTCCCCGAGGCCGACCTCGCGCAGGTCAGCCTCCACCAAGGGCTCGACGCCGAGCCGCTCGGCGAGCGGGGCGGCGGTCTGGGCGGTACGCCGCAGGGGCGTCACATAGATCGCCGAGAGCCGCTGGCCTTCGAGACGTCTCGCGACCCGCTCGGCTTCTTCGTGCCCTCTGGGATCGAGGGGTGGGTCGGCGTGCCCATCGCATAACGGAAAGCGGGTGCCGGCCCGGGCCGACTGGGATTCACCATGGCGTATGAGCAGCAGGTCTACCCCGCCGGGCGGCAACCGGAACCGATGCTGCCGATACTCCATCTCGGGCTGGTCAGATGCGGGCACGCGACCCACCTTAGAGGTCGTGCAGGCAGGCCAGCACCGGTCGCCGCCGATGGCCTCCCAACCCACGTGCCCCCCGTAGTCCGGATGGCCGAGGACAACGCCTGCTCGACGAGGCCTACGATGCGGCTGGACAAGGGTGTCTGATGGATGCGCTATCCGCAGTCGCCGTAGGGTGACCCCGAAGGCGCCGCTGTGCCCCCACAGTGTGCGCGTATCACGCTCTGCAGCGACTGCGGATAGCCAATGCAGCCTACACAAAACATCGATAGGCCCCAAATCGGCCTTGTGATCATGTGGCGAATCACACCGAGGGGCCCCCGGCCTACCCACCGTGGGCCCCTCGGTCCTTCCGCGCCCGCTACTCACGAAGCTGACCCGCCCTCTTGTGGGCTTGACGCCCCCTCCCTGGCCCCCGCCCGATAAGGGGATCATATCACCCCCCGATAGAGTGATGTCGCCGATTTCAAGAAACGAAGGCATCTGCACGGCGCCAGGTACCCGCCAGCGCGGTGAAAGCGCGGTGAAAGCGGGCCCGGCCACCCTTCCGGAAGCATCGGGTTCCGGAGGAGGAGATGGGCATGGCCGTCGAGGTGATACGCGACAAGATGGGCAGCGGCTTCGAGAGGTCGTTCGCGGGGACGCTCATCCGCCCGGGAGACACGGGTTATGACGAGGCCCGCACGCTGTTCAACTCAATGATCGACAAGCGGCCGGCGCTCATCGCGCAATGCACCGGTCCCGAGGATGTGGCCGCGGCGTTGCGCTTCGGGCGTGAGCACGGCCTCGACATCGCGGTGCGCGCCGGCGGGCATTCCGTGGCGGGTATGTCGCTGTGCGACGACGGGCTCGTCATCGACGTCCGACCGATAAGTGCGATCGAGGTCGACCCGCAACGCCGTACGGTACGCGTCGGCGCGGGTTGCACCTGGTACGAGCTCGACCGCGCTACTCAGGCTCACGGGCTCGCCACTACCGGCGGCCGCGTATCGTCCACGGGCGTCGCGGGCCTGACGCTCGGCGGGGGATCCGGCTGGCTGGAGCGCCAGCACGGGCTCTCGTGCGACAACCTCATCTCCGTCGAGCTGGTGACGGCCGACGGGGCGCTCATCACGGCGAGCAAGGACGAGCACCCGGATCTCTTCTGGGCGCTCCACGGCGGTGGTGGCAACTTCGGGGTCGTGACCACGATGGAGTTCCAGCTTCATCCGGTCGGGCCGGAGGTCCTTGCCGGGCTGCTGCTCTACCCGGCGGAGCAAGGCCGTGACCTCATGCGCCTGGCGCGTGACGTCATGGAGGAGGCTCCCGACGAGTTCGGTCCGGGGCTCGCATACTTCACCGCGCCGGTCGACGACGAGCTGCCCGCCCATATCCACGGCACGCTCGTCTCGGCGTTCTTGTTCTGCTACACGGGTGCGCCGGAGGAGGGTGCGCGGCTTATCGAGCCCTTCCGCGCGCTCGGGCCGGAGGCGGACCTGGTGGGGCGGGTGCCCTACGCCGAGTTTCAGTGCTCGATCGACGACCCGCCCGGCTACCGCAACTGGTGGACGGCGGAGTACCTGCGCGTGGTGAGCGACGAGGCGATCGACGCCGCCCCACGGCACGATGAAGGTCTGCGCGCCGCTCTCACAGCGCGACGCGACCTGGGTCGTGCACCCGTTCGCGGTGTGGGCGGACCGCGCCGACGACGAAGCGGTCATCGGATGGGCGCGGGGCTTCAGGGACGGCATCCGGCCCTTCGCCTCGGGTGGCGTGTACCTCAACTTCATCGGAGACGCGCCGGCGCGGGTACTGGGCGGCGATGGCCCTGACCCGGCTCCGAGCCATCCCCGACCTGCCCGCCGCCGCCCTCTTCAGCGACATGAGCCGCCCCGGCGCCGAAGCCCTCGGCTTCCTCCCGATCACCCGCTTCACGCTCTGGCGCAAGGCTCGCCCGGGCCATAAGGACCCTCCGGAGGGTCACCTGAGCTCGTCGAGCCGCTGCACGACGTCCTCGAGAGATGCGGTGGCATCGATCTCGACTGTCGCCGAACTCCGCAGCAATGGCTCGACCTCGGTGAGGTAATAGAGGATCTCGTCCCGCTCGTCACGGCTCTTGCCGTACGAGTTCGTCGTGCGATGGGCGACCGGCGAGAGCAGCACGCCGGCGGGCGCGCTCAGCAACGCCACGTGCTCGAACCAAGGGTAGTACTCCTTCTGGTTCGTCTTGCAGCCGGCCACGAAGAGCTTCCCGTGCCGGTGTCCGGTGAGGAGGTCCGTCATGGCGTCCTCACGCCAGATCCAGTCGGGCGTGCCTTCCTCGGACGTCACCCAGTGGGACCAGGTGTCGCTGTCGGTGTCGACGACCCGGTGGCCGCGTCTGGCGAGTCCCAGGAGCGCGCTGGACTTCCCGGTGCCGGACATGCCCGTGATCAGCACTCTGAGCATGGTCGAAAGGCTAGCGGGACCAGCCCGAGCTCCCCGTACGGGGCCTGGGTCGCGGACCTCACCTGCCATAAGACCTAGGGATCGGCTACCGTGAGGCGCGATGGGCTTTCGTGTCCTCGGCGCGCTCGAGGTCAGCGATGGGTCTGGCGCGGCGGTTGCTCTGCGGTCGGCGAAGCAGCGACGGTTGCTTGCCGCCCTTCTCGTGCGGGCCGGCTATGCCGTGCCCGCGGGCCAGTTGGCCGACGTGCTCTGGGCCGATGAGCAGCCAGCCGAACCCGCGGGGGCGATACAGACCCTCGTGTCGCGTCTCCGAGCGATCCTGCGCTCGGCCGGCGCGGGCGAGATCGCCACTCGCCCTGGCGGGTACCTCCTGGAGATCACGGAAGGTGACCTCGACGCCGCGGTATTCGCTCGGTTGGTGGCCGAGGCGCACGCCGTCCAGGACGAGCGCCCATTCGTGGCCGCCGCCCTGCTCGACGAGGCGTTGGGCCTGTGGCGCGGGCCGCCCTACATGGAGTTCGCTGGTGAGGAGTTCGTCGAGGCCGAGGTGGCGCGGCTAGAAGGGCTGCGGCTGCGCGGGGCTGGAGACCGCGTCGAGGTGATGCTCGCGCTTGGCCGGCATGACGAGGCGATCGGGTTCGCTGAGGCGCTCATGGCCGAAGACCCGTTACGTGAACGACCACGAGCCCAGCTCATGCTCGCGCACTACCGCGCCGGGCGGCCGGCCGAGGCGCTGGAGACCTACCGCGACTATCGTGGCCAGCTGGCCGAGGCACTCGGCCTCGATCCCTCCCCTGAGCTGCGTGATCTCGAGGCTGCGATCATCCGCCAGGATCCTCGCCGCGACCGCGCCGGCCGTGTCGGGCAACCTTCCCCTCGAGGTGGTCGATCTCGTCGGCCGGAGTGAGGACGCCGCCTGGGCCGCCGTCGAGCTGGCACGCGCACGCCTCGTGACCTTCACTGGCACCGGTGGCGTCGGCAAGACCAGCCTCGCCCTCCGCGTCGCGTGGGAGACGGCGCGTGGTTACCCGGACGGCGTGTGGTGGTGTGAGCTGGCCCCGGTCACCGAGGAGGGAGTCACCGACGCGCTGGTCGCCGTGCTGGGGATCCGCCCGCGGGAAGGGGTGAACCCGACCGAGCGCGTGGTCGAGTACCTGAGGCCCCAGCACCTCCTGCTCGTCCTCGACAACTGCGAGCACGTTCTCGACGAGGCCGCCCGGCTCGCCAGCGCGATTGTGCGCGGCTGCCCGCGGGTGACGGTGCTCGCGACCAGCCGCGCACCGCTGGGTCTGACCAGCGAACGGGGTCCTCGCCGCCTGCCCGTTGGCGGTTCCCCCTTCGGCCACCGGCGATCCCGAGATGGTGGGAGGGGTGCCGTCGGTCGCGCTCTTCGTCGAGCGCGCCACCGCCGCGTTCCCGCCGTTCCGGCTGACACCTGGCAATGCCGAGGCCGTGAGCGAGCTGTGCAGGCGGCTTGACGGCTTGCCCCTCGCGCTCGAGCTCGCCGCGGGAAGGACGCGCTCGATGACCCCCGCCGAGATCGTCGACCGGCTCGGTGGCCGGCTCCAATTCTTGCGCACCATCACGCGCGCCGAGACCGCGCGCCACCGCACCCTGCAAACCGTCATCGACTGGTCTTATGACCTGCTCGACGAGCGGCAGCGTCAGGTGTTCTGCCGCCTCAGCGTCTTTGCCGGCCCGTTCACGCTCGATGCGGCCGCGTCCGTCGCCGGGCAGGGATCCGACGTCGCCGGCGTGGTCGCCGACCTGGTCGACCGGTCCATGGTCGTCGCGCATACCGGCCAAGTGCGTGTCTTCTCACATTTCCGTGGGTGCCATCAGACCCGTTCGGCAGTGGGGGGCGCCACGGCGGCCAACCAGCCGAATCCTGTGCTGGCCCGGCTTTCCCACAGGCCGGCAGCACGCGCGGCGCTGAGTGGGCCAGCGCAGGCTACTTGGCATCCATCTCGTCACGAATAGGCTCTGACCTGCATTTTCGACCGTGGCCTCACCGAAGGTGAGGTCATCGGCCTGCGGTGTGGGACTGTCTGCTCGCGTGTGGGAGGTCGCGAGGTGGGTCTGGCGTGACTGTGCGGACAGGTCGGGTCGGTGGCTGTGGTTAGGGGTGCGTCTTGTTGCGGGTTGGTAGGAAACGGCAGGTCAGGGGGTTAGGGTGCGGGCTCGGCGGGGTTTCCTGGAGCGGCAGAGGAAGGCCGGCGCCTCCCGTCCGTTCCGGCTTGGGGGTGGGTCTGCTGGTGTCTACGCGCCGTGTGCGGGCGATATGGGAAGAAGGCGGCTGCTGCCTGCGTAGACGGGGATCAGCCACCCACGGATAGGTGACAAGAGCCCCAAGTGCCAGCCTGGTACACGCTGCTGGAAACCCTCCGCGCGTACGGCAGGGAACGGCTGGCCGAGGAATCGCCTCGGGTCGAGGCTGCTCACGCGCGCTACCACGTGGAGCTCGCGGAGACCACGGGGCAGGGTCTACTCGGGCAGGACGAGCGCACGGCCACGGAGACCATCGCCTCATGCTTCGACGATCTCCGCGCGGCCCACCGCTGGGCGGTCGAGCACGACCTCGACCTGGCGCTGCGGCTGTCCGCCGCGCTCCTTTGGTACGTCGATAGCTGGGGCCCGCCTGAGGTCGCGGCGTGGGCCGCGCGGGCCGTGGCGGTGACCGGCGGCGGGACGCACCCGCTGCTGCCCGTCGCGCTCGTGTCCGCCGCGACCGGTGCGCGCGACCGCGGCAACCTCGTCGAGGCCGCCAGGCTGGCGCACCGCGGCATGGAGGCCGCAGGTGACCCCACCGATCCGGTCTGCCGGTACGCACGGTACGTCCTCGCCGATGTCGCGATGTTCGAGGGACGGCTCGACGAGTCCGAGCGCAGCTATGCGGAAGCGGCACGGCTGGCCGAGCGCGCCGGTGACGCCTGGACGCTGGCCTACGCCGTCGTCACGCAGGCATGCCCGGCCGCCTACCGCAGTGATGAGCGCACGGCGATTGCCCTCGCCGATCGTGCACGGGCTCTGGCCGCGGGGATCGGCAGCTCGACCCTCCAGGCATGGGCCGACTACGCGACGGCCGAGGCGCTGCTCGAATCAGACCCGATACGTGCGCTGTCCTGCGCGAACAGCGCCCTGTCGGCTGCGCGAACCAACAGGAACGACTTCCTCGCCGGCATCGCGCTCGTCTCCGTGGCCTCGCTTCAGAGCCGGCATGGCGACCCCGGCCACGCGCTCAGCCTGTTCCGTCAGGTGATCGATCACTGGCACCGGTTTGGCAACCGGACCCAACAGTGGACGACGCTGCGCAACGTCGTCGACCTGCTCACTCGCCTGGGCTCGTACCAGCCCGCCGCCGTCCTCTACGGCGCCCTCGCCGAGCGCCGGACGGGAGCCCCCGCCTTCGGCGCCGACGCCGAGCGCCTGGCCGCAGCCGTCACCACCCTCCGCGCTCACCTTGGCGATCGCGGCTACACCGAGGCGCTCACCCGTGGCGCCAAGATAACCGACGACGAGGCGGTCGCCTTCGCGATCGCCCTGATCGACGAGCTAGCCCGGGTGAGCGCATGAGCGATGGTGGCTGGCCAGAGTTGGTGCGCCGCAGCCGCGGCTCCGCAGCCTGGCGCTCAGCTACGAGGGTTGGCACGCCCCCAGCCCAAGGCGCCAGCGGACCCCTCAAGTCGGAGTTTAGGGCTTGACCGTAGCTTTCCGGATACGGAAGAAAGTCACGGTTGAGTGCGCCGGCAACGCGGTTGAGCCGCAACTGGAGGAGTCGCTTGCCGAGTTTGCCCGCGAGCCAGTGAAACCGAACCGGGTCGGACCTCCCCGACGTTCTCACACACGCACCACAAAGGCGCGTGGTAGGTGCTGGCCCCGCAATGAGAGGAGGATCTGCCACTAAGCGCGCCATTTGCCGGATTCGCCTTCGGAGCGGCGCGACGTCAGAAGAGCCGCACCCCATGCTATTTCAGCCCCGTGGCCTGACTTAGGGTCTGGGCAGGAATAACGTTGTGGTTTGTCCTGGTTCGGTCTGACCGTCGCGGTCAGCAGCCGGCGTGTTGTGTGCGGGATATCGGCGGTATTGAGGCTGTCGCAATCGAGGCGCGTGG
>JBOGED010000337.1:0-21081 GCA_050743625.1 Egibacteraceae bacterium | reverse complement strand
TCCCACACCCGCTCGCGGGCGGCGCGCAGCGCGTCGGTCAGCTCCTCGGCCACCAGCTCGCGGCCGGCCAGCGCGATGATCGTGCGGTTGGCAGTGGCCGCCGACGCGATGTCGCCGAACGCACTCCGGCTGGCCGTCCAACACTTTCATGTGCCGCAACGCGTCGCCGCCGTCGGCCAGCGTCAACGCCAGGTCACGCACGACTTTGCCGGGATCATGCACACGCCAGGACCGGCAGCCCCCGATCGTGCGGCGTAGGTGGCCGGTCAACCCGACCCGGTCGGCGAGTTGGGCGACCAGGCTCAGTCCCGCCCGTCCGGTCATGCCTCGCCCGTCCGCGGTCACCTCGAACGGGCGGGCCGTTTTGGTAGTGTTCACCATACAGGTGAGCCCTTCTCCTGGGACAACCGCTTCTTCGCAAAACGGATTATCCCAGGCCAGAAGGGCTTTCCTCTGCAACCAGCCCCGCCCGATCAGCCACCCCGTGAAACACCGAGGCTAACGCGTCGAGACCCCGTTGGAGCCGCGTCTACATCTGTAGATGGGAAGAGCCATGGAGACGCTCTCGACCGAACCTCTGATAGCGGCTGCTATCGAAAGGATGTGTGGTAGCGATCTTGAGGGGCGGAGATACTCCGCAGGCCTGTCATGAGCCTGTCACGGTCGGTCAGCCCGCTTCCTCTAGCGGCACGAGATCAGCGAGCGCGCGACGATCGTCGGCGTCTAGCTCATTGCCTACGCGTTGCAGATCCAGTCGGGCGTTGACCGCGGTGTTGAGGATGACCACCTCTCGAGTCAGCTCGTCCAGCAGCGCGGTCTGGCCGAGGTGCTCAGCAAACCAGTAGGCCACGTCCCTCACCGACCACAGCCGGCTGCGTCCAGCGTGCCCCACGATCGGGGGTGGAAAGCCGCCTGGGCCCCGCTCACCAGTGATCAGCAAGCGGACACTTTCCCGACTACGGCCGGCTCGATCGGCGATGTCCTGCAACGCAAGAAACCCATCCGGCTCGACTCGCACGATCCGCAGCCCATGCACCGCATCGCGCAGCTGGACAAGCGCGGAGAACAGCGCCTGGCCGTAGGAGCCGGCCTGCCGATCAACCTCGACTAAATGCCAGCCGGCGAACTGCCGGACCGTGGCGTCGTCAAGGCCGCCACCGTAGATGGCGTCGGCGGCGTCCTCGGCCAGATCGACCCCGTCAACGACGATTGTGAAGGAGTAGACAGGCATCACTGCTCCTTGCCATGGGGGCACTGGCCGACCGCTCTGCGGATGCGGCCTGCGTGGTTGTCGGCATCGCGCGGGGTGGAGGCGATACGCACCACGCAGCCGTCACGGGACGACTCCGGGCAACGCAGCGTCCCGAACAGGTGTGCACGTGGTCCAGCCTCGGCAAGCGCCAACCTCGATGTATGGCATAGGCGATGGCTTCTTCCACCTGTTTGCGCGGATGCTTCTTGGCCATGACCAACAGCATAACAACAGCTGTTGGTATCATAGCAACACGCTTGTCTCGTGGCAGAGCTGCGCACAAGACACAGGGGGTCCACCACCATCTACTAGCGGGGCTTCGCCCCGGCCCGACGAGCGTGTGAGGCATGACAGCGTTTCCCCGAACAGGGATTTAGGGGCGTATCTGCCCCGAAATCCCTGTTCGGGGAGTGGACCGGCGGGTCATCGCTAGCCGGCTCGCAACTCGTGCGACACCTGCAACACGACTCACAAACTTGACTCACGCGCAACGACTTTGCGGATCCAAGTCCCCTAGTCCCGCATTAGGACACAGCCGCACAGCAAGCACCAGCAGCCCTCGGTATCGGCTGCTACCGCAACTCCGGTCGCAGTGGGCGGGTCCATCCGAGCGCCGAGATGCTCTATGCCCTACCAGACGCGGCTAGGAGGTCGCGTGGATGCGTTCGTCGAGTTCAACGGAAGTGGTGCGGGTACTCCATTGCGGACTCTTTGCTTTTGAAGCGTGAAGCGGAGATACAGAGACTCCGCCGAATGCCTGAAGCCGCGCGGACTCGCGGCTGTCCGGTATGGCTCGGATCTGATGAAGGTAAGCTCATGGGCAGAGGTAGGCATGAGGTGACGAGGGAATGGGATCGTGATGAGCCTGGATCGGGCGAGCGATCGGCCGGTGTACAAACAGGTGGCGGACGCCTTGCGGGAGGCGATCCGGGGTGGGGAGTTGGCGGAGGGAGCGCTGCTGGCGTCGGAGACGGAGCTGATGGCGCGGTATGGGGTGTCGCGCAACAGCGTGCGGAACGCGGTCGCGCTGCTACGGGTGGAAGGGCTGGTGGTGACCGAGCATGGTCGGGGGACGTTCGTGCGGGCACAGCGACCGCTGCAGCGTCTGAGCTCGTCGCGGTACTCGAAAGCGAAACGGGAGGCGGCCGAGCAGGGGGCGCAGGCCGACCAGCAGCTCCTCCGCGTCGAGGTCGTCGATCCACCACAGGAGGTCGTCGACCGGCTGGGCCTCGACCCGGGCGAGCAGGTGGTCCTGCGCCGCCATCTGCTGTCTGTGGACGGGGAGCCCGTGCGGCTGGCCGACGGCTACTTCCCGTTGGACCTGGCGCAAGGGACGGCCCTTGAGCGCTTCGGAAAGATCCGCGGTGGCGTGCATGCGCTGTTCGAGCAAGACCTCGGTTACGAGCCGAAACGGTTCGTGGAGGAGTTGACGTTCCGCATGCCCACCCCGGAGGAAGTGCGGCAGCTGCGGATGAGCGCGGGCGTTCCGGTGGTGCGGCTGCTGCGCACGCTGTACGACACGGCCGGGCGGGCGTTGGAGGTCAGCGATTTCGTGCTGGCGGGAGACCGGCACGTCCTCGTGTACGAGGTGCCAGCAGGCTGATGTGCTCTACCGTTTCGTGCCTTCGGGCCAGATGACTCGGGTGGGCACGCCCTTTTGGCGTGCGTAGGCGACGATGTCTGCGGTGCCGCCCGGCCCGCGTGCGGGCTGGCCGTCCCAGACGGCGATGAGGAGATCGCTGGTGTCGACGATGCGCTGGCCGGCGGTCAGGTGCGATCCTTCGGTGGATTCCTCGAAGGGGAGCCGGACCACATGCCAGGCCTTGGCGAACAGCTGGTCGTAGGCCTCGCGTTCGCCGGGAAGGTCGAGGCTGTCGCGATACTGCCAGGCGGGGACTACGACCTCGAGTTTGCCTCCGAGGTCAAGGACCGCGCGAGCGGCGCCATCTGCCAGGCAGGAGATGCCCACAAGGTTCCCGTCGCTCGATTCCTCGAGGGCTCCGCGGGGAACTCGTCGACACGCTGCTTTGTCTCCTGCGGGAGCCCGCGATGGCCGGTGACGCCGATGCGAGTCTTCGGGGCTTCAGCGCCCCAGTGACGCAAGGAAGTCGTCGAGGTCCTGCAGGCGCGGCTCGAGCGGAAGGGTCGTAGTTGGGTGCGCCCGTCACGGATCTCGCGCCACATGCGCGCCGAGCCTGTGGAAGCCGCGATCCCGCCCGCTTCGATGAGGAGTTGACAGACCTCGTCCACGTCGGGCTTGGTGCTGGTCAAGTGTGTGGCGGTGAGGTCGATGAGAACCGTGGCGCGGTCTCGGGTGCCGGCGGGTCGGAAGCGGAGCGCCTCGTTGAAGGCTGCGTGCGCATCGGCAGCTCGACCGAGGCGGAGATGGCACGATCCGCTGAAGGCGGCCAGCTTGTGCGCGCTGAAGGGGTACAGCCATGGCCAGACAGGGGTGTCTGATCCCGCGCGTTGAACGGCGTCGGCGGCGCGGATCGCATCGTGGTAGTGGCGTTGCGCACCAGGTGCGTCGTCCATGTCCATCGCGAGCCACGCGGCGAGCCCGGCAGCCTCGCTGACCGCTGCCGCCAGATCTCGGCGGTAGGAAGAGACCGGGGCGTCACGGTAGAGGCCGTCGAGGAACCGCAGGTGGTTGGTCACAGGGTCGGCAAGTTTCCATACGGGAAATGCTGATCCCATCGGCGGTACTGGTGGGTGACTGCGGTGAGTTCCTCGACAGGAGGCAGCGAGTAGCCAGAGATCTTGGGCAAGAGAAGCTGCCCGATCGCGGTCAAGCCGGCTTTCAGGGTATGGCGGCGGTCCGTACTGTCCTCCTTGAGATCCAGCGTCAAGTCTGTCAGCCCGGGTGGGGGATTGCCGCCCAGCAACATCGTGAGGTCGGCGAGGGTGGGACGCAGCGCACCGACGAGATAACGCAGGTTGCGCCACCCGATGCGGGGACGGGCACCCCTTTCGTACTTGGTGATCGTGATCTTGTCCAATCCGCATTGCAGGTCGTTCTCATCCGCTGCGAAGTGGCGGGCACGGGCAGCGAGATCTTCTTGGGACCACAGCCGATCCTCACGCAGGCGGCGAAGGACGTTGCCGTCAATAGGTATCCCAGTCGGCATACAGATCCCCGTCATCAAGCACTCGAAACGGTCCGCATGATCGCGGTTTCTGACATCTCAGCGACAACCATATGACAACCGCTATCAGTACAGGGCGAAGTTGGCAGGCGGCACCCTGTGTGTGCTGGCACGGTGAGCGTCGCTACCGGGTCGGCAGCCTTGCTGTCGTCAGACTCGCACCTGGAGTGGAGGGTGTCGTGAAGCTTCGCCCAGCCGGCCGGCTCGTCCGCTCGCGGGAGATCAGCGAGGAGGAGCATCAGCTGCTGTTGATCACTGGGACGCGTCTGGTGCAGTGGGCAGACGATCTTGCCCACCACGCGGGCAACCGCATTGGGCCAGGAGGCATCCGGTGGAACCGCACCCTGGCCGACGACCCTATCGAGAGCCTTCGTGCCCTCCAGGCGCTACTGGCGGAGACGGAGCAAGAACTCGGCTACCTCCGCCGGACACTCAATGATGTGCGGGAACGGACGCAAGGCGCAAGCCAGCTGGAAGTCACGAGGTCAAGGTTCCCGGCGAGCCGTGAAGGCGCCAGCGCTTGGTGGTGGACGAGTCCAGCCATGGCCAGCAGAACGTGTGGTGGCAGTCGCAGACGCGCTGCCTACTCGCTACCGGGCCACAGCAGTCATAGCCGCTGGCGCAGGGCTCCGTCAGGGTGAAGTCTTCGGGCTCGCAGTCGAGGACATCGACTTTCTTCGCGGCTGGGTCCACGTTCGACGACAGGTGAAGATCATCAACTCGCGGCTGGTGTTCGCCCCACCGAAGGGAGGGAAGATACGTGACGTGCCGCTGGCCGAGTCGGTGGCCATCGAGCTGTCGGCACACATCACGAAGTACCCACCGCTCGAGGTGGTACTGCCTTGGAGACGCCGGAAGGCGAACCGCTGTCGGTGAGGCTGATATTCAGCACCCGCGAACGCAAGGCGCTGAACCGCACCCACTACAACCCATACGTGTGGAAACGGGCGCTGCAAGCAGCTGGGGTCGAGCCGACAAGAGCGAACGGGATGCATGCGCTACGGCACTACTACGCGAGCGTGCTCCTGGACGCGGGGGAGAGCATCAGGGCGCTCGCTGACTATCTCGGTCACTCGGACCCTGGCTTCACGCTTCGTGTGTACACGCACTTGATGCCGCACAGTGAGGACCGAGCACGTCGCGCTGTGGATCTTGCGCTCGGTCCTCGTGCGGGCTCAGTGCGGACTCGAGAGTGCCGCGAGGGATGAACCCACAGGTCAGAGCCTCGGCCACTTAGATGTCGTAATAGAGGTGGAATTCGTGTGGGTGGGGGCGGAGGCGGATGGCAGACACCTCGTGGTCCATCTTGTACGCGATCCAGGTGTCGATGACGTCTGGCGTGAAGACGCCGCCCTCGAGCAGGTACTCGTGGTCATCCGACAGCGCGCTGAGCGCCTCCTCGAGGCTGGCGGGGACAGTTGGGAGGTTTTGGAGCTCCTCGGGTGGCAGATCGTAGATGTCTTTGTCGACGGGGTCTGGGGGTTCGGTCTTGTTCTTGATCCCGTCGAGGCCTGCCATCAGCATGGCGCTAAAGGCGAGATAGGGATTGCACGACGGGTCCGGGACGCGGAACTCGACGCGCTTCGCCTTGGGTGAGTTCGAGTACAGCGGGATACGGCAGCAGGCTGAGCGATTTCGCTGGCTGTAGACGAGGTTGATCGGCGCCTCGTAGCCTGGCACCAAGCGGCGATAGCTGTTCGTCGTCGGGTTCGTGAACGCGCACAGCGAGGGGGCGTGCGTGAGCAACCCGCCGATGTACCAGCGACCGATGTCCGACACTTGGGCATAGCCCTGCTCGTCGAAGAACAGCGGCTCGTCGCCAGCCCAGAGTGACTGGTGGACGTGCATACCCGAGCCGTTGTCTTGGAAGATCGGTTTTGGCATGAACGTGACGGTTTTCATATTATTTCTTGCCACGTTCTTGATGATGTACTTGTAGAGCATCAACTTGTCGGCCATAACCAGCAATGTGTCAAACCGCATGTCGATCTCGGCTTGACCGGCCGTACCGACCTCGTGATGTTGCAGCTCGATGGCCACCCCGGCGCGCTCGAGCTGGGCTACCATCTCCGAGCGCAGGTCTTGGAAGTGGTCCATCGGCGGGACGGGGAAGTAGCCCTCTTTGTACCGTGGCTTATAGCCGAGGTTCTGCCCTACGGCGCTACCCGAGTTCCATTGCCCTTCGATCGAGTCGAGGAAGTAGTACGACGAGTTCTGGGTGGTGTCGAAGCGTACGTCGTCCAAGATGTAAAACTCGGCCTCAGGCCCGAAGTAGGCCGTGTCCGCGACGCCGGTGCCGGTGAGGTACTGTTCGGCCTTCGCCGCGATGTAACGAGGGTCACGAGTATAGGACTCGCCGGTCACGGGGTCCTGGACGAAGCAGTTGATGTTGAGAGTCGGATGTTGCCGGAAGGGGTCGACGACCGCGGTGCCGGGATCCGGGATCAGGAGCATGTCTGACTCCTGGATCTCTTGGAACCCGCGGATCGACGAGCCGTCGAAGCCGAGGCCCTCGGTAAAGACGTCCGAGCTTAGCTCATGAGCGGGAACAGTAAAATGTTGCATAAGACCCGGAAGGTCGCAAAAACGGAGATCGACGAACTCAATCCCTCCATCCCTGATCTTCGACAGGACGTCGTCTGGTGAGCTCCCCAACGCTGCTCCTTTGTGTGTCGTCGGTCCCTCGCCTTGGCCCCCAGCAGGAGCTGGGGATTTGGGCCTCGATGCTGTCGACGCATCGGGGCCCTCGCCGCCGCCCTCGTCGTCTGACCACGAGAGTACGCCTGGGCGGTGACCCGATTATTGCTCTCGCGTTTCCGCTCTGTTACGCCTGGAGACTACTCACAGACGGGTGTATGGTGAAAAGCCCGGATTGATCCTTGCATCGAAGCCCGGAAAGCCGCGGGCGGCGAAGGAGGCCGAACGCAGATGCGCTTGCCAAGAGTGATGCGAGTCGCCGCGCTCCTTGCCTTGACGGCGGCCAGCTGCGCGGGCACTGGCGCCGCTCCCCGTGTCGAGGGCGTCCAGACGTTCGAGGTCACCAGCCGTGACCACGTCGAGGGCAACATCGACTACCCGCAGGACCCACCCGTTGGGGGCCCGCACAACCCCGTCTGGCAGAACTGCGGGTTCTACGACGAGCTGGTTCCCAAGGAGACCGCCGTCCACTCGATGGAGCACGGCGCGGTCTGGATCACCTACGCCCCCGACCTTCCCGCGGATCAGGTCGAGACGCTCCAGTCGCTCGCTGCGCAGCCCTACGTCCTCGTCACTCCCTACCAGGGCCTGCCCGCTCCCGTCGTGGCCTCGGCGTGGGGGAAGCAACTGCAGGTCGAGAGTGCGGCGGACCCGCAGCTGGCATCCTTCGTCGACGAGTTCGCGAATGGTCCGCAAACACCCGAGCCTGGCGCCCCCTGCGACCAGGGCGTGGGTGACCCCGCGTAGGCCTCACCGCGTCGGGCGGCGACTCTTCGGGCGCGAAGGCTTCTCGGCCACGGCTCCGTTCCGCTCATCCTCGTGGCGGTGCCATACGGTGGTTTGGGGAAAGGGGATCTCGATCCCCTCTTGGTCGAAGGCCTCTTTGATCCGCGCGCGCAGCTCTCGGTTGACCTCGAACTGGCGAGCCGGCTCAGTCTTGACGACCAATCGGATCACCACCTCGCTGGGCCCGAGGTCCTCCACGCCCCACACCTCGGGCTTCTCCAGAATCATCGACGACCAGGGCTGCACGGACCACACGCTCTCGGCCACCCGCTGGATCACGGCCTCGGCGTGCCGGATGTCCGTGTCGTAGGCAACGCCGACGTCGATAAGGGATCGGGCCCATTGATGGCTCTTGTTCCCCACGGCGCGGATCTCGCCGTTGGGGATGTACCAGACGGTGCCCATCACGTCACGCAGCCGTGTGACCCGCAAGGTCACTGACTCCACGACGCCCGTCACCGGCGTCTCCCCCTCGCCTAGGTCGACCACGTCGCCGACGCCGTACTGATCCTCCAAGAGGATGAAGATGCCTGACAGGAAGTCCTTTACCAGGCTCTGGGCGCCGAAGCCCAGCGCGACCCCGACGATGCCCGCTCCGGCGATGAGCGGGCCGATCTGCAACCCCAGCTCATTGAGGGCGAGCACGCCGGCGATCGTGTAGATGACGACCGTCGAGACGCTACGCAACACGGTCCCGACCGTCTCGGTTCGCATCGTGGTCCGCGCCAGGTCGATCGGTCCGGTGCGGGCGAGCGGGCCGAGCCGTAGCGCCCCAAGCTTCGCGAGTCCCTGCTCCCTCACGTCCCGCACGAACCTGCGGATCAACCGGCGGATGAGCCGGTTCGCCACGAACGCGACGACGAGGATCAGCAGGACGCTCAGCGCGGCGGGGATCACGTTGCCGGCAAGGGGTGCGACCCCGGAGAAACCGAGGCGAGAGATGAGCTCGCAGATCGATTGTGAGCCGCTGTCCCCGCAGGAGGGATCGGCGGCCTGAGCGAGAAGGCTAAGAGGAAAGCTCATGACCGGTCGAGCCTACCGGCGTCGACGGGTCAGCCAAACCTGGCCTTCGCCACACGCCCGCGTCTTGCGCTTGGCGGCCGGCGCGGTACGAGGAGCGCACGAGGGGACCCGCCTCGACATGGTCGAAGCCCAGCTCGCGCCCGTACTCGGCGTATCGGATGAACTCATCAGGTGCGACGTAGCGTTGCAGCGCGAGGTGGCGGTGCGTCGGCTGAAGGTATTGGCCGATCGTGAGGATCTGTACCCCCACGGCGCGCAGGTCCCGCATCCCCTCGAGGACCTCATGCTCGGTCTCACCCATGCCCAGGATCACGTTGGACTTCGTCGCGCAATGTTGCGGCAGCCACGCGCGTGCCCGCTCGAGAAGACCGAGACTGCCGTCATAGGTGAACGCGGGGCGGATGTGGCGGAAGAGGCGCCGGACAGTCTCAAGGTTGTGTGACAAGACCTCTGGAGCGGCCTCCGTGACCTGGCGCAGCGCGTCGAGGTCGCTGCGGAAGTCGGGGATCAGCAGCTCGACGCCGCAGGTGGGGATGCGGGCCTTGACCTGCCGGAGCGTCTCGGCGAACAACCACGCTCCGCCGTCCGCAAGGTCGTCCCGCGCCACTCCAGTGACCACCGCGAAGTCGAGGCCCATGGCCGCGATCGCCTCGGCAACGCGGCGAGGTTCGTCGGTGTCGTAGCCCGCCGGTTTGCCGGTCGCGATGTTGCAGAACCCGCAGCGGCGCGTGCAGTCGTGGCCCCCGATCAGAAAGCTCGCCTCGCGGTCCTCCCAACACTCGTGGATGTTCGGGCAGGCGGCTTCCTCACAGACCGTGTTGAGCCGCAAGCCTCGCATCGTTTGCTTCAGCGCCCGGTAGTTGGGCCCCGCCATTGGCACCCGATGCTTCAACCACGGCGGCTTGCGTTGCGCGATCGAGGGGACCCCGACTACGGTCAGCCGGGTCGCGCCCTCCGGGATGATCAATGTCACCCGGCGAGTCTATTCGGCTGAGGGGACCCAGGACGGCGTGTCGCCGCCGCCATCGGGCGTGACGTCCCGCGGCTCGCCGCCCTCGGCGCTGACCACGAAGACGCTGCTCTGGCCAGCCGCTCCCGCGGCGAACACGATCAGCTCCCCATCCGGAGACCAGGCGGGTTGCTGGTCACTTCCTGGCCTGTCGACGAGCTGGCGTGTGTTCGAGCCGTCCAAGCTCATGACGAACAGGTCGAGGTCATCGAGCCCTCCCCGAGCGAAGACCAGCTCTTCGCCGTCCGGAGACCAGACAGGCTGATACTCGAACAAGGGGGTATCGGTGAGCTGGCGGGCTCCCGACCCGTCGGCGTTCATCACGTACAAGTCGTCGCCTGAGCCGACGCAAGAGGCGAAGGCGATCAGGCGCCCGTCTGGCGACCAGGCCGGATCGCACGAGCCTCTCGGTTGGTCGAACAGCACGCGCAGGCCCGAACCGTCAAGCTCGACGATCGACACGGCGGGGGCCTGCGCGCCAGGGTCGGTGTAGGTGAAGACGAGCTGCGACCCGTCCGGGGACCAGTCCGGATTCTCCAACAGACCCTCACCGCCAAAGACCTTGCGCATACCGGTGCCGTCGGCGCTCATCACATAGACGCCCTGACCCTCGAAGTCTCCCGTGAACGCGACCAACTCGCCGTCCGGCGAGTAGACCGGGTAGCTCGCGTCTCCCTCCTCCCTGCGGGTGAGGTTGGTGACGTCGCTGCCGTCCCCGTTCATCACGTAGACGTCGAAGTTCCCGTCCCGATCCGACGTGAACACGATCCGGTCGTCATCCGTCGGCAGCTCCACGGGCCCGAGCTCTTGCTCGGCGGCGCTGCTCGGCGCTTGCTCCCGCTCAGAAGGCGGTGGCGGGGGAGCGGCGTTGCAGCCGGCCGCCAACATGAGCAGGACAGCCACGAGCGGGTGCAACGAGCGGCGCATAAGCCCTCCCCTCTAGACGGTGAGGCTGCGAAGTATGACGGATAGGGCGCCGTTCGAGGCCGCGTTTGATCGTGCCCAGGTTGACTACAAGGCTGGCTTCAGGCCTTCACACGCGGGCGAGTAGGCTGCTGGTCGTGATCCGGGAGTTTCGTGATGCCATTACCAGGAGGCCCTGCCGCCAAGGTCGGCGTACGGTACGAGCGCGGCTGGACGGTGCTCCAGATGCTGCGTGTCCTGGAAGGGACGGCTGAGCGTCTCCGCATCGAGTTCCCGGGCGCCGCAGGGGAAGGAGCCGAGTTCCGGCTCGACACTCCTGAGGGGTCGAGTGGCACCAGGCCAAGCGGCAGCGTACATCTGATTTCTGGACGGTCGCGGCGTTGGCGAAGGAGGGGGTTCTTCGCCATTTTGAGCAGAGGTTGAGATCGGGTGAGCGCTGCGTCTTCGTCTCACAGGTGGCCGCCGAGCGGCTACGTGACCTTGCGCATGACTCCCGGCGGTTGTCCTTCGAGGAATTCTTGGCGGAGGACCTGAAGGGAGGCAGGGATCGAGAGTTCGACTACTGCACGCACGAGTGGACCGAGACCGACAATGAGGCCGTGTACGGGTTGCTCCAGCTCGTCTCCGTCGAGACGATCAGCGAGCCTCTGCTCGAAGACCTGGTGACTGTCCGGCTCCAGGTGCTGGTACGCGGCCATCCCAATGACGCGCGCCGTGTCCTCGCCGAACTCGCCGAGAAATCGATGCATCTGGATCTGACCGCTAGCGAAGGCCAGGGCGCTTTGGAAGCTGAGTGATACCCGGCTCCCGCTGTACCGAGGTCTGTTCCAGGCGTACGCGGACAGCCCAGCAGCCAAGGACAAGGTCACGACGCTCTTCCAGATGCTCGAGACGTCCTGCAGCCAGTTGCCTGACACCGCTCTGATGCTGTGCGAACGGTGGCTCGATGCGCGCGGCGACGAGGAGGGCGATATCGCGACGCACGCGACCGCTGAGGCGCATCAAGCCTTCGCTGTCCTGCTCCGCCTCTACACGCGGACGACCCCGACCTCAGGCGTCGCTGCCTCGACCTGATCGACGCCATGATCACCGTTGGCGCGTACGGCATGCGTGAGCAACTCACGTCGATCGAGCGGTAGCCGCCTCGTAGACCCCGGGGAACCGGTCCACTGACTTTCATAACACGTTAGCTAACGTTCAGTTTATGAAAGTTGGCCCTCCACCGCTCCTGCCGCTGCTGCGATCCAGGACGCAAGGTCGGCTGCTGACGCTGGTCCTACTTTATCCTGACCGCGAGTTCTCCCTCAGCGATCTCGCCAGCCACGTAGGACGTCCCCGCCGACCATAGCTCGGGAGATCGCTCGTGCCGAGCAAGCCGGGATCGTTACGAGCAGGACCGCGTCCAAATTGGGCGGGCCTGGCCTCGAGCGCTCGCTCCAGCTTGTACAGCGACCCTAAACTCTAACCGGACGCCCGAGCGTTGCTCTGCCGTCTCATCGTCTTGCTCCAGCTTCCGGCCCACACTGACGCTCTATCCCGCACTGCGGCCAGCTCATCTTGGCTGTAACCGCCGCCGCCGCCGCCAGCACCGCAGATTGTCACCAATACAAGGCTCATCCGTCACAGCCACGCGCTTCACGCAACGGCATCACTCGTCCACCCTACTTCTCGTCTGGAGCTGGCAGGCAGCCTTATGGGGAGCGGGCACGCCCGCTGCACGGAGCTGATCCTCCCCGTAGAGGACGAGGCCACAGGCGAGGCAGTCGAGCACGCACACCGGCTCGTTGGCCCGCTCGGGCGCGTTACGAGACCCTCCGGTGCGGAGCCGGGCGGCTGGATCGAGCGATGCGCGTCGAAGCCACAGGCCGGGCATCGAGCGTCCGCGCTTCGCCCGACAAGATGGCTGCGACGGTTCATGGCAGTCACGCCGAGTTCGGACCACCGGTTTCGGGCCTGGGCGATCCGTCGGGTCGCATCCCAATGGGGGTAGTCCCAGTCCTTGCCCACTCCAGCGACCGCCTCCGCCAGGTCGCCCCACAGCTCGGTTGGGTCGCGAGCGAGCGCTGCCCAGAGCTGCTCAGCCAGCGGGACGAAGATCCGGGCGAGGTCTTCGATCGGCTCGATCGGCTTATCGCCCAGGTGAAGGACGGCGTTCCTTGCCTGGAGTAGGCGCTTCGCTCCTTCTGTGTCGAGCGTGATACCCCGATCTTCCACTAGCTTTCGGGCTTCGTCGAGGGCTGGACGTGCCTTGATCGTGTGCTTCGCGGCGAGCGACTCACGCGCCCTCTTTGTCTCGTCGCCTGTCAACCGGCGGCGGCCGGCTGACGGCGCGGCCAGCACGTCGCGCTCGCTTTCAGTCAGTGGCTTCTCAAAAATCTTGTCGGGCTTGTCGGCCGCGACGATCGCTTTGGCAAGGAACTCCACCGTGAGCCCGGCGTTGGAGGTGAACTCGAATGGATGGTGATCCAGGTACAGGTAATGGTGAAGCGCGCCTTGCGCGAACCGATGCCCCACGCGGCGTAGTTGCTCGGCGATCCCGAGGCCGTGATCCATGCGCGGCACGATCGCACGCCACACTCCGTCGGACCAAGCCCCACGCCATCCGTTCGACGATGGCGCGGCCGGGTCGGTTGAAGCGGTCGACGACAGGTGAGTGGGATGGCCGAGGCGGGTTGGTGCTCGAGCAAGGAGTCGGTTATCTGGCGGACTCCGAACATGTCCGCATTCATCAAGAAGTCGTCCCGAGCTGACGTTAGGAGGCCGAGGCGATCAGGCGGCCGTCCGGCGACCATGCGAGGTCGCACGGCCTCACAGCGGGCCTGGGCGCCCGGGTGGGGGAAGGTGAAGACGCTCTGCGGCCCATCCGGGGATGCGGCCGGTCCGTCGGCGGCTCCGCCGGACTGAGTTTTGCGCGACGGAGCTGCTTGGTGCCTGCTCGGGGCGGTGGGGGAGCGCCGTTACCGCAGGTCGGGAACCCGTCGACCTCCGCTTATCGTTCGCGCCAAGCCAGTTGCGAACCACGCAGCGCCTGGTCGGCGATGCGTCGAGCTGCGTCGGTGCGGAGGGCGTCCCGCGAGGAGTCGATCCAACCCTGAACACCGGCGTAGCCGGCCGCCCGGTACTCGACAGCTTGGATAAGGCATTCCAGCTGGTCGGCGTCCTTGGCGCAGACGGTGAGCTATCGATGACCACGCCTACCACGTTCCACATTCTTGTCCCCTCTTCGCAGGAGGCGCAGGACTTGGGCGACGGCTACTACGCCGCCCCGGTACTGCTGGACGATGAGGAGTGGGTGTCCTTCACACCATGCCACCTGCGGCCAGTCATATGGCCGACCGTGGAGCCCGCGGCTCGAGGGGAGCGGACGGCTCGCTGCCCACGGGTGGGGTGCGGCCAATTGTGGGCGGTGATCTGGGACCCGCGCTCAACCATCGGCGGCTCGCTCCGCCCGCTAGGCTCGTGGGGCGCGGACCGCGAAGGGTTCGCTCTGTGGATCGAATGAAATACGCGCGATGTCACACTGGCCGCGACGTGGATCGCCAGACGCCGCTCGCCACCTTGACCGTGTGCTAACGGCAGCGTGCAGACATGGCCAGGCCGAGGTCGGCGGGGGTGGCGGGGTGGATGGGGCGGGCCAGGGTGTCGCCGAGGTGGGCGACGAGGCGGCGGCGCGCCTCCTCCAGGGTCGTGTCGACGCCGAGCGACGCGAGTGAGCACACGTCGGCGTCCGCGATGCCGCAGGGCACGATGCCGGCGAACCCGTCGAGGTCGGTAGTGACGTTGAGCGCCAGCCCATGAGTGGTAATCGCGCGGCGGACGCGCACGCCGATCGCGGCGAGCTTGTCGTCTCCGACCCACACCCCTGCCCGTCCTTGTATGGGACGGGCCTCGATCCCGAAGGACGCGGCGGTGCGCACGCACGCCTCCTCCAGCGCGGATACGTAGGCGCGGACGCCGCGCGGCTGGGAAAGCCGGATGATCGGGTAGGCCACGAGCTGGCCGGGCCCGTGGTAGGTCACGTCCCCGCCGCGGTCGACCTCCACGACGCGGATGTCCGGACGGGTGCCGAGGAGATTGCGCGCGAGGTCAGCGTGGCGTCCCGCGGTGTAGACCGGGTCGTGGCTGAGGGTGAGCAGGACGTCGTCGATCGCGTCGGCGTCCCGTGCCGCGGCCAGCAGGCGCTGCCATCGCCACGCCTCCTCGTACACGACCTCTCCCGCCCAAACCGACAGCATGTGCACCTAGGTACCGCACAGTGCAGAGTTAGTCCGGAATTCCGGACTAAGAGCTCGCGCGGATAGGTATCTCGCCATCAGCGCGCGAGCCGGGCGTGAGGTAACGGGTCACACTGCAGTTTTCCTCCGGATACGGAGGAAAGCTGCAGGTCAAAACCAGCGCGCCCGCCGGAGGACGCAACAATCCTGCGTATGCGGAGGAAAACTGCGCCTTCCCGGCACGTGGTCAGGACTGGCCTATTCGCGCGGCCACTAACTCTGCACAGCAGCTCATGCCGGCTGGCGCCGTCACCCCGGATGATGAGAATCCAGCAAACCGGGCGTCGTGCGGGCACTGGGCTGCACAGTGCAGGAAGGGGCGGCACGCGCGTCCCTTCCGAAGGTGAAAAATCCGGCAAACCGGGCGACATGTAGCCGATTCTCATCTCAGTGCAGGGGTTCGCGGCAGGAACGAAGTCAGGGGGCCTCCCTCAGTTCCCGAGCTCGGCGGTCCAGTCGTGGGTCTCCATGACGTCTTTGACCGCGGTGACAAAGCGGGCGGCGTCGGCGCCGTCGATGAGCCGGTGGTCGTACGTCAGGCAGAGGTACACCATGTCCCGCACCGCGATCGCGGGGCCGGCGCTGTCCTCGACGACCATGGGCCGCTTCTTCACGGCGCCTGTCGCGACGATTGCCACCTCGGGGTAGTTGAGGATGGGCGTGTCGATGAGGACTCCCCGGCTGCCGGTGTTCGTCATCGTGAAGGTGCCGCCCTCCAGGTCCGTGATCTCCAGCCGGTCGCCGCCTTCGGCTACCCCCCGCGCCTTGCTGGCCGCGCGTGAGATTGCTCTTGCGAGGCCAGCGAGGGAGAGGTCGTCGGCGCCCTTGATGTTCGGGACGATCAGGCCCTTCTCCGTATCGACCGCGATCCCGAGGTTCACGTAGTCGTGGTACGTGACCTTTCCGGCCTCCCAGTCGGCCTGCGCGTTGATGGTGGGATGGTTGCGGATCGCGAGTACCGCGGCGTGGCACATAAAGACGAACGGTGAGAGCGAGACCCCCTCGCGTGAGCGGAACTCGTCCTTCACACGCGCGCGCAGCCGCATGATCGCGGTGACGTCGGCCTCTTGTACCGTCGTCAACTGCGCCGAGGACTGCATCGACTCCATCATCTTCGCGGCGATCCGCCGGCGGATCCGCGACAGGTCCTCGACGCGGGCGCGCTCGCCGGTCTTGGCCGCCTGCTTCCGTGGGGTTGGGGCTGAGGCGGTCGGGCGCGTTGGCTTGGGAGCAGCCGCTGGCTCGGGCTCCTGTTCCGACAGCGCGACCTCGACGTCTTGCCGTGTGATCCTCCCGCCCTTCCCGGACCTGGAGATCCTCGAGACGTCGAGATCGTGCTCGGTGACCATACGTCGTACCAGCGGCGACATGGGCACCGCAGCAGCCTCTCCGTCGCCTCCCGGCTCGGCCATCCTCTCGGTGCGCTTGTCGGTCGGAGTCGCGACCTCATCGGCCTCGGGCTCCTCTTCCGCTGCGGGCTCCTCTTCCGCTGCGGGCTCTTCGATTTCGGCCTCAGGCTCCTCCTCGACCGCCTCAGGCTCCTCGACTTCGGCCTCAGGTTCCTCGGCCTCGGCGGCCTCCGGCTCGGGCTCCTCGGCGGCCTCAGGCTCTTCGGCCTCCGCCGCGTCGCCGCGGCCGGCCGTGTCTCCGTCATCGGGGTCGCCGATGATCGCGACGACGGTCCCGACATCGACGGTCTCGTCGACGTCGACCTTGATCTCCTTGAGTATCCCGCCAACGGGGGCGGGGACCTCGGTATCGATCTTGTCCGAGCTCAGCTCGAACAGCGGCTGGTCAGCCTCGACTTGCTCGCCAATCTCGACGAGCCAGGCGGTGATGGTCCCCTCGGTGACGCTCTCACCGAGTTCTGGGAGGGTGACCTCCGTAGCCACGACTGCGCTCCTTCCGGCCTGGTCAAGGCTCGTGTGTTCCGTTCCCGACGCGTCCGGCCCGCGGCGTCGCCGTTGGGGGGCGATGGGGCCTCCCCGGCGGCGGCGGTTGCGCCGCCCTGCCTCCGCGTCCATCTCGGGGGCGTTGCGTCGCGGTCGGCGGCGTTCGGCCATTCTTGTCTTGCCCTCCTCCAACCGCTATCCGTGGAGCGGCTTGCCGGCCAAGGCGAGGTGTGCCTCGCCGATCGCCTCGGTCAGCGTCGGGTGGGGATGGATGAATTCGGCGACATCGGTGGGGAGGGCCTCCCAGTTGTAGATCAGTTGGCCCTCTGCGATGAGATCCGTGGCGTGGGGACCGATGACATGGATTCCGAGCACCGGACCGTTGCCCTTGGCTGCGAGGACCTTCACCTGGCCCGTGCCACGCATCATCATCGCCCGCGCGTTGTGGCTGAACGGGTGCGTCGCGGTGTCGTACTCGATGCCCTCTTCCCGTAGCTGCTGTTCGGTATAGCCGACCGCGCCGATCTCAGGGTGCGAGTAGTAGACCCGAGGAATTCCCAGATAGTCGATCGGCCGTACCCGTAGCCCGGCCACGTGCTCCGCGACCAGGAACCCCTCCTGGAAGGACGCGTGCGCCAGGCCGAGCGTCGGGATCACGTCCCCCACCGCGTACTGCGCGCCGCCGTCCCATGAGACACCGGTGCGGCACAGCTCGTCGACCGTCACGAACCCCCCCTCCAGCGACACGCCAGCGTCCTCGAACCCCATGTCCTCCGACACGGGGCGCCGCCCGGTCGCGACCATCAGCAGGTCCCCCTCGAACGACTTGCCGTCCTCCGTCGATACCCGGACCTGGCCGTCTCCCTTCTCGACCTTCGTGATCTTCGCGCCGGTCAGCACGTCGATCCCCGCCCGCTTGAACGCTCGGGCCAGGACCTTCGACGTATCCGCGTCCTCGCGGGGCACGAGCGCGTCCAGCGCCTCGATCAGGGTGACCTTCTCGGCGCCCCACCCATGCCAGACCGTGGCGAACTCGACGCCTACCGCGCTGGCCCCGAGGACGATGGGCCTGGAGGGCACGCGGTCGAGGGTCATCACGTCGTCGCTCGTGACGATCGTCTCGCCGTCGATCTCGGCGCCCTCGACGGGCAGGGCGCGGGGGGTGGAGCCGGTGGCGAGCACGAGCGCCCTCGATGCGGTGATCGTGCGCTCGCCCTCCTCGGTGCTCACGATGAGGGTCCGGGCGTCCTTCAGCCGGCCCCCTCCCGCGATGGTCTCGACGCCACGCGCCTTCAGGGTCGCGTGGAGACCCTTCCAGTTGGCGGTGACGATCTGATCCTTGTAGCCGAGAAGGTCGCGGATGTCGACGCCATCGAAGGTCGCCCTCACCCCGTACTCGCTCGCCGTGCGCGCATGCTCGGCGACCTCCGCGGCCTGCAGGAACGCCTTGGTAGGGATGCAACCCCGGTGCAGGCACGTGCCGCCGACCTTGCCCCTCTCTACCAGCGCGACCTTCAGGCCGAGCCCCGCCGCTCGAAGCGCGCATGAGTAACCGCCTGTGCCGCCGCCCAACACGACGAGCTCGTAGGTGTCCGCCATCAACCGGTCTCCTCGGCGTATCCACTAGTTGGCCTGCATCCTAGCCACGCCGGTGGTGTTGTACGCCTGCCTCAACCTCCCGGCAAGGAGAGCATTCGATCCAGCGCCGCCCGTGCCCAGCGCGCGGTGTCGCCGTCGACCTGGATGCGATTGGGGGTACGGCCGGCGACCAGCTCCTCCATCGCCCAAACCAGGTGCGGAAGGTCGATGCGGTTCATGGTCGCGCAGAAGCAGATGGTCTCGTTGAGGAACATGATGTGCTGGTCAGGGTGCTCTTGCGCGAGGCGGCCGACCAGGTTCAGCTCAGTGCCGATCGCCCATTTCGTCCCTGGAGGGGCGTCGCGAACCGTCTTGATGATGAACTCGGTCGATCCGACAAGATCGGCCTTACGCACCACCTCGTGGCGGCACTCGGGATGCACCAGAACGTTGACGCCAGGCACCTTGGCGCGAACCACATCCACGTGGGTGCCGGTAAAGGTGCCGTGGACGCTGCAGTGGCCCTTCCACAGCACCACCTTCGCGGCTCGCAGTTGCGCGGATTCGAGGCCTCCGCCCGGAAGGCGAGGGTCGTACACCACACAATCTCCCAGCTCCAAGCCGAGCCGCAGGACGGCCGTATTGCGACCCAGATGCTGGTCGGGAAGGAACAGCACCTGGTCACCTTGCCCGAAGGCCCATCTCATCGCCTTCTCGGCGTTGGACGACGTGCAGATCGCGCCACCAGCGCGGCCGGTGAAGGACTTGATCGCCGCCGAGGAGTTCATGTACGTGAGCGGGACGGTCGTGACCTTGCGATCTCCGCAACCAGCCTCGCGGAGGTCTTGCCACGCGCCTTCGACCTGGCTGATCTCGGCCATGTCCGCCATCGAGCAGCCGGCCGCCATATCAGGCAGCACTACCTGGACGTATGAAGGGGTGAGAAGGTCGGCGGTCTCGGCCATGAAGTGCACGCCACAGAACACGATGTACGGTGCTCCGTTGGCCGCGGCGTCACCGGCAAGCTTGTAGCTGTCGCCACGCGCGTCAGCGAACTGGATGACCTCCTCCCTTTGGTAGTGGTGTCCCAAGACATAGACGTCGTCGCCGAGGGTGGCGCGCGCCGCTCGGGCCCGCTCGACGAGTGTGGGATCGGAGGGCTCGGGGACGATCCCCGGACAGATGGTCCCGCGCTCGCTGTACGGATCCGCTCGCCTCCCAAGCATGAAGAGCGGAGTGGTTGCGGCTGCCTCGTGGAGGCTCGCGGCCCGGCTCATACGGTGCTCCTCATGGTTAGTGTTAAATCTACACTTACTTAATCGGCATGCTATCAGCGCGGCCTAGGCGTCGCCGCAGCGTTCTTCTCGGCGTACAGTGAGGGGGTGGACGAAAACGACACTAAGGATCTAACGGACTACATCCCCACCCGCAGAGCGACGCTGCGCGTCGAGCGATCGCGGCTGCCGAGCATTGACTGGACGAACCAGCTCGTCGGGGGCGTGGCTGGTGGCGCCCTCTTGGTCGGGCTTCTCGCCGGGCTGCTGCTGGGGCAGGGCGGTCCGGAGCCCGCGCTTGCCGAGGCCCGCCAGGAGATCCAGTTGCGTGACCAGTCCATCGATGCCCTGAATCGTCGGGTCGCGACCCTTGAGACTGCGCTGAGCCAGCGCGATCCTGACGCTGTGAGGCGTGTGGAGGCGGGCGGGACGAGCCCGAGTTTCGACCTCCCCGGCGTCCAGGATGTCGTCGGATGGTTCAGCCACCTCAGTGAGTGGGTCGCCGACACGGGAAGCTCCCTCGGCGGTTCGCTGGACGACGCCACGCGACTCGCGAACCCGGCTACCCCATAGATGGCATGAAGGTCGTGGTCGCACCAGGCCAGCTCGCCGGTGTCCTCTCCGCCAGCGAAGCGGCGCGTGCAATGGCGCAGGGCTGGCGCCTCCAGCGGCCAGGGGATCAGCTCGCGTTGGTTCCAATGGCCAGCGGGGGCGAGGACACCATCGAGGTTGTCGAGTCAGCCGTGCAGGGGGCCAGACGCCGACAGATTGAGGTCGCGGACGCGCGTGGCCGCGCCATCCACGCGGAGTGGCTCTCGCTGCCGGATGGGCGGGCACTGGTCGAGGCGGCTCAAGCGTGCGGGCTCGCCCGGCTCGCTCTAGGCGAGCGGGACCCGCTGCTCGCTACCTCGTACGGGGTCGGTCAGCTGATCGCCGCCGCGGCCGAGGGTCACCGCGAGATCATGGTAGGGGTGGCGGGCACCGCCACCGTGGACGGTGGGGGCGGCATGGCGACCGCTCTTGGCTTCCGGCTTCGCCGAGCAGACGGCAACAGCTTGAAGGTCGGGGGACGCTTCCTTGTCGACCTCGACCGGGTCGAGGCAGTGCCTCCGTTTTCCGCGATGGTCGTGGTCTACAGCGATGCGACCTTGCCGCTGCTCGGCCCATCCGGCGCCGTGGCGGCCTCCGCGGTCGCGAAAGGCGCCACCGAGCAGGACCTCGCCCTC
>JBOGED010000336.1:0-6850 GCA_050743625.1 Egibacteraceae bacterium | reverse complement strand
GCCGAGGACGCGCTGACGCTCGCAGAGTCCGAGCGTCTCGTGGCCTCTGTGGCTCGCCGCGCCGGGCTCTACGATCGCGCCCAAACCCTGACTCTCGCCGCCGCGGCGCATCTCGATACCTCGGGCGACCGGCCCGAGCACCTGGAGATGTATGGGATGCTGCACTGCTCGGCCGGCTACGCTGCCGCACGCGCCGGCGACCGCGACGGCGCCAGCGACCTGCTAGCCGAGGCCGAAGCGACGGCGGCCCGGTTCCCTTACGACCGTGGTCGGCACCAGGCGCTGGTGGCCAACATCGTCAGCCACCGCGTATCCGCCGCGTACATCCTCGGCGATGCCGGTACCGCGCTCGCCCACGCGCGTACCCTGCCGTTGGCGGCCATCCCCACTACTGAGCGCCAGGCCCGCCTGTTGGTTGACGTTGCTTTGGCCTACGCGCAGTGGGACAAACCCGACCGCGCTTACCGAACGTTGCTGGCCGCCGAACGCATCGCGCCCGGCGAGGTCCGCACCCGCAATGCCGCTCGCCGCCTGGTTACCGACCTGATGGCCTCCCCCCGCCAGGCCGCCATGCCCGGAGTGGCCGCCCTCGCCACCCGCGTCCACGCCCGCACCTGACGAGAACCCAAGCACGCGGTCCGATCCGCTGATGGCGTTGGCGCGGCGATATCGAGCGGGCCCTAGCGGACCTCGCGGACGTCTCCCCGGCGGCGGGTGTGGCCCTGGCGGTCGAGCTCCTCGAGGATTGGGAGGGCGAACTTCCGGCTGGTGCCCAGGATCTCCTTTGCCCTCGCGGCGGTGAGCGGACCTTCAGCCTGGTAGGCAGCCCGCAAGCGGACGACCGCGAGGTCAAGGGCAGAGGCGGTGACCGCCAGATCGGGGGTGAGGCGCCAGATCACCTTCGCGGCTTCCAGCTCTCGGACCAATGCCGGGGACGCGCCCGCCGCCCGTGCCGCCTCGCTCAAGGTCGGCGGCGAGAACGGCGCGTTCGACAACGCGGCGAGCAGGGTCTCCCGCGCGGCCGTTTGACCCTCGTCGAGTGTCACCCTATGTGCGGGGGTACGCATGCCTGGCCCTTCGGCGACAATCGTGCCGCGGCGGACGAGGAGGTCAAGGAACGTCGCGGCCAACGCCTCGGGACAACCCGCTCCCACCGCGGCGCGAGTCGCGAGATCCTTGGGTGCGGCGCGGTCGACAGGGTGAGCCTCGTGGTAGCCGCGGAGGGCGGCCACCGTCGCATTTGTCCAATGAGCTGCGGACTCGGGATGCACCCAAACCGGACCTAACGCGAGCAATCCGTGCCGTGCTGCGGCCTCGCGAGCGTCAGCCACCGCCAGCCCTACCCCCGCTGCCGCGCGCGCGGCGACGGCGCCACCCCGCTCTCGGACGTGCAGACCCAGAAGCCGCGCCCGATCCCCGGCTCGGACCGCCACTAGGCGGGCAGCGAGCTGATCGCGCCGAGACTCCCGCGCCGCCCCACCGCGAGACCGAGCTGGCGGGTCGGCGTCCAACACGACCCCACCACCCGCGGTGGCGCGGCGTCCCGCCTCCCTCAGCACAAAGCGGTCGCCGGCCTCGATTGTGACGGCATTGTCGAGCACCACGCGGGCGAACCCGTCGGGCCCGAGCTTCTCCCCCGCCAACGGGTAGATCTTCGCGAGGCGCTCCGAGGACCCGGCATGCAGGTGCCACGCGCCCTTACGTCCGACCTCCTGGCCGGGCAGCGCGCGCACCCACGCGTCCAGGGAGCGAACGGCGCGCCATTGGCCAGGCAGGCCGAGCGCGTCTCCCCGGGCGATCTCGGTACGGTCGATCCCGCTTACATTGACGGCGACCCGGCTTCCCGGTGCCGCCTCGCCGACCGCCGCCTGTAACGATTGCAGGCCTCGTACGCGTGCGGTGCGCCTCCCCGGTAGCACGGCGACCTCGTCCCCCATGCGCAGCTGGCCGCCACCGAGCGTCCCGGTGACCACGGTGCCCGCGCCCTTGACCGAGAACGAACGATCGATCCACAGGCGTGGGCGGCCGCGATCCGGCGCGTCGGGAGCAGCGGTGAGCACGGCGGTGAGGCGGTCGGCCAGCACGTCGAGACCGTCGCCCACCAGCGCGCTGACCGGGACGATGTCGACCTCAGCGAAGGCGGTGCCGGCGAGTTGCTCACGCACCAGCTCGGTGCCGATCTCGAGCGTGTCCTGGTCGACAGTGTCCGCCTTGGTCAGCGCGACGAGGCCATGGCGAACACCCAGAAGGTCCAGGATGTCGAGATGCTCCTGGCTCTGAGGCATCCAGCCCTCGTCGGCGGCGACGACGAACAGTGCCAGCTCGACCGGGCCAGCACCGGCGAGCATGTTTCCCACGAACCGCTCGTGACCGGGGAGGTCGACGAACGCCACCGTGATCGGCGGGCCCGTCGTGGCACGCAGCTGGGTCCACGCGAACCCGAGATCGATGGTGAGGCCGCGGCGGCGCTCCTCGGCGAACCTGTCGGGCTCCATTCCCGTGAGCGCGCGCACCAGCGTGGACTTCCCGTGGTCGACGTGGCCGGCGGTACAGACGACGCGCATTGCCGGGAGCCTAGATCTGGATGCACGGATCGCACAGGGACGTGAGCGCGAGATCGCCGACGGATGCGTCCTCGATGCCCCACCGCTGGAAGACCCAAGGACTAACGGGGCTTCGCCCCTGCCCGACGAGCGCGTGAGGCATGACAGCGTTCCCCGAACAGGGATTTCGGGGCGTATCTGCCCCTAAATCCCTGTTCGGGGAGTGGACACGCCGGTTCCGAGAACAACGCTTGCGAACCGGTGGCCCTTCGGGGCAGCGGGACCTGGTCCGCGTAGCGTCGCAAGATCGTCAGCTCGCCCTACGACGGTCGTCGCAAAGATCGTCGCGCGAACAATCCCTGATCACACGAGCGACGAACTTCCTGCAGCAGGGCCCCTTGCGTTGTGGGTCTTGTGTTGTCGCCCCTGACCTGACCCGAATGACGAAGGAGAGCGCTATGCCAAGCGCGATGGCGCGAGTACTGCGCCGACTGCGCCTCATGACCCTGACCACGGCCGCCCTCATGCTGCTCGCCGCCTGTGGCGGCGGAGCGCCGGCGGAGGACGAAGCAACGGCCCCTGCCCAAGGCACCACCCAAGAGACCGACACCCAATCCGCGGCGGAGGAACCCGCTGCCCCTGAGCTCGACGCCGCCACCCTACGGGCGACGATCAACAACGCGCTGCGCGAGCACGTGTTCCTCGCGGCGACCGCCACCGGTGCCGCGCTGGGCGGAGACACCGCCGGCTTCGACGCGGCGGCCGCCGCGCTCGGAGGCAACTCCGAGGACATCGCCGCTCTCGTAGGAAGCGTCTACGGGCCAGAGCTCCAGGAGACGTTCCTCGGCCTCTGGAACTCCCACATCGACATGGTCGTCCGCTATACGCAAGGCATCGCCGCCGGTGATACGGCCGCGGCCGATGCGGCGGTCGCCGAGCTGACGACGTACTCGCAGACACTTGCGGATACGTTCGACCAGGTGACGGCAGGTGGGCTGCCCGCGAGCGCCTCACAGCCGCTGATCCTCGACCATGTTCTCACGCTTAAGAGCGTGATCGACAAGCAACAGGCCGGTGACGCGGCAGGCGCCTTCACCGACCTACGGACCGCGATGGCGCACATGGACATGATCGCCAAGCCGCTGGCCGGCGCGATCGCCACGCAAAACGGCATCCCCGGCTCGGTCGAAGGGACCCCGGCGGACCTGCAGGCCGGCCTGAACGGCCTGCTCCAGGAGCACGTGCTGCTGGCCGGGACCGCCACAGGCAACGCGCTGGGCGGTAACACGGCTGGCTTCGAAGCGGCGGCCGGCGCCATCGGCGCGAACACCGACGACCTGGCGGCCGCGGTCGGCTCCGTCTACCCCGACGTCCAAGAGGCGTTCAGGGGACTGTGGGCCTCCCACATCGACATGGTCGTGCGCTACACGCAAGGCATCGCCGCGAACGACACGGCCGCGTCAGACGCGGCGGTGGCCGAGCTGACGGAGTACGTCACCACGCTGGCCAACACGTTTGAGCAGGTGACGGGCCTACCAGCGTCCGCATCGTCCCCGCTGATCCTCCAACACGTCACGACCCTCAAGTCCGCCATCGACGCGCAGAAGGCTGGTGACCTCACCGCCGCCTACACGAACCTGCGGGCGGCCGCGAACCACATGCACGAGATCGCGAACCCGCTCGCCGCGACGATCGTCCAGCAGCAGGGAATCTCGTAGTCCCACGCACGGCGGAGCGCCTCGGGCCACCCGAGGCGCTCCGTTTGTGAAAGGAGGCAGAGGAATGACCGACATCCGGAAGCTGCTTGCCGGGCTCGCCCTGCTCGTACTCGGGGCGGTGGGCTGCGGAGGTGGCGGCGGGTCACCGCCGGCCGAGGACGAGACCACGGCCCAGACCGAGCCGGCCGCGACGGAGACGTCCACCCAGGACGCGGCAAGCGAGGCGTCCGCGGGCGAGAACACCGTCGTCGCCGAGTCCGTCAAGTTCGAGCCGACCGCGCTCACGGTTCCCGCCGGTATGACGGTCACCTGGGAGAACCGGGAGACCCTTCCCGTGGGCCACACAGTCACGTCGGGGACCCCCGGCTCGCCGTCGGGCTTGTTCGATATGGAGCTGCCGCAAGGCGGATCCGTGGAGTTCACATTCGCCGAGGCGGGAACGTTCCCCTTCTACTGTGACATTCACCGCCAGATGACCGGCGAGATCACCGTGCAGTAGCGACGGCTGGGCGTTGTTCCCTGCGGTTTCTCACGCATACGTGAGAAACCGCAGGGATTACGTTTGAGTCGCGCGCAAGCGGCCAAGACGCCAGGGGTATCCGGTCCGAACCCCTCCATGACATGACCTCACAGACGCACCCCAGAGGCCACGCCGAACCGTCGGCGCCACCTCCACCCGCCCCCCGCACATTGCGGGCAGGAATCGCGGGGATACTCTCCGCAGCCATCGCCATCGCCGCCGGCGAGTTTCTCGCGGGGCTCATCCCAGGCGCGCGGTCGCTGTTCCTCTCGGTTGGCGACCAGGTCATCGACCTCGCTCCGTCCCAGGTAAAGGAGTTCGCGGTCGCGGTCTTCGGCACCGCGGACAAGATCGCGCTGCTGGTCGGGATCGGGATCTTCCTCGTCTTGTTCGCGATCGGTGTGGGACTTGCGGCGGTTCGCCGGTTCGCCTTGGGTGCCGGCGGCGTCGTGGTGCTCGGGCTGATCGGCGCTCTTGCCTCCGCCAACCAGGCCTTCGACGCCTCCTTGGCCGTCGCTCTCCTTCCCGCCCTGGTGGGGACAGTGGCCGGGATCCTCGCGCTCCGGTTCCTCGTCGCGCCCGCGACGCCCGGCGAGCAGGCGGGCGAGTCCCGCGGGCAAGGGGTAGACCGCCGCGGTTTCCTGCGCGCGGCTGGCCTCGTCACGGTGGTCGCCGCGGGTTTGGGCGGCGCCGGCCGGTTCTTGCAGCAGCGGGCGAGCGCGGCCGCCAGCCGGGCGGGGCTCGCGCTCCCACGGGCGGATCGCTCCCTGCCGCCCATTCCCGACAGCGTGATGGTCGACGTCGAGGGCGTGGCCCCCTTCGTGACCCCCAACGCGGACTTCTACCGGATCGACATCAACCTTCAGGTCCCCAGCGTCCCGATCGAGGGATACCGCCTTCGCGTCACCGGCATGGTCGACAACCCGCTCGAGCTCGCGTTCGCCGACCTTGAGGCGATGGAGCTGATCGAGACCGACATCACCCTGACCTGCGTCTCCAACGAGGTGGGCGGCAGGCTTATCGGGAACGCGCGGTGGCTCGGGGTGCGGCTGTCCGACGTGTTAGAGCGCGCCGGTGTGCAGCAGGGCGCGACGCAGATCGTCGGACGCTCAGTCGACGGGTACACCTGCGGCTTCCCCGTGGAGGCGGCGTTCGACGGGCGCGACGCCATCATTGCGATCGGCATGAACGGCGAGCCGCTGCCGCTGGAGCACGGCTTCCCCGTCCGGCTCGTCACCCCAGGGCTGTACGGCTACCTGTCGGCGACCAAGTGGCTCGCCGAGATCGAGCTGACGACGTTCGCGGCCCTCGACCACTACTGGGAGCGGCGGGGATGGGCCGAGCAGGCGCCGATCAAGACCCAGTCACGGATCGACGTGCCGCGTGGCTTCGCGCAGCTCGCGCCCGGCCGCGTGGCGGTAGCGGGCGTGGCGTGGGCACAGACGCGTGGGATCTCGAAGGTCGAGGTACAGGTTGACGACGGCCCTTGGACGCCAGCCCGCCTCGCCGAGGCGCTCAACGACAAGACCTGGCGCCAATGGGTGTACGAGTGGGACGCGACTCCTGGCAATCACCAGCTGCGGGTCAGGGCCACCGACGAGACCGGCGAGACGCAATCGCAGGAGCGGGTACCCCCGATCCCGGACGGCGCAACCGGCTGGCACGGCATCTTCGTACGTGTCCAAGAGGACGGGTAACGCGCTCGAAACACGAGCAATCCGCGAGGCCTCCGGTGGCGAACCCTCTACGATCTTGGTAATAGGCTACCTCGAGCCGAGGCAGCCCAATAGAAGGAAACACATTGAGAACCCGCAAAACCCTATGGTTCACCACGCTGTTCACCCTGCTCGCACTCTTCGCCGCCGCATGCGGGGGAGGCGGCACGGGGGGAGAAACGACGGGCGAGCCCACTGAGGCCGCGACCTCCCCGGCCGAGTCCACCGAGCCCGCCGGGGCGACCGAAGAGGCCGCCGCGTTGAACACCGAGTGCCAGGTAGAGCTGCCCGCCGAAGGCGAAGGCAGCGCGCAAGGCATGACCGACGACCCCGTCGCGACCGCCGCCTCCAACA
>JBOGED010000335.1:0-6197 GCA_050743625.1 Egibacteraceae bacterium | reverse complement strand
CGGAGTTCGGGATCTTACGGTCCATCGCGGCGCCGCATTTGTCCAGCCAACTCGACGTGCGGAAGACGGGCCTAGCCGAGCGAGTCGGACCGACCGGCGAGGTAGTCGGCCTGGACCGCGAAGCTCGCATGCTGTCCGCGGCCAGGTCCCTGGCAGCCGAGCGCCGGCTCGACAATGTGCGGCTGGTGCAGGGCGACGCCAGCGCCACGGGGCTGCCCCAGGGATCCATGGACCTCGTCCACACGCGGACGTTGCTCGTCAACCATCCCGATCCGTACGGCGTTGTCGGCGAGATGGTCGCGCTCGCGCGCCCAGGCGGGATCGTCGTCGCCCAGGAGCCGGATTGCTCAACGTGGATCTGCGAGCCTGGCCACCCATCCTGGGACCGGCTGATGACGCTGTTGCAGGATCACTACCGCGCCCAGGGCCGTGACCCATGCATCGGCCGGCGGCTGAGGGAGATGCTTCGCGACGCCGGCCTCGCCGGCGTCAAGGCCAACGTCCGAGCCGGCTGCGTCACCGAGCCTGGCGATTGGTACCACACGCTCTTGCCTACCTTCAGCGGGCTCCTACGCGCGCAGATCATCGCGGGCGGCCTCTGCGAAGTGGACGAGCTCGACGCCTTGATCACCGAGCTCCACAGCCATCTCTCCGAACCGGGGACGCTCACCATGGTGCCGCTGTGGCAAGCTTGGGGCCGCCGGTGACGGTTACGGCCCGGCCGGGGAGGGATCAAGGCGGTAGGGACCGCCGTCGCTCAGGGACATCGCGTAGAGCTCACCTTCTTGATCCTCGCCGAAGGAGCTGAGACCGTCGACGGCGACGCCGAGGTCGCCGAGGTCGCCGAGGTCCACGGCGCGGTCACCCTCGTGCCGCCGGCCGAGCAGCCGCCCCGCGCAGAAGTCACCCAGCAAGCCCTGCTCCCCGCCCGTGGGGACCTGATCGGACAAGTCCAACACCGGGGCAGGGTCGATCTCGCCATCGCGCAGCGCTCGAACCCCCCCACCTTTCTCCGCCACGTACAGCGCCGGGTCACCCGGCCGGATCGCCATGGCCCGCGGTTGCTCGAACTCAGCGACCCTGATGAGGTGGATTCCCGTATCGCCCTGAGTGTCGGTGGGGACAAAATCGGGCCGTCTACCCTTGGATACAGGCGGCCAAGGTCAGCGTGATGAAGACAAGCGCACCGATACGAAGCCCCCCGGCCTCTTGCTGTACGTCGCCGAGGAGATGCGAACCGCCCATCACATGGCGGCGCGCTCCCGCTCGATGAGGACGCGCCGGAGGATCTTGCCGGTCGGGGACTTGGGAATCTGGTCGACGAACGCGACCTCGCGAACCTTCTTATGCGGTGCGACGCGCGCTGCGACGTAGGCCATCAGCTCCTCGACGGTCACCTCGGTGGCGGGCACGATGTAGGCCTTGGGAATCTCACCCGCCCGGACGTCCGGCTTGGGGATGACCGCGGCGTCGGCGACGGCGGGATGCGCGATCAGCAGCGCCTCCAGCTCGGCGGGAGCGACCTGGTACGCCTTGTACTTGATCAGCTCCTTCACCCGGTCAACGAGGAAGACCCAACCGTCGGCGTCGATCCTGCCCAGGTCGCCGGTGCGCATCCACTCCTCAGGATCGATGGTCGCCGCGGTCGCGCCGGGCTGGTTGAGGTAGCCGCGCATGACTTGAGGACCGCGGATCCACAGCTCGCCAACCTGATCCGGCCCGCACTTTCCTCCCGTGGTGGGATCGATGATCCGGACCTCGGTGCTCGCCACGAGCATGCCGACCGAGCCGGGCCGGTGGCGGTTCTCTGGGTTATCGCGGTCGGTTGGTGAGATCGCGATCATCGGTGAGGTCTCGGTCATTCCGTAGCCCTGGAACACGGGGCAGCCGAGCCGCTCGGCGCAGGCCTGCTCCAGCTCCGCGCCGAGCGGCGCCGCCCCCGCAGCGATCCACTGCAGCGACGACAGGTCGAAGTGATCCACGGCCGGGCTCTGGGCAAGCGCGAGCACGATGGGCGGGACGACGATGACCTTTGTGACCCGATGGGCCTCAATGAGCCCCAGGAACAGCTCGAGGTCGAAGCGCGGCATGGTGACGATCGTCGCGCCGCCACGCAAGGCGTGGACCATCTGCACGAAGCAGCCAGCGCTGTGGAAGTACGGGAGGACGCCGATGGTCGTGTCCTGTGAGGTATACGCCCATAGCGGCTCGGTCTGGCAGGTGCTCGCGACCATCGACCGGTGAGTGAGCATCACCCCTTTGGACAGGCCGGTCGTTCCGCTGGAGTACGGAAGCGAGGCGAGATCGGTGGCTGGGTCGATATCGACATCGGGCGGCTCCTCGCCATGGCCGAGCAACGTGGAGAACGGCGTCGCGCCCGACGCCTCACCCAGCACGAACAGCTCGTCAATGCCGACCTTGGCCGCGGCGGCGGCGGCGCGATCGAGGAACATCGGCACGGTGACCAGGTAGCGGGCGCCAGAATCGTGCAGCTGGAACGCGATCTCCTCAACCGTGTAGAGGGGATTGATGCCCGTCACGATCCCACCCGCCGCCTGCGTCCCGAAGTAGACGACCGGCCACTCCGGCAGGTTCGGCGCGAGGATCGCGAGCACGTCCCCTTTGCGGAATCCTTCGGCGTCCAATCCCGCTGCGGTCCTACCGACCATCCAAGCCAGCTCGGCGTAGGTGAGCGTCCGGCCACTCGGCCCATCGATCAATGCGGGCTTGTCGCCCCGCTCGGCTGCGTGCTCGAGGACGAACGCCGGAAGCGACTGGTCTGGGATCTCGACGTCTGGCATGAGGCTTCGAAACGTCACGGTGACCTCCTTCAACTGCCCAACGACGAGGAAGACGTCGGCGGATGACCTCGCATTCCAAAGAAAGAGCACACATGCGCCTCGCGAGATACCGCGTGGTGCGTGGCGGGCACGATGGGCGGATGATCGCCATAGAGAAGCGGACGATTCTCGTCACCGCCGCCACCGGCGGGCTGGGTCACGCATTGGCCAGGCGTCTCGCGGAGCTCGGGGCCACGGTCGTCCTGCACGGTCGTAATCCGGACAAGGTGGCCACGGTCCGTCGGTAGGTCCAGGAAACGCGCGATGGAGCATCGGTCCACCCCGTCGTCGCCGACCTCGCGCCGCTCGACGAGGTCGACCAGCTCGCCGACACTGTCCTCGCCGACCACACCGAGCTGCACGCCCTGGTCAACAACGCCGGCTTCGGCTTCGGCGCCCAAGATGGCCGGCGCGAGATGAGCCGCGATGGCATCGAGCTGCGGTTCGCGGTCAACCGCTTGGCCGCCTACCGCTTGGCCCGCCGGCTCATACCCCTACTGGCTGCCTCGGCTCCCTCCCGCATCGTGCAAGTCGCGTCGGCGGGCCAAGAGCCGCTGGACTTCGACGATCCTATGGTCGAAGTCGGGTATGACGGGTCACCGCTACCGGCGCAGCAAGCTCGCGCAGGTCATGGCCACCTTCGACCTCGCCGAAGAGTTGGCCAGCTTGGCATCACGGCCAATGCGCTCCACTCGGCGACGTTCATGGACACCGCCATGGTGCGCGACGCCGGCATCCTCCCAACCAGCTCCGTGGAAGTAGGGCTGGAGGCCACGCTGCGGCTCACCACCGACCCCGAACTGGACGGCGTGACAGGCCGGGGACGCGGGCACCCGCGGCACCCGCGAGTCCCGCGCCCTAAGCGACCAGCTCCTACGCCGCTAAGCCACACGTGGGGACGGTGGGATTCGAACCCACACGAGCATCCATTTTAAGTGGAGCGCCTCATACCTATTGGGCTACGTCCCCTGGGATGAGCATAACGCGCTGACCAGCGTTTCTGCTCGCCCATCTGAGTGGCCCTCCCCTGATGGGGATCCCGAGAGAGCCTCCCGTGACGGCCTGGTGAAGCTCGCGAATACGTCTACGGGTCGCGCGGTCACGACGTCAACGATAACCCTCGGGCGAGGGCAGCGGCTTTGCAGCGCGTGCTATTGCGGGCCGGAGAGCCGAGTTGGGTGCGCGCTGCGTGCAGATGCTCCTGATCGTTCGTCGCGAGTGCGTAGAGCGCGTAGTTGACGGGCGAAGGCGGATAGCATCTCGGCGCAGTGGCTTGCGGCGAGGCCAGGTCCCGCCCCCACCTTCTCGTGCTCGGCGTCGCTTCGCCCGTACTGTGCAGAGTTAGACCGGAATACCGGCATTACTCTGCACAGTGCAGGAAAATGCTGGCTGACGCCGCCGCTCTTAAGGCAAAAATCCGGCAAACCGGGCGACGTGCAGCCGATTCTCATCTCAGTGCAGGAAAAGGCCGGCTGGCGCCGACCCGACGAGCGCGAATCCTCCTGGGCTCAGGCACGAGGAGGATAGCGGGCGGACTCCCTATGCGAGATACGAGCGCCTCGCGCCCTTCCTCGGCATGCCACTACCCCGCAACCGCTGGGCAGCCTCACGCATGGCGGGTCTCGGCTCCGACCCATTGCAGATACGCTGGGTTTCCGCCCACGATCGGGGTCGCCGTGATCTCCGGGGTGTCGTAGGAGTGCCGCTCCCGTAGCGTTTCGACGACCTGATCGAGCAGCTCGTCTTTGGTCTTGACGATCAGCAGCCACTCGGTCGCCTGCTCGACCTTGTCCTGCCACGAGTACCGGCTCGTCATCGGCCCGAGCACCTGCACGCACGCCGCGAGCCGCTCCTGTAGCAGCGCGTTGGCCAGCGACGCTGCCTCCTGCTCCTGGTCGGTGGTCGTCATCACCTGGACATAGGCCATGCCAGCCATCATGCACTCCTCACGGCCCAGTATCCTGCAGATGTCAGGAAGGGGGTGCGGGTGCGCACGACGGTCGAGCGGGCGAGGGACGCCGCCAGCCGGGAAGCCTGGTCGGAGGCGTATGCGCTGCTCTGCGGCCTTGACGAGCGCGAGCTGGGCCCGGAGGACTGGGACGCGCTTGCCGACGCCTGTTGGTGGCTGAGTAGGCTCGCAGACTCGGTCGCGGCGCGCCAGAAGGCCTATGCGGGGTACGCGGCGGGTAACGTGGATCGGCGGGCCGGCGCGGCCGCGTGGTCGCTGTACCTCGAGCATCACCTCACGGGCCGGGCGGCGGTGGCGGCGGGTTGGCTGCGGCGGGCGCACCGGCACCTGGACAGCGAGCCGGAATGCCCCGAGCACGCGCTCCTCGCGCTCGCCGAATGTGACCTGGCGCAGCTTCGCGGGGACCTCGACGCGGCGATGGCGCACGCCAGCCGTATGACCGAGATCGCGCGGCGGTGCCGCAGCGCCGACCTCCTCGCGATGGGTCTGCAGGCGCAGGGCGGGGTCTTGCTGCGCCATGGCAAGATCTCCGAGGGACTCGCCGTCCTCGACGAGGCCATGTGCGCGGTCGTGGCGGGTGAGCTCAGCGCCTTGTACACGGGATGGGTTTACTGCCAGGCGCTCGCGTACTGCATGGACATCGCTGACGTCCGGCGGGCCGCCGAATGGATCGAGGCGGCCTTAGCCTGGTGCGCGTCCCTCCCCACCGTGACCCCGTATCACGGCATGTGCCGCGTTCACCAGGTCGAGTTCTTGGGGCTGCGCGGCGCGTGGGCCCAGGCCGAGGCCGACGCGCGGAGGACCTATGAAGAGCTGCTGGGCTCCTATCCAGAGGTCGCTGCCGAGGCGTTCTACGTGACCGGGGAGATCCGCCGGCGGATGGGTGACGAGACCGCTGCCGAGCAGGCGTTCGGCCGCGCCCACGAGCTTGGCCGTGAGCCCCAACCCGGGCTTGCCCTCCTCCGGCTGGCGCAGGGCAAGCCTGAGGCGGCTGCTGCTGCCCTGCGGATCACCTTGGCCGATGGGGGAGGGGGCCGGTGGGGGCGGGCCCGGCTGCTGGCCGCCCAGGTGGAGGTCGCGCTGGCGATCGGTGACCTCGACGGCGCGCGAGTCGCCGCCGACGACTTGGATTCCATCGCGCAAGAGGCGGGGACGGCCCTGATGCACGCAACGGCGGCTATGGCGAGGGGCGCCTTGCGGCTCGCCGAGAACGACGCGGATCGAGCGCTGTGGCAGCTGCGCCGGGCTCGCGCCCTCTGGTTGGATCTGGGCCTGCCCTACGAGACCGCACGCACCCGCATGCTGCTCGCCGCCGCCTGCCGCGCGGCCGGCGACGGCGACGGCGCGAGGATGGAGCTGCAGGCGGCGGCGACGGTGTTCTCGCGGCT
>JBOGED010000334.1:0-4662 GCA_050743625.1 Egibacteraceae bacterium | reverse complement strand
CCTCCATGCTCTCTACCGTCGGGTTGTCTTTATGAAGCTGAGGCGGTTCGAGGGGCATTGAGCCCCTCGAACCGCGCTTCGCTGCGGTTCCTGGGGAGGTGCGCTCTTGACGCAGGTGACGTTTGATGGTTCTCAGGCGGACCGGCTTGCTCGTGAGGCGGTGCAGCAACGTTGGGATGGGGTGAGCCGGCCTGCTCGCCACACCGACTTTGTGCTTGTTGGGGCGGCGCTGGTGCTCGCGGGCTTCGGGCTGATGATGATCCACTCGGCGACGTCGTACCGGTTGGAGGTGGCCGGTCAGAACGAGCTGCAGTACGTGATTCGTCAAGCCATCGCGCTGGCCATTGGGATGGTTGGGATGGTGGCGGTGTCGTTATTCGACTACCGCGTGTACCGCGCGTGGGCGCCGCTGCTGTACGGGGCCACGCTGCTGATGCTCGTCTACGTACTGTTCGGCGGCAGCGTGATCAACGGGTCTCAGGCATGGATCCAATTGGCGGGGTTCCAGTTCCAGCCGAGCGAGCTCGCCAAGGTGTCACTCATCCTCATGCTCGCCGCCCTGTTCCACGAACGGCGTGAGGAGGCGCTGGGATTGCGTGCGCTGGTCGAGGCCCTGGGTGTCGCCGCCGCGCCGATGGTGCTTGTCCTCCTGCAGCCAGACTTTGGGACCTTTATGGTGTATGTCGCGATCGTGTGTGGGGTGCTGCTGCTCGCCCGGGTACGGGTGCGCTACATGGTCGCGCTGACCGCGATCGGCCTCGCGGCGATCATCGCCGTCCTGTTGTCTGGCGCGCTGGCCGAATACCAGGTGAAACGGCTGACGGCGTTCGTGAATCCTGGAGAGGCCTCGCCGGAGTCGATCTACAACGTCAAGCAGGCCCAGATCGCCGTCGGGTCAGGCCAGTTCACGGGGCGAGGGCTGGGCAACGGCTCGCAGACTGCGTTGTCGTTCGTCCCCGAGAACCAGACCGACTTCATCTTCACGGTAGTGGGGGAGGAGCTCGGATTCGTCGGGTCCAGTGTGATGCTCGCGATCTTCGCGCTCATCCTCCTGCGTGGATTGCGGATCGCCGCGGCATCCCAGGACACGTTCGGCACGCTGATCGCCGGCGGGGTTGTCTCCGTCCTCGCCTTCCAACTGTTCATCAACGTCGGGATGACGATCGGCCTCATGCCCGTCACGGGCCTCACCCTGCCGTTCGTCTCTTACGGCGGCACCAGCCTCATCAGCTCGTTCCTGATGATCGGCCTGCTCCAAAACGTCCATATCAGGCGGTTCAGCTAGCCGGACGTCTCTTGTGGCCCTGGCCACAAGGCCCACCCGACCACGCCAACCCTCCCCCACCGGCTACGCCAACCTCCCCCACCCGACCACGCCAACCTCCCCCACCCACCCGCCCAAAGGGAGGGCTGCCGCCTTCGGCGACAGCCCGGTACACTAGGGGCGCCGGGATGACCATCGTCCCGGCGCGCTGAGTGTGTCTTCCGCTTGACCCTTGACTGTTCTATGTCGTTGACCCGTACCACGTTCGCATCCGTCTGGCCCCAGTTGGAGCCGGTCCTGACTCGCGTCCGCAAACCGGCGAGGTATGTCGGTGGCGAGGACAACATTGTGGTCAAAGACCACGCGGGCCTGGACAGCGCCTGGCTCCTGGTGTATCCGGACGCGTACGAGGTCGGGCAGCCAAACCAGGGCGTTCAGATCCTCTACGAGGTGTTGAACGAGCGGCCGAGGACGGTCGCGGAGCGTGGTTTCGCCCCCTGGCCTGACATGGAAGCGGTGATGCGTGAGCAGGGAATCCCCTTCTTCTCGCTCGAGAGTCACCTGCCTATGCGTGCGTTTGACGTCGTGGCCTTCAGCCTCGCGGCCGAGGTGGGATACACAAACTTGCTCAATTGCTTGGACCTCGGCGGTGTGCCGCTGGTTGCGGCTGACCGGGATCGCGACGACCCGTTGGTGGTGATCGGCGGTCATGCGGCGTTCAACCCCGAGCCGCTCGCCCCGTTTGTCGACGTTGTCTGCGCCGGGGACGGTGAAGAGTTCGTCGGCGAGCTCGATGCGGTGATCGCGGCCGCGCGCGTCCAGGGTTGGGATCGCGAGCGGCTGCTCTGGCAGGTCGGCCAACTCGAGGGGGCGTATATCCCCTCGTGCTACTCCCCGGAGTACCTGCCTGACGGGCGTTTGCGGGGCACGTTCCCGCTTTCCAGCGTCCCTTACCGGGTGCCGAAGCGAACAGTGAGCAACCTGGACGCGTGGCCTTACCCCAAACGACAGATCGTCCCACTGACCGAGACGATTCACGAGCGCTACAGCGTCGAGATTTTCCGCGGTTGTACCCGCGGCTGCCGCTTCTGCCAGGCCGGGATGATTACCCGGCCCGTGCGGGAGCGCTCACGTGACACGATCAAGGAGATGGTTCGCGACGGGCTTGAGAGCACTGGCTTCGACGAGGTCGGGCTGCTGTCGCTTTCGAGCGCGGATCACTCGGACATCCTCGGGCTGTGCGGCGATCTGGCCGACCAGTACGAGGGCACGGCGACGTCGTTGTCACTCCCATCCACGAGGGTGGACGCGTTCAATGTGACGCTCGCCGAGGAACTGGTGCGGAACGGCCGGCGGACCGGCCTCACGTTCGCTCCCGAAGCGGGGACGGAGCGGATGCGTACGGTGATCAACAAGATGGTCAGCGAGGCGGACGTGCTGCGAACCGCCGACGCTGCATTCGCCAATGGTTGGCGGCATATCAAGCTCTATTTCATGATCGGCCTGCCCACCGAGACCGACGAAGACGTGCTCGGCATCGCCGAGCTGGGTCTAAAGGTCGCACGTCTCGGCCGGCAGTACGGCCGCAAGAACAAGGTCACGGTGTCAGTTGGCGGCTTTGTCCCCAAGCCGCACACGCCGTTCCAGTGGGCCGCGCAGGACGCGCCAGACGAGATCACGCGCAAGCTTGAGCTCCTCAAGCGGCGTGTCGCGACGGATCACAACCTGAACCTGCGCTACCACAAGGCCGAGCCGGGTGTCGTCGAAGGGCTTCTCGCCCGCGGCGACCGACGGGTGGCCGCGGTCGTGCGGCGGGCGTTCGATCTGGGCGCGCGCTTTGAAGGCTGGGACGAGCACTTCGACTACCAGATCTGGACTCGGGCCGCCGACGACGTCGGTGTCGACGTCGCCTGGTTCACGCGTCGTGAGCGCGATGAGGACGAGGTGTTCCCTTGGGACCATCTCGATTCGGGTCTCGAGAAGGACTGGCTCTGGAAGGACTGGCGCGACGCCATCGAGCGTGGTGCAGAGCTTGAGGATTGCCGCTGGACACCCTGCTATGACTGCGGGGTATGCCCTGGTTTGGATCTGCAGCACCAGACCGGGCATTTATCGGTATACGGTGCGGATACGAGTTAGATACGAAAAGACCGGCAAAGTCCGGTTCATCTCCGCGATTGACCTCGGCCGCGTCTGGGAGCGGGCGCTGCGTAAGGCCGCTTTGCCGATCGCGTTTAGTGAGGGATTTTCTCCCCACCCAAAGATCAGCTTCACCGATGCGTTGCCTCTGGGCTATGCCTCGACCGGTGAGTACGCCGAATTGGCGTTCGCCGCGCCGGTCGGTTTGGAACGTTGTGTACAAGCGCTCAACGCGGCGTTTCCCCCCGGTATGTGGATATCGCGCGCCGTAGACGTCGTTGACGGCGCGCCGAAGTTCAAAGGCTGGCTCACCGCGTCCTGCTGGGACGTGTCGTACACCGATGTGCCCGCACTTGTGGAAGCCGTGGATGCCGTGAGGACTGCTGAGACCCTGCCTGTCCTCCGCCAGCGTAAGGGACCCGCCCGTACCGTCGATCTGCGCCCCGCGATCCATCGGATTAGCGGCGACAACGGCGTCGTCCGTGTCATCTTGCATCACATAGAGCCGCCAGTGCGCCCCTCGGAGCTGCATCTGGCGCTGGAGAATTTTCACCCTGGGATGCCCGAGCCGACGCTGATCACGCGCGTCGCGCAGGGCACTCCCTCCCCCTCGGGCCTCATCGAGGCCCTCAGCGGCGACCTCGTGCCATCCGGGTGTTGCACAGATCCTGCCCCGGACCGCTCGTCGCCGCATATCGCACCGGCCCGCCGCGCGACCGTATTGACGGATCGCGGCGCCTCGGGCCGACTGAGCAAAGGCAACCACAGTGACCAACACCAACAAGACAGTGACCGAGCGAGAGGCGTCGCCCAGTCCTGCTGAGAGCCGCACCCGCACGCGCACTCGAGTCCGTCGTGGGCAGACCGTCCCGGCGGAGGGACCGACCGCCCCCATGCCGAGTGCCGAGCTTGAGATACCAGCGGAGATACCGGCTCCCGAGTCCAAGCGCCCCCCCGTGAACGCGGCGAAGACCGTGAGCGCCAGCGCCGGCACAAAGGCGGCGCCCAAGAAGGCTTCCGTCAAGAAGAAGGCGCCGGCTAAGGCGCCGGAGGACGGGGATGGCTCACCTGAGCTGGGATCGAAAGTGCCGGAGACGCGGGGAGACGGAGCGAGCGAGAGCCAGCCGCAGGTCGTGCGGACGCGGACACGCCGTCCCATCGTCTCCGATCCCTTCACCGTAACGATCACCCAACCGGCAGTTGCGAACGAGACGGCGCTCGACAGTTTCCCACCCTCGCCAGACGCCAAGAGCGTGCCG
>JBOGED010000333.1:0-2097 GCA_050743625.1 Egibacteraceae bacterium | reverse complement strand
TTTCTTCTTCGATTTCTGACATCGGAACTCCTTCGGGCGCTCGACCGTCGTAGACGTATCAGACATTTATCGATGACTGACTGCTACCTATAACCGGAGGCAGGACGAATCATCCTAATGGCGTAGCGTCGGGTCGAGTTCGACGCTGGCTCAGTGGGACAGACGCAGTCCGTGGGCGCCGCCCTGCTCCCACGTCCGCCCGCTGGCGACCCAGCCGGGCGCCGTTGATTCGTGTAGCCAGCACGAAGCGCGCTCGATGAGTGCTCAGCCAGCCCAGGAAGGCTATTCATAAGCCTCCCTGCGGGTTCTTGAAAATCCCGTCGGAATTGTTAGGACGGATCGCGTGTCGGTCCACGACGCAACGGTCTCAACCGAATAGCGTGAAGTGTTCTTCGCAGGAATACTTCACGTACCGGAGAGACCGTTGCGGCTTCAGGTTACGACAGGTTTGGATTCTGAGCAACTCACCGAGCTGGTAGCGCGTATTCACCAGCGGCTTGGTGGTGAGTACGTGTCCCGGGGCAGGCCATTCGCGCTGGGGTTGTTCCGTTCAGTGGCAATGGTGCTCGCAGTGCTGCGCCAGAACATCGTGCAGCAGGTCGCCGCCGAAATGTTCGGGGTGAGTCAGTCCACGGTGTCACGCCGCTGGGACGCGCTGCGGGAGGTCATCGAAGCTGTCCTGGCCGAGTTCGTGCTCACTCCGGCCGAGATCGCCGGCGCCAGCACCGTGCTGGTGGATGGCACTCTGGTCCCGACCTGGGACTGGAGACATCGCAACGACCTCTACAGCGGCAAGCACGCCGACACCGGGTTCAACCTCCAGATCGCCGCCACCATGGGCGGCGACCTCGTCGCGGTCGGTGCGCCGGTACCGGGCTCGCGCCACGACGTCCACGCCTGGCAGGCCGGCGGCCTCGCCCAGCGACTGGCCGGCATGGACCTGCTCGCCGACCTCGGCTACGTCGGCTGCGAGATGCTCACCGGCCACAAGAAACCACCCGGCGGCGAACTGACCGATAACCAGAAACAGGTCAACACAGAACTCTCCGGAATCCGCGCCGCCGTTGAACGCGCCATCTCACACCTCAAGAACTGGAAAATCCTATCCGGCCGCTACCGAGGACCGCTCGATAAATTCCCCAGCGTCGTCCGGGCCGTCGTCGCCCTGGCCTTCTTCAAGTCCTACTCCTAAAGCTTGTGAATAAAGCTCCAGGAAGACCCAGTTCTAGCCATTAAGCTCAATCCGCAGCGACCCACCCGGACAATACGCCGGCCTGCTGAGCCTCCGGCGCGCATTACCATCCTGAGCTGCGGCTTGGTCGCAAACTCCACCTCCTCTGGGATCCCGGGGCTCGGCGACGGTCCCCGATCTTCGGCCCACTCAGCCTGCACGGTGACGTACGGGTGCATTCCAGCCGCGTAGTCTAGCGGCAAATAACTCCGGCACTGACCTTACTCGCAAATCCGTGCATCAGCCTTGACTCTCGTGACCCACAGTTCTGGTCTCGCACCAGCGGGCACGCCGCGACGGCGGAGCTCAGAACCGGTTTATGGCTCTAAAGTGGTGCCCCCGGCAGGATTCGAACCTGCGACACACGGTTTAGGAAGAGGCTCGACGGCGCATACTACGCGGTCTACCTGCGACTTTGGTATGCCAGAGATTCACAGCTGTCGCGTCACACGACACCAGACGACCCTGGTTCGCGTCACAAGCCGTGTCACGAGGCGCGCTTGCTGCACGAATTAACCAGCCGCCTGACCCATTATCGCTTCTGAGGTGCGGCGGAGTGGGGAGGCTCATGCGAGTCAGCTGTGGGGGTTCAAGTCCGTGGGGGGACTTGTGCACTATCCACCCGCCTCGTCCTCGATGCAGCCACGTGATGCCCGACTTTTCGTAGCCTGCCGGACGGGCCTGTGGTGGTCGGGCGGCCGATCTGCTGTGACCTGCTGGTTTGTTCTTGTTGTGTCCTGTCGTGTCCCGACGCGACTTGACGTTTGACGGCCTAGGGACGGCCTGATCTTGGTCTTCTTCCTACCACCGTCACCCTGGCGGAATGGCAGGAGGAGACCCTGCGATTAACAGATGCAGACAGGTCC
>JBOGED010000332.1:0-3425 GCA_050743625.1 Egibacteraceae bacterium | reverse complement strand
GGATCCGGAGGAAACCTGCGTTGTACGCGCCCGGAGCGGTGGATTCAGGGTTAACCAGCGGCGCAGGACGGACGGGTGGTAGACGGAGGAGGTGAACGGCCCGGAGGCGAAGCGCGCGCCGGTGGCGCCGGTGGTGAAGTCACCGGACAAGCCGCAGGCGCGGTAGTACTCGGCGCGGAGGTCGCGGGCGGCGGGGGAGGTGTCGTAGGTGATGATCAAGACGTCGAGGTCGTGGGCGGCGGTGGTCGCGAGCACCTGCCGTGGCTCGACGATGTTGCCGAAGACGTTGAAGGGGAAAGCGACGAGAACGCTTCCCCTGACCAGGTCCGACTCCGCCGCGATGGCGTCGAGGTGGCGGATGTCGCCGTGCACGACCTCGGCGCGTTGGCCCGGCCGGCGTGGCATGGCGGCGAGGCGCTGCCCGGCGTCGTCGACCGCACCCTTGGCAATCTCGACGCCCAGATAGCGCCGGCCGAGCCCGACGATCGTGGGCATCAGCAGGCTCCCGTCCGCACAGCCGACCTCGATGACGAGGTCGTACCGCCTGGTGGTCAGCAGTTCTCGCGCCAGCTGCCGCTGCGCGTCGAGGTGGGCACGCACCGCGGGTGGCTGGTTCACCAGGATGCGGGTCCAGTTCTCCTCGAAGAAGCGCTCGGCGTCGATAATCATCCGCCGCGAGGGGTGGTTGGCAGGCCGGGCGATCGCCGCGGGCTCAGTAGACCCTGCTACCCAGCTTGGCGCCGCGGTTCGGAACGAGCATGGAGAGGCCGCCGTCCTCGGCGGGGACGCCGAGGATGAGGGCCTCCGACCGGAAGCCGGCGATGTTCTTTGGAGGCATGTTCACCACTCCCACCACCAGCGCGTCGACCAGCTGGTCCGCGCGATAGTCCCGGGCCGCCTGCATGCTCGACGTGCGCGTGCCGATCTCGGGCCCGAAGTCGACGGTCACCTTGTAGCTGGGGGTACGGGCGCGGGGGAACTCCTCGACCGCGAGGATCCGTCCCGCGCGGATATCGACGCGCGCGAAGTCCTCGTACTCGATGAGCTCCTCCGCCATGCCGGTCCTCTCCGCGGGCCCTGCGTCTCGTGGTCGCTACTAGTATGGCTGAATCACGTGTCCCCCCGACGAGCCGCAGGACGCGCGCTCATCACGTCGGCGCCGTACTTGCCTTCGAAGACGGCGAGCACCTGGGCGCGGTTGGGGGTGTCGTGGTCATTGACTCTGACCAGCGAGAAGGGTTGGTCGGGCACGCCGAGCCGCTCGCGCGTGGAAAGCGTGAGCTGGCCGAGGGGATGGTCGATCAGCTGATCGACCATCGCCGAGCCGTCGATGTACCGGAGTTCCCCGTTCCAGTGCACGAACGGCGCATCGCATCGCAAGAGCTCGGCGGCGCCGAGCCGTACGGTGACCGGCACGTGCATGTACTCCTCCATCCGGCGGGTGCTGTCGTGTTGCCACAGCTCCTCGAACCGCCCTTGGACGAACGCGCCCCACGGGCTGTCCATGTACGCCTCGATCTGCGGCGCGTCGTAGGCGCGGACGCCGATCGGGAAGAACGAGATCAGCGCCTTGTCATCCCACCGGTAGAGCTGGATCGACGGTGACGCCTCGTAGACGCGGACGCTCAAGCACGAGCTGCTGGGATCGCCCAGGCCCGTGCGGAACTGGTGCAAGTGCCGGAGGTTGTCGCGGATGAGCTTGCACACGTCGATGTGGCCAAGCTCGGCGGCGCGCTGCTGGGCGGGTGGCGAGTCTGGGTCCAGCAACAGGATGCGGACGTCGACCTCTCTCACCAGCGCGGCGCGGAGCGCGGCGAAGAACTGCTCGCGGTGGCTATCTTCGAGAAGCCCGGTCCAGGTCTCCAAGATCGCCACCGTCTGGTGGCTGGCCGCGACGCGCTCGGAGAACGCCTCGTGGTCGAAGCGCAGGTGCTCCTCGACCCGCCCCTTCCGAGCGTGCTCGAAGATCGGATCGAAGAAGACGTACGAGAACGCGAGGATCACCACGCTGGCGCCGATGTTCAGCAGCAGCTCGCTGTTGAAGCCACGGACCAGCCGAGCGGCGACGAGCATTCCCACCGAGACGGCCAGCAGCGCGACGAACCCGATAAGGGTGCGGCGCGGGCGTCGATCCCCACCGCATCCCAGGGTGTCATCGGTTGAGGACACCACACCTCCCCGCGGATCTCTCACGACGGGTTCGGCTCAAGACTTGCCGTGAAAGAGCTGGACTCAAGGGTACCTTTCCGACTTCAAAGCGTGTGTACCAACGGCCGCAGGTGGAAGACGAAACTGACTCGTTGGGATGGCGTCGCGCCCCTCTGTTAGTCAGGAAATCTGGTGGCCCGGCGTGCGGCGTCAACTCGACCACGGAAGTCGGCGCCTTCCCCGAACAGGGATTTAGGGGCGTATCCGCCCCGAAATCCCTGTTCGGGAACCTCAAGACTTCTAGCTCCGCGGGGGACAGTATCAGGGGGCCGCACGAGCGGCTCGTTGCCAATGGTGGCGAGACCTGGCAGCCGCTGGCCGAACGTGGCGAACTGATTGAACGAGGGGGACGGCGCTCTCCGTCGACGGCGCCCTTGACGTCAAACCAGGGCGTAGGCGTCTCGCGCCGCCCGGCGCGCGACCCAACCCCGCGTTAGCATCGAACGGCACGACGACAACGGAGCCTTCGATGGCGGAGCGGATCTCCTCACGACACTTCGGCGCGAACGCCTGGGTCGTCGAAGAGATGTACCAAGACTACCTTTCCGACCCCAAGACCGTGAGTAAGTCCTGGCGGGAGTTCTTCGCCGGTAACGAGCCGGCCGGTGACGAGCCAGCCCCCGACCCGCCGGTCACCGATAGGGCCGAGCGGGTCGGGCAAGCCGAGCCCGACGGCGACGGCCAGGTGCCCGCGGACGCCACGCCCTTGCGGGGGGCTCAGAGCGCCATCGCGAAGAACATGACCTCGTCGCTGTCCATGCCGACGGCGACCTCGATCCGGGTGGTGCCGGCGAAGCTGCTCGAGGTGAACCGCCGGATCGTCAACAACCAGCTCAGCCGGACGCGCGGCGGCAAGATGTCCTTCACGCATCTGATCGGTTGGGCGGTGGTGCGAGGGCTGGAGCGGGTTCCGGCCATGCTGTCGAGCTACCACGAGTCCGACGGCAAGGCATTCGCGCGCCGGCCGGAGCACCTCAACCTCGGGCTGGCGATCGACGTCGAGCGCGACGGCGGGCGGTCGCTACTCGTCCCGAACATCAAGCAAGCGGATACCTTGGACTTTTTCGGGTTCTACCTGGCATACCAGGAGGTCATCCGCCGCGTCCGCGAGCGCAAGCTCGACCCGGAGATGTTTGCCGGCACCACGGCGACGCTCACCAATCCCGGCACGGTCGGTACCGTCGGCAGCGTCCCCCGCCTGATGCCCGGCCAGAGCG
>JBOGED010000331.1:0-3574 GCA_050743625.1 Egibacteraceae bacterium | reverse complement strand
ATCCGGACCTGAGTCGACACAGCCATGGGGGCGCGGGGCGTTAAGAGCTCGGCGCAAGGCGCTAAGGCCGCGTGAAGAAGCGGGCGAGGGACGCATTCGGGCCGTACTACTTCGCCGGTGACCGACGCACCTCTCACCGGCATCAAGCGGGTGCTGATCGGCAGGCCTATGGCCAGCCGGGAACTGGGCCATCAGCTCCTTCCCAAGTGGATGGCGCTCCCCGTCTTCTCCTCCGACCCACTGTCGTCGGTCGCCTACGCGACAGAGGAGATGATGCTGGTCCTCGCGCTCGCGGGCGCGGGCGCGTTCGGCCTCATCACGCCGCTGGCGGCGGCGGTCGCGCTCCTGCTCGTCGTCGTGGTCACCAGCTACCGTCAAACGGTCCGCGCATACCCGCACGGCGGCGGCGCGTACATCGTCGCCCGCCAGAATCTCGGCGACATCCCGGGGCTCACCGCGGCGAGCGCGCTGCTGATCGACTACGTGCTCACCGTGTCGGTGTCGATCGCCGCGGGCGTTGCCGCGATCACCTCAGCCGTCCCACCGTTATCGCCTCACCGAGTCCTGCTGGCGATCGGGTTCGTGCTGCTCGTGATGTCCGCGAACCTGCGAGGCGTCAAGGAGGCGGGCACGGTCTTCGCGCTGCCGACCTACACGTTCGTCGTCGTGATGGGCGTGCTCATCGTCACCGGGCTCGTGCGGTGCCTCAGCGGTTGCCCCGCGGTCCCGTTCACCGATCTCGGCCAGCCCGAAGCCGAGGCCGCGCTCACGCTGTTCCTGGTGCTCCACGCGTTCTCGTCCGGGTCGACGGCCCTGACCGGGATCGAGGCGATCTCCAACGGCGTGCCCGCGTTCCGCTACCCTCAAAGCCGCAACGCCGCCACCACGCTGGGGATCATGGGCGCGATCGCGGTCTTGCTGTTCGCAGGGATCAGCTTTCTCGCCACCCACATCGACGGGATCGCCGCCTACGAAGGGCTTCATCGGACCGTGACCTCCCAGATCGCGGGAGCCGTCTTCGGCCCGAGCAGCCTCGGGTTCTACCTCGTCCAGATCGTCACCGCCGCGATCCTCATCCTGGCGGCCAACACCGCGTACCAAGACTTCCCCCGCCTCTCCTCGGTCCTGGCGAGCGATCGGTTCCTCCCACGCCAGTTCCTCGCTCGCGGCGACCGGCTCGTGTTCTCCAACGGCATCGCCGTGCTCACGATCCTCGCCGTCTTGCTGCTCGTGGTCTTCGACGCCGACGTGAGCCGGCTCATCCAGCTCTACGTCGTCGGTGTGTTCACCTCGTTCACCTTGTCCCAGGCGGGCATGGTCAGGCACTGGCTCGCGGTCCGTGAGCCTCGCTGGCGGCGCTCGCTGACGATCAACGCGGTCGGCGCCGCGACCACGGCCGTCGTGCTGGTGATCGTGGCGTACACGAAGTTCGCGTCCGGCGCCTGGATCGTGATCGTCGCGATCCCGGTCGTCGTCTTTGCGATGGGACGTATCCGCCGGCACTACCAGCAGGTCAGTATCGAGCTGCGCGCTGGCGTCGCCGAGCCAGACCCGCCGCGCCGCCACCGCATGCTGATCCTGGAAGACCGCGTCGATGCCGCGACCGCTGCGGCGCTCTCGTACGCGTACGGTACGCACCCCGTCGACCTCCGCGCGCTCGCGCCACGTGACGCCGCGCCCGATGTCGCCGATCGCTGGCATGCGCTCGCCCCAGATGTTCCCCTCGACCTGCTCGATCCAAGTCGTGGAGTGGTAGACGCATTCGCCGCGGGCACGCGGAGCTACGCGAACCGCCATCCGGACAGCTTCACGGTCGCCATCGTGCCGGAAACCCGCTCAGGCTCATGGCTTGAGGTCATCCGCCGCCACCGCCGCGCCCAACGGGTCAAGTCGGCTCTCGTCGGCGAGCGCTCGATCGTGGTGGCCAACGTCGTCGCCAATCCCGGCCCTCTGCCCTCCACCATCGCCGAGCCGGTCACGCATCACGTCATTGTGCTCGTCGCGGGCGTCCACAACGCAACCCTGCGAGCGCTCGCCTACGCCAAAGGCCTGGGCGCCACGACCGTGACCGCTCTCTCGATCAGCCTCGAACGTGAAGGCGCCGAGAGAATGCTCAACGAGTGGGACGACTGGGACATCGACGTGCCGCTCGAGCTGGTCGACAGCCCGTTCCGCTCCATCGCCCCCACGCTGCGCACCTATATCCGCGGCTTCCATGCCGACGGCACGCACACGTTCGTCACCTGCGTCCTTCCCGAGTTCGTCCTCGACCACTGGTGGCACCGCTTGCTGCATAACCAGACCGCCCTGCTCATCAAGAGCGTCCTGCTCTTCGAACCCGGAGTCGTCACGACGAGCATTCCCTACCCGATCAGCGGACGCGGTTGAACGGGCTTTCCGCACGTCTGGGTGCGTTTTGGCCCCCCACTTCATCTCCGACTCGTCGTGGGCCGCAGCGGACACCCGCAATCAACGATGGCGTGCCCACAGACGCGACCGTCTGCGCTCAAGCCCACGAAACGAGAAAGCTCGACTCAAGTTACACTCCTGTAAGCTTCGCGCCAAGAGCGTGAGCGCGAGTCAGTCCCGAACAGGGATTTGGGGGCACATACGCCCCGAAATCCCTGTTCGGGAAGGTCCAGGTCTGGCTTGGTGGCCGGTGGGCTGGGAAGTGCGGAAGTGGGGGAGCTAAACGCCGACCAGAAGTGCGGAAAGCAAGGTTGAACCCCAGAACCGGCGCTTTCCCGCGGACTACGAAACCGAGAACGGTGGATCCATTCTCAGGCGTTCGCCAGGATCGCGCGCAACCGCCCTGCATCCTCCGACGCCTCCTTCAATTCCAGCAGCGGAAGCAAGCTCATCCCAGACGAGCCGCTGGTCAAGCCCTGGACCCTGCCGCATGACAATGCCCCGGATGTCCGCCCAGTCGCCGATCCCGCCCCGCGAACGCCTTGAGGACGATCAGGTCCTCGGTGTAGCGCAGCTCTCCCCATCGTTGCACCGCCACGCCGCCGATAAAGCAGAACGCCCATTGCGGGTACGACAGAAATCCTGCACCTCGAGCGCGGGGGAGTACAGCGGTATCACGACGATTTGACGTGGAAGAGCCGCTGCTGCTCGACCAGACCGGACACACCTCGTTCGGGCGATGGGCGAGCAAAGCCGCCTAAGATTCGACGGAGGATGGCCCGGGCCTCTTCATCGCTGAACCGAACCAAGAGCCACCCCTGTGACGTGTTACCGCATGAACAGGGCACACGATACAGCGATCAGCGTACGAGACCTGACCTCCCCCGTTCGGGTAACAGCCACGGACCGCTGAGTGCCTGGGTCGCGGTTTATGCTTGCCTTCATGGGGGTAAATCCTTAATCTCCCGATTACGTGCCAGAAGGGGGACTTTGACACTCCATGAACGAACCACCGACCACCTCCCAAGGAGGCCTCAAGACATGACGGCTCACAAGAGGCTACGGCTGCTGCTGGTCTGCGCGCTGTCTGCCGGGATGCTGGCTGCCAGCACACCGGCCCACGCCCTCGACACCTCCAAGCTGGTCGAGTCGATCGCCACTCAGA
>JBOGED010000330.1:0-6349 GCA_050743625.1 Egibacteraceae bacterium | reverse complement strand
GCGGGGTGGCCGCGATCTCCTCGTACACCGACCGGGGGATGTCGTCGGTGCCGGTGGGGATCACAAGCCAGTCGGCGTCGATGTCGGGCAGCCGCTCCAGGCTCTCGTCGTTCACCGAGTCGCCGGGCCCGGCGACGGTCAGCCCGATGCGGCGCATCAGCTCGGCGGTGTCCTCGTTCTGGCCACGGAAGCTGAAGCTGCCCGGCTCGTAGAACTCGATCCTGGCCACGCTCGTCTCCGGCTCGCCACGCCGCCGGGCGGCGAGGTCGTCCAGGCGCGCCTCCAGCTCGGCGACCAGGCGCTGGCCGTGCGCGCGCTTGCCGAGCGCGTCGCAGACACTGAGGAACAGCGTGTCCCAGGACCGCAGCGGTTGGCTGCCATCGAAGCCGGGTCCGGCGGTGGCCTCGGTCTCGCCCAGCCCCACGTAGGGCGCGATCCGCACCAGCTCGTCGTATACCGGCTCCTGCGTGACCCAGTTCCAGCCGACGATCAGGTCCGGGCGAGCGGCCAGCAGCTCCTCGGGGGTTGGTGGGATGTTCTCGGTGATCACGACCGAGGGATCGAGTGTGACCCAAGGGCCAGCGAAGGTCGAGGTGAGCACCGGCATGACACCGACGGCGACCATGTCTGTCTCGAACGAGCCGATCGCCGCGACCACCCGCTGAGGCCTGACGGGGACCTCAACCGGACCGTTGTCGCTGGTGACGGTACGTGTCGCGGCGGCGGCGGCGGCGCTGCGCCCGCCGCCCCATGCCGCCAACACCCCTGCGGCGGCGAGGCCGGCGAGGACGTCCCGCCGGGTGGCCATCTCGACACCGCTCACTGGGCGGGACGGGCGGGGTCGACGCCGAAGATCCGCGCGAGGTCGTCGAGCAGCGCGTGAGCGCCCTGCAGCCCCACCGACAGGCCCCAGACCGCGTCGCTGACCTCGTGGACCTCCCCGTCCAGCTGGCCCCAGAGCGGGTTGGCGCGGAACCGTTCGCTGACCTGCGCGGACTCACCGCCCTCGGTGACGGTGACGAAGATGTAGTCCGCCTCGGCGTCGGGGATGCGCTCCTCGCTGATGGGAACCGCGAACTCGTCGACGTCCTGGGACGGCGGCCGCGCCAACCCGGTGTCGGCGAGCACGATCCCCGAGAAGCTGGCCTTTTGGTACAGCCGCGTCTCGGTCGGCAAGAACCGGATCAGCGAGATGGTCGGGTTGCCGCCCTGCTCGGCTCGGATCGCGTCGCCGATCGCCATGGCCCGCCGCTCATACTCACTAATTCGCTGCTCGGCCAGCTCCTCCTTGCCGACGGCCTGCGCGAGCAGGCGGATGTTGTCCTTCCAGGTCGGGCCGGTGGTCTCGCTGAACACGGTCGGCGCGATCTGGCTCAAGGTGTCGTAGAGCTCCTCGTGACGGATCCGCGCCGACAGGATCAGGTCCGGGCGAAGCGCGGCCACCCGCTCCACGTTGAGGTTGTCCAGCGGGCCGACCGACTCCGCATCGCGCCCCAGCGTGGCGCGCGCCTCACCGAGATATTCGGGTAGCTCCGAGCCGCTGCCCGGGATCTCCGTGAACCCGACGATCGGCGTCTCGATCGCGAACGCCGCGTCGACGAACGTCTGGTCCAGCGCGACGATCCGCCGCGGCTCGGCGGGGATCTCCGTGCTGCCCAGGGCATGCTCCACCGTGCGAGGAAACCCGCCGGCCGCGTCCTGGACGGCCTGAGCCGTCCCGCCCAGCCCAGCCGCGCTCGCCAGTGCCACCGCGCAGACCAGCGCAAGGACTCTCACCGCGCCGCTCATGACCGCAGCGCCTCGGCGAAGTCGGGTACCAGCTCGTCGAGGACATACTCGACTCGCAGGATGCTCGAGGTCCGCAGCACGATGTCGACGGTGTGCTCCAGCGGGACGTACCGCCCGCCGGCGACGGCGGGCAGGTTGGCGAACAACGGGTTGGACTCGATCTCTCGCTGTAGCTGGGGGGAGGCATGGCTCATGACCAGCAGGTCCGCGTCGAGGACGGGGAGCTGCTCCAGCCCGATGACCTCGCTTGTGACTGCGGCACCGGCCAGGGCCTCGACCCTCGGGGTGAACCGGAAACCCAGGGAGTAGAACAACATCGCCGGGGAGTCCTCGGAGTGGGCGATGACCGCGATAGCGCCAGGCTCGTAGTAGTAGGACAGCGAGCACGTCCTCCCCTGGAAATCGGGGCGGACCCGCTCGATCCTGGACTCGACACGGGCCACCGCGGCACGTGCGGCCTCCTCTTCGGCCAAGGCGTGGCCGATGAGCAGGGTCTGATCCTGCCACGAATCGACCCGATGGCCCCGCACGTAGGTGACGGTCGGCGCGATCGCCGACAGCCGCTCGTAATGCTCGTCGACGCCATAGAACGTGCCGGCCAAGATGAGGTCGGGCCGTGCGGCGGCGATCCGCTCGAACGGCACCTCGGCGTTGAGGTCGAGCAGGTCGACCTCGGCGCCGCCGAGCCGGTCGGCCAGCCACGGGTCGACCATGCTTGGGTCGACGTAGCTCCCGGGCATCGCCACCGGCACCCGGCCGAGCGCGACGACCGCGTCGGCCTCGGCCCACAGCGTGACGATCCGCTGAGGCTCACTCGGGATGCGGACCGGGCTGTGCCCGGTCTGCACGGTTCGCGGGAACCCGGCGCTGGCGGTGCTCGCGGCGGCCGTACCACCACCAGCCATCAGCGCGGCCAGCGACAAGCCGCCCGCGAGAAGGCCGCGCCGCGTCAGCTCGTCGACGGGGTCAAGGATCGTGGTCATGAGGTCACCTCCGTGGTCGGGTCCACCGTCGAGAGCGGTGGAGAGCATCGGCACGAGCGCTTCGAGGAGGAAGGGCAGGCTCAAACGCCAGGGCGGCAGAGACGGGCTCGTCGGCGAGGAGGAAGATGTCTCGGTCTTTGACCTCGAGCCGCTGGTAGACCGGGTGGGTCTCGATGGCGTCTTGACCGTCGGCCCCCGACGCGTCGACAGCGTCGAGGCCCTCATCCCCAGCTCCTGCTGGGGCCCCCCGGAACTCCGGGTGTTCCTCACGCGCTTTGGCGAACAGGCCCGCGACCTCGGCGACCAGCTCCTCCGCGCGCTGGTCGCGTCGCAGGGCGTGGCCGGTCAACCGCGCCTGCTCCTGCCATGGGATCTCGTAGTCGGGGTAGGCGACGGTCGGGGCGATCTGGGTCAGCAGGTCGTCCTGCTCGGCGGTCAGCGCGTTGTACAGGCCCAGGATGAGATCGGGGCCCGCAGCAGGAGCTGCGGATTTGGGCCTCGATGCTGTAGACGCATCGGGCTCCAAGGCGGCGACCGCCTCGAAGTTGAGCTCGTGCGCCACGTTGACGATCTCCGGTCTCGCCGCACAGAGCTGGTCCCGCGCCCAGGGCCACACCCCCGACGGATACCCCCCGTACCACTCGCTCGCCCCCACCGGCGTGACCCCGAGGGCTCGCACGTAGTCGTGGTCGGTCAGGCCGACGGTGACCACCCGCTTCGGCACTTCGGTGATCTCGGTCGAGCCGTACGCGTGATCGATCGTCACGGGGAACGCGCCCAGCTCCGCCGCCCAACCCGCGTCCTGGCCCCACGCGGATGCCGGAAAGGCGATCAGGATCCCTAGGGCGCCGGCACCGGTCAGCAACCGGCGCCGGGTCAGCTCGTCGACAGGGTCTGGTAGCAGGGTTATGGGCATTCGGTCCTCCGGTTCTTTACGGCACGAGGTCGGGGTTGGCGCGCGCTACCGCGCCGGCCAGCAGTTCCAGGTCGTGGGCGTTGGCCAGGTAGCTCCAGTTGGCGAGTATTCGCCATTGGACGAGCTGGCCGGCCTCCACCGCCGGCAGCGCACTCCACGTGGCGATCTCCGCGAAGGCATCCAGGGGAGGCGGGCCTACTTCGCTCCCGATGAGGATCAGGTCGGCCGGGTAGGTGTCCGCACGCTCGAAGCTCAAGAACTCCCAGTAGAAGTTGGCGAGATCCTCACTGAGGTCGCTGGGTTGGCTCTCAGGCTCGACCAGGTCCAGTCCCAGCTCTTGGAAGTGCCGCAGGTTCGTAGCATTCTTCGGTCTCGCGACGTAGATCCCCTCGCCGAGGAAAGGTTGGAGCGCGACAGCGCGCAGGCCGGGCTTGGCCGCGACCGCCGCGCGCAGCCGCTGGCTGGCCTCGTTGAAGCGCTCGCGGGCGGCCACGACGGCGGGGGCCTCGAGGTCCGCGCCCAACGCGACGGCGAGCTCCTCGAACCGCTCCATCACGGCGGTCAGCTCCTCGCTCCGGTCCAGCGCCACGATGGGGGCGATCGCCTCCATCCGGTCCTGCACGCTCTTGTCCGTGAGCCCGAACACGAGCCCGCCCTGGCGAGGGTCGAAGTTGGTGACGATCAGGTCGGGCCGCAGCGCGGCCAGCTTCTCCAGGTTGATCTCGCCATACATCGCGCCCACCGACTCGATCCCGTCCAGATCGATGCCGAAGAGGTTGGGGTTGTCCTCGGTCAGCGGTGCCCCGCCAAAGATGCCGACCGGCTCGATCCCCAGGTCCCATAACGCCGAGGCAACGGTCTCGTTCGCGACGATCCGCCGCGGCACCGCGTCCAGGGTGATCTCGGCGCCACGATCGTCCGTGAACGCCCAGCCGGTCGAGGATTCGCCGGCCATGCTCGTGTCGTTGCCGTAGGTGACGAGCAGGCCGGCGGCCGCCAGCCCGGCAAGGAACGCCCGGCGCGTGACGTCCTCGTCAACCACTGGGTCGATCAGAGTAGTGACCATGGGGGCTCCTTCCCGTCCCCGCGCGACGACCCGCCCAGCCCGCCCGCGCGCACCGCGAGCCCCGCGCTCGCAAGTTAAGCTCACTTTAAACTAAGAGAGTGGCTGGTCAACGGGGCAAGTGGGACACCCACCCGCCGCACGCCTACCGGTCCTGAAGCGTTGCCCTCGCACCGGCGTAGAGACTTGAGATCCGCGAAGGTCGTTTTTCTTACCACAAGGCCAGTGCCGATCGTAGCCGCACTTAACCGCCGGTTTACAAGCAGGTAACAAAATCTCAGTACGTTGAGATTGGCCTTACTCAGCGCGGAATGTGGTAAGGCAGCGGGAGATCACCGAAAGGGTGTTCGCGGATGATTTGTCTTTCTCAAGGGCGGCGGCTTTTATTACTATTCACAACGCTCGTTCTCGCGCTCGGTGGCGGCCAAGCCTTGGCGACCGAGGGCGGCGAGGGCGCGATCAAGGTGGGCGTTCTCCACTCGCTCAGCGGCACGATGGCGATCAGTGAGGTCGCGGTGAAGGACGCCGAGCTGCTCGCGATCGAGGAGATCAACGCGGCGGGCGGAGTGCTGGGGCGGCAGCTTGAGCCGGTCGTCGAGGATGGCGCCTCCGACTGGCCGACCTTCGCGGAGAAGGCGAGCAAGCTGATCAACGAGGACGAGGTGGCGGTGGTGTTCGGCGGTTGGACGTCGGCGAGCCGGAAGGCCATGCTGCCGGTCTTCGAGGCCGAGCGAGCCCTTCTGTGGTACCCGGTCCAGTACGAGGGGCTGGAGGCCTCCCCATACATCTTCTACACGGGTGCCGCTCCGAACCAGCAGATTGTCCCGGCGCTGGACTACCTGAAAGAGCAAGGGCTGACACGGGTGTTCCTGCTCGGCAGCGACTACGTGTTCCCGAGGACCGCGAACCTGATCATCAAGGCGTACGCGGAGGCGAACGGCATGGAGATCGTCGGCGAGGAGTACACGCCACTGGGGCATGTCGAGTACAGCTCGGTGGTCAACAAGATCCAGTCCGCCACCCCTGATGTCGTGTTCAACACGCTGAACGGCGACAGCAACGTCGCGTTCTTCAAGCAGTTCCGGGACGCCGGCATCACCGCTGAGGACATCCAGACGATGTCGGTCAGCGTGGCGGAGCAAGAGGTCGTCGGCATCGGCGCCGAGAACATGGCGGGGCACCTGGTGGCGTGGAACTACTTCCAGACCACGGACACGCCGCGCAACGAGGAGTTCGTCGCCGACTACCACGCGGCGTACGGGGAAGGCAACCCGACCGACGACCCGATCGAGGCCGGCTACGTCGGGGTGTACCTGTGGGCCCAAGCCGCCGAGAAGGCGGGGACGACCGAGGTGGAAGCGGTCAAAGAGGCCGCGAAAGGCGTGACGCTCGAGGCCCCTGGCGGCGAGTACGAGATCGACGGCGAGAACCAGCACATCTACAAGACCGCCCGCATCGGCGTCGTGCGAGACGACGGGCTGATCGACGAGGTGTGGAACTCGGGCGGCCCGATCAAGCCCGATCCCTTCCTCACGACCTATCCCTGGGCCGAAGGCCTGGCCGGCTAGTTGTGTGGAGGATCCGCGCGGTATACCGCGC
>JBOGED010000329.1:0-1545 GCA_050743625.1 Egibacteraceae bacterium | reverse complement strand
GTCCCTTCCTGGCCGCGGTAGACCGCGCTGACCTGGAAGCCCGCCGGCAGCGCGTACGTGCCGTTCAGGATGATCACGTGCGGCCGCTCGAACTCGGAGGGGCCCCAAGCACCCTCCTCCTCGTCGCCCGGATCGCCGATGAAGTTCGGATCGCCCGCGGTCGGGCTCTCGAAGAACTCCTGGGACGTGCAGCACGAGGACGAGCTGTTGTCGCGCGCGCGCGTGAACGTGTAGGACGCCTCGCCGCGGAACTCGTCCGAGAAGCGCTGGCCGATGCGCACGAGCGCGCTGACCGAGCGGGCCTCGGCCTCGTTCGTGTTGAAGAAGACCCGATCGAAGACGCGGTTTCGCAGCCGGTCCGTGCTCGCCGAGCGGGAAGGGTCGAACCGGTCCGCCGGGACGTGCACCGGCCGGCCGGCCTCCGTGGCCAGGAAGAACACCGGGTCGCGCAGGTTCACGTCGAACGCGTTGTACAGGTCGCTCGAGACCGAGTAGATGCCGTCGAGCGCCAGCGTCGTGTTCGGCCCGATCGCCTGCTCCCAACCGACGTTGAACTTCCAGGTCTCCGGGTTCTCCCAGCCCTCGTCCCAGGTCGTGAACTGGGGACGCCCGCTAGGCGCCCCTCCACCTACGCAGGAGCGGGGGTTGTTGCCGCCGGTCGGATCCTGCGCGAAGAACTCCACGTCGGGCGCGGGCACGTTGGCGCCCGAGCAGAAGATCGACAGCAGCGGCGGCGACGTCTGCAGCACGTTCCCGTGCAGCACGTAGGGCGGGCGCGCGAAGAAGCGGCCCACGCCGCCGCGCACGATCGAGCGGCCGTCGGCGTTCACGTCGTACGTGAAGGACCCCCGGGGCCCGAAGTTGTCCCGGTCCTCGGGGACGGCGGTCACGTCCACGCCGAGCGAGTCCGCGAGCCCCGGGAAGTCGGGCGCCTCGTCCTGGAAGAACGAACTGTCCCAGCGCAGGCCCACGTTGAGCAGCAGGCGGTCGGAGACCCGCCACTCGTCCTGCGCGTAGAGCGCCACCTCGGCGAGGCCGAACTTCGCGTCGGGCGAGATGTTCTCGCCCTCGCCCGCGAGCAGCAGGCGCGAGAACGTGTCGGGGCGGCGCGCCTCGAGGTCCGCGAGGCTGCGGAAGCGGAACTCGCCGTTGCCGTTCAGGTGGAAGAGGTTGCGGATGTCGAGGAAACTGTTGTTCGTGCCGACCTTCACCGTGTGCTCCCCGAGCGTCCAGGTCAGGTTGTCGATCACCTGGAACGTGTCCTCCTCGAGGATGTTGCGGAACACGATTCCGTCGCCGAAGAACTCGGCCCGGTCGCTGGAGGTCAGGTTCACGTCGAACTCGGGCAAGAAGTTGTTGCCCGGCCGCGGCCGGTCCTCCGTGGCCCACTGGAAGCGGAAGACGTTGAAGAGTCCGTCGGAGAGCGAGGAGTTCACCTCGCCCACCAGCGAGTTCGAGCGGTCCTCGAAGTCGGCGCCGTGCGTGCGCGCCTCCTCGGGGCTGATCCGGTCGTTCGTGTTGTCGAAGTTCGTGTAGTTGTTGCGC
>JBOGED010000328.1:0-5026 GCA_050743625.1 Egibacteraceae bacterium | reverse complement strand
GCATCGAGCGGAGAAACCCACAGCTGCCGCTGCTGTTCCCCGAGCTCGCGTCACCCTTCAGGGTCACGGCTATTCACCACGGCGACGATCCCGACAACTCCAGGGTCCTGACTAGGCGGTGACTTCCTCCAGACCGGGAGGGAGGGCTCCGGTGGCTTTTTGCCAACCCGCCGCTGCTCCTCGTTGGGCTACGAGGCGGGCCAAGGCGACGACGAGGCCGGAGGTTGCCGCCCACATGAGGGCTTCGCCCCATGAGGTGGTGGGAGAGGCGGGGTTGGTCGGGGGGTCGGCGAGGCGCGTCGACTTCGTCCAACCAGCCACCAACGCCTTGCGGGCCAGCATTCCCGCGAGGATCGCGCCTCCGGTGCCGACGATCTTCCAAGTGGTTTCTTGCATGCGCTTACTCATCTGCGCCTTTACCTCAACGGTGAGCTGGTCGAGATCCTTGCCCAGCTTGCGCCGCGCCGCCTCCACGGCGGCGACGTGATCGGCGAGCCCGTTGAGCGCGGCGTGGCTCGCGGAGACCGGCTGGGACATCGTCATGCGCTCTTGGTCGGCAAGTGGGTCTTGACCCACGCGACGTCCTCCTCGACAGATCGCTTGGTCGTGTCCAAGCTGAGCTTGGTCTTCATCGCCTGCTTCCCCATCAATGCGAGGACAGCCCCGGTCAGTAAGAGCACGAGCGTCACGATCGCGGCCGCCGCCCATCCGGGCAGACCCGCGGCGGCGATGGCGAACGCGATCGTGATCAGCAGGCCCTGTATCCCGAGCCAGGCCAGCACGCCAGCGCCGCCGAGGAGCGCGGTACCGCGTGATTTCTGGCGCGCGGCCTGCATGATCTCGGCCTTCGCCAAGGCGATCTCGGCGCGGACCAAGGCGGTTGCGTCCTCTACCACGGTGCGTGCGCTGGTTGGCGGGGCGTTGTTCCACATCAGCCAGGTCTTTCGTGCGGTGGGGCTACGGCTTATGGGCTACCCGCCTGCAGGCGCTTCCAATCCTGGATGGCCCGAGGCGCGAAGTCGATCGCGTTTGGGGAACAAAAGGGCTTGCCCCCCGCTGGTAGTTTCGTCGTACTCTGGTGGTCGGTGCTTTCTCCCCGGACGGAGGGGAAGCTTCGGCGTTCCAATCTTGATCGGTTCAGTAAGCAGGATGGGTGCCTAACGGACCCAAGGTCGCAGGTCATCGACCACCATCGAACCCGTAGCCTTCTGCGCCTACCGACAAGGGGCAAGTCCCGACTTTCGGGGTTGTGGGGGTTGGTCCGTAAGATAGGCGGTGTTCACCGCGTGTGAGTCACAAGGAAGGATGAGGAGCGACCGTGCCGCAAATGGTCGAGGAGATGCCGCTGCACGACCACGTGCAGCTGTATCTGCGTGAGATGGCCCGCACCGCGCTGTTGACCGCCGAGGAGGAGGTCGATCTCGCGAAGCGGTATGAGGCGGGGCTCGAGGCCGAGCGGGTGCTGACCGAGCGAAGGAAACTGTCCGCCCCACGGCGACGGCAGCTCAACCAGGTAGATCGGGATGGCAAGCGGGCGAAGGAGCGGCTTGTCCAGGCGAACCTACGGCTCGTGGTTTCGGTAGCCAAGCGGTACCAGGGTCAGGGGCTGCCGTTGCTCGACTTGATCCAGGAGGGCAACCTCGGGTTGCTACGCGCCGTAGAGAAGTTCGACTACCGGCGTGGGTACAAGTTCTCTACGTATGCGACCTGGTGGATCCGCCAGGCGGTCGGGCGTGGGGTAGCGGACAAGGGTCGGACCATCCGGCTTCCTGTCCACATGATGGAACGCGTGCGCCGCGCGTTGTCGATGCAGCGGGACCTCGCCGAGGCGCTGGGACGTGAACCGGCGTTGGAGGAGCTCGCCGAGGAGCTGGGCGAAGACGTCGCCACCGTGGAGGAGCTGCTTACCTATGCCCGGACCCCGACGTCTCTCGAGACGCCGGTGGGGGAGGACGGCGACGCCGAGCTTGGCGACTTCATCGAGGACCGCAACGCGGACGACCCCATGGAGGTGGCCGCGAAGGGACTCGCCCGTCAAGAGCTTCTCGACGTGGTCGCGGGGTTACCCGAGCGCGAGCGGATCATCCTGGAGCTCCGGTTTGGCCTGCTGGACGGAGAGGCGAGGACGCTCGATGACGTCGGCCGGTACTTCGGCTTGACCCGCGAGCGCATTCGCCAGCTCGAGGCGCGCGCGCTGTCGAAGCTGCGGCATCCGTCGCGTGGGCGTGCGCTGTCCGACACAGCTGCCTGATTTAGGGAGTTTGAGCAGGGCGGAACTTTTCTGCGCTGCCGCTGCACTCTTCGCGTATCCGTCTGACCAGACATATGCGATTGGAGTAGCGATGCGTGTGATCGTTCTCGTCGATGAGATGTCCGCGAAGCGGGCGGTGCCGCTCTGCGATTGGCTCGCTCGCGTCGACGGGCTCGAGGTTGACCGCGTTGCGGATGCCCGTTGGTCGCAAGGACTGCCGACCGATGACGTCGTCGTCGCGCTCGTTGACGAGCAGCCGCTCGCCGCGGCTGGCGAGCAAGCGCTTGCCGCGCATATGGGGCGGGGCGGCGGGTTGGTGCTGCTCGGCGCCACGCTGCATGCCTGGCGCGACGCGACGGTGTTGACCGGCCTGATCGGCAAGCCGGGCGAGTGCCAGGCCCAGACCGAGCTCGTCGTCGAGATCTGTGCGCACGCCGCGCTGCGACGCGTGGGTCCCAGGATCAATCTCATCGACCGGGCATGGCTCGACTCGGCGGTCCCACCGGATGCGGACCCGTGGCTGCGGACGAGCTGGCACTTCCGTGACCAGGTGCTGGGTTGGTCCCGCGAGCGGCTCGTCGTCCTCACGCTCGGGAGCACGGCGCAAGCCTGCGCCGACGAGCGGGTTGCGCGGCTCGTGCTCCGTGCCGTGCGTCACGCGTCTGGGCTCGCCGAGCCCGACCCTCTCCAGGTCGGGATGCTTGGTTACGGCGCGATCGGCACGGAGCATACGAGCGCGGTCGCGTCGATCGACGGGCTGGGACTGGGCGCGATCTGCGACCGCGATCCTTCCAGACTCGCCCAGGCGAGCGCGGCCGCCACCGGCGCGCGGTTACTCGCCGACGCGGGAGCGCTCATGCGTGACGAGGAGATCGACCTCGTGCTCGTCAGCGTGCCCCCGCACCGCCACGCCGAGATGTCGATCGCGATGCTGCGTGCCGGCAAGCACGTCGTCGTGGAGAAGCCGTTCGCGCTGACCCTGGACGAGGCCGAAAGAATGCGTGCCGAGGCGGCGGTTTCCGGCAGGAGCCTCACGGTCTATCAAAACCGCAGGTGGGACCCTGACTTCCGAGCGATCCGCCACTGTGTCCGCAGCGGTCGCCTTGGCGACGTGTTCCATATCGAGACCTTCGTCGGTGTGTTCGCCCATCCGTGCTCGTACTGGCACAGCCACGAACCGATCTCTGGAGGGCTGGTCTACGACTGGGGCAGCCATTACGTGGACTGGATCCTCCAGGTGGTCGACGCGGGAGTCACCGCGGTAAGCGGCGCGCACCACAAGCGCGTCTGGCACGACGTGACGAACGCGGACATGGCTCGCGTGTCGATCCGGTTTGAGGACGGGCGGGAGGCCGAGTTCGTCCACTCGGACATCGCGGCAGCGCCCAAGCCGAAGTGGTACGTGTTGGGCACCCGAGGGGCGATCACCGCCGAGTGGCGCGGAGAGCGGCTCGTCGAGCGCCGCGCCTCCGGTGAGCTTGTCGAATCGTCGGCTGCTCGCACCGACTCCCAAGCCATCGTGCGCGTTCATACACCCGACCGGGCGGGCGGCTCGCACGTCGAGACGCTGGTCCTGCCACCGCGCCTTGACGCGCCGTTCCATCGCAACCTCGCCGATCATCTCCTCACGGGCGAGCCGCTGGAGGTCACTGTAGCCTCGGCCGCGATCACGACGGCCGTATTGGAGGCGGCGAGCGTCAGCGCGAGGTCGGGAGGTGAATTTGTGCGCCTGAGTGCGCGCGTGGCGGGGTAGCCTGCGCGGATGCTTCGTTGGGGAATCCTGGGACCCGGGTTCGTCGCGACCAGAGCGGTCGCGCCGGCCATGCGCGCGTGCGGGCACGACCTCGCGGTCGTGGGCTCGCGTTCGCTCACCCGAGCGCGGGCGTTCGCCGCCGCGCAAGGCGTGAGGCGGGCACGAGGCTCCTACGAAGACGTCGTGACCGCGGACGACGTTGACGCGGTGTACATCGCGCTGCCGAACGATCTGCACGAGTACTGGAGCATCGCGGCGCTGGAGGCGGGCAAGCATGTGCTGTGCGAGAAACCCCTCGCGATCGGCGCCGAGAACGCGATCCGGATGGCCGCGTGCGCTACCCGCAACGATCGGTTGCTGATGGAGGCGGCGATGACCCGCTTTCACCCCCGCACGATCGCGTTGCTCGAGATGGTGCGGACCGGGGGAATCGGCGCGGTACGGCTGATCCATGCGGCGTTCACGTTTCCCATGCGAGTGGCCGACAACTACCGGGCACGCCCTGAGCACGGCGGGGGTGCGTTGCTCGACATCGGCCTCTACGCCACGGCGATCGTCCGGTGGCTCGCTGGCGAGGAGCCGGACCTCGTCAGGGCCGAACAGCGCCGGTGGGCGACCGGCGTGGACGGTACGGTCGTCGCGCTGCTGGGGTTCAAGTCCGGTGTGCTTGCCACCATCCACGCAAGCTTCGACGGCGCGGAGCACCAACACCTGGAGATCGTCGGCACGGAAGCCACGCTGCGGGTTCCCCGCGCGTTCACCGCATGGCGTGACGAGCCCGCGACCATCATTCGTGGCACGGAAACCCTGGGAACGTGGCGAGCCGACCCGTACGAGCACATGGTCCGTGCCTTCGCCGACGCCGCCGCGGGTGATACCCCACCGCTGCTCCCCGTCGAGGATTCAGTCCGCACCGCCCACGTGCTCGACTGGATCCGCGCCGCCGCCGAGGGCTACCAATAACCAACCGCAGCGCAGAGGGAACTGCGGGCCTGAGCGCCGCGCGAAGCGAAGCGGAGCGC
>JBOGED010000327.1:0-1940 GCA_050743625.1 Egibacteraceae bacterium | reverse complement strand
GTCAGTGCCGAGCGCAGGCGCCTCTTCTGTCGCCGGAGGCTCGGCGCCCCCACATGCCATAGCCACCAAGGCCATGACGCAGATCCCTATTCCCACCCGCCACGTTCGACGCATCCCGCTTGCTCCTTCTCGATTTCGGGTCACACGGGGCCGCTCCCCGCCACCCGATCCAACGACCCCGACCGTAGGTCTCCCGCTTGCTGTGATGATGAATGAGAGATGAACGGTCCCTGTCCCACACGGGAAGTTCATCGCCCTCCGGCCGCTCACTCCAGGCGCGCTGCCGTCGCCCCGATCGGGCGAGCCACGCCCCCCCCTTAGGAAAACGAACGCGTCTGGCGCCTCACTGTCGCCCAGGTGAACGGAGCGGAAACTTTCGCCGACCTGCACTTCCGGAGCCACCAGCGCCTCACAGGCTTCCCCACCAGTTCATACGATGACTGCGCCCGCGTTCGCGCGCTTGGATCCACCGCTCATGAACACGCCGACGCTGCCCCTCATCTCGACGCTGATCGACTCGACGAATAGACGAGGAGGACTCATGAGTTTACTGGCCGTGGACGCCCATCGGCTCCAGCGCGCGAAGCGCGCGTTCACGACCCGGCACGTCCGGCCTGAGGCGATGGCGCGCCTGCTCACCTCAGCGACGAGCCCACGGCCGGGCGACTTCGTGCTCGCCCGAGTCGGCCACGTGAGCAAGCACCGGCGAATCGAGCTTCCCAACGGCCGCCGCGCGACGTTGTTCCCAGACGACGAGATCGTAGTGTGTTACGGCCATCGCTACGCCCCCGACCAGTTCGAGGCCGAGGTGCCCAGCGACCTCGGGGAATGCCACCTTGTCGCGGGCGGCGGCGTCGCCGCCCGCATGCGGTCGAAGCATGCCTCCTGTGCCCCACCGACCACGATCGTTCCCGTCGGGCTGGTGGCTACCGCGGACGGGAAACGTGTGAACCTGCGGGACTGGGCACTGCCCGCCGCCACCCATGCCGGGAGCTTCCCGCCGATCGTCGCGGTCCTCGGGACAGCGATGAACTCGGGAAAGACCGACACGGCGGTACACCTCATCCGCGGCCTCGTGCGCGCCGGTTATGCCGTGGGCGCCGCGAAGGTGACCGGCACGGGCTCGGGCCAAGACCTCTGGCTCATGGCCGACGCGGGGGCCAGCCCCGCGCTCGACTTCACCACCGCGGGTCACGCCTCGACGTACCTGCTCGATCCGGGTGAGGTCATCCGGGTCTTCCAGACGCTCACGAGCCACCTGGCGGCGCAGCCGGTCGATGCGATCGTGCTTGAGGTCGCGGACGGGGTGTTCCAAGCCGAGACCGCCGCGCTGATCTCCTCCGCCGCGTTCGCGGAGCGGGTGGGCGGGGTCGTGTTCGCCGCCAGCGACGCCCTTGGTGCCGTCGCCGGGGTGACAAGGTTAAAAAGCCTCGGGTTACCCGTGATCGCCGCCGGGGGTTGCTTGACGCGCTCCCCACTCGCGATACGGGAGGCGGAGCAGGCGCTCGACCTGCCGGTTCTGGGCCGGGCCGCCTTGAGCGAGCCGGCCCTCGCCGCTCAGCTCGTGCCCGTTCCGTCGCGGACCCACGACGGCGTCTCGGCCGCATGATGGACAACGGGCTTCGGGGTGTGGCACTCGTGTGCGGTGCGAGGCCGCTGCCCGGTGAGCTGCGCGAGGTCGAGCTTCCAGGCGCACGGCTTGTGGGCGGCGAGCTCACACGCGATCGCTTGACCGTGCGCGACGTCCGTGGCGACGTGTGGCTGCGTGACGGCCGGGTCCCGGCGCCCGAGCGGGATGGCGGACCAGGTGGGGGGCCTGGCCAAGAGGCCGCCAACCGTGCCTTCGGGGTGTTCAACGCCACCTGGCACCTGGCCCGGGGCCTCGACGCGCTGACCGTGTTGCTCGGCGCGCGGCTTCCCCCACTCGCCGTGCGGATCGG
>JBOGED010000326.1:0-8386 GCA_050743625.1 Egibacteraceae bacterium | reverse complement strand
ATCGTAGCGGGCACATGAGAACTACTTGAACGTTCAATATCACCGGGTGATGCTGCCGGCGAACGGTACGCTCGCAGCCTCGAACACCTCTCGCCGAAGGACCGGTGACCAGGATGGACGAACTGCTCTCGCTCACACTGGACGAGCTGACGGCCCGGGCCAGGGAGGTACGTGCCGCCGCGCACTCCACGCGCGTGACGTACTCCCCCAAGGTGTTCATCCCCCTCACGCAACTGTGCCGTGACCGGTGTGGCTACTGCACGTTCGCCCAGGCTCCGGCGCACTTGGACAGCCCGTACCTGAGCCCCGACGACGTCCTTGCGATCGCCCGGCGTGGCGCGGAGTGCGGGTGCCACGAGGCGTTGTTCACGCTGGGTGAGCAGCCGGAGGACCGGTACCCCTCCGCCCTCCACTGGCTTCACGCGCACGGATACCCGTCCACGGTCGACTACCTGGCCGCGATGTGCCGGCTGGTGCTCGACGAGACGGGGCTGTTGCCACACGCCAACGCTGGCGCGCTCCCCGCCGCCGAGCTCGCGCTGCTCCGTACCGTCGCGCCGAGCCAGGGCATGATGATCGAGTCGCTGCGGGCTGACCTCGCCGCGCACCGTGGGGCGCCCGACAAGCACCCGGCGCGCCGGCTGGCGACGTTGGACGCGGCGGGTGAGCTGGGCATCCCGTTCACGACCGGCATCTTGGTCGGGATCGGCGAGTCGCCTGAAGACCGGTTGGCCGCCTTGGAGGCGATCGCGGCGTCCCACCGCCGGTTCGGTCACGTACAGGAGGTGATCGTTCAGAACTTTCTGCCCAAACCGGGCACGGGTATGCGCGACGTCCCGCCGTGCCCTCCCGCCGAGTTCACGCAGGCGATCGCGCTGGCCCGAGTCCTGCTGCCCCCCGAGGTCCACGTGCAGGCGCCGCCGAACCTGTCCGAGGACCTCGGTGCGTTGCTCGACGCGGGGATCGACGACTGGGGAGGCGTCTCGCCCGTGACGCCCGATCACGTCAACCCCGAGCGCCCGTGGCCACAGATCCAGCGGCTACGCCGGGTGGTCGAGTCCCGCGGCCTCGCCTTGGCTCCACGACTCACCGTCTACCCGTCTTTCGCGCTGGATCCAGACCGCTGGCTCGACGAGGCGGTGCGGTTTGCCGTACTGGACCGCTCCGACGCGCACGGGTTGGCGCGCGACGACCCCGGCGCGGTATGGCCCGAGCGCACCGCTGCCGCGATCAATGTCGGTACCGGCGCCGAGGTGGTGCAGGTGGGACGTCGCTCGACCGCCTGGTACTCCGGCGCGGGGGCTCCCCCGCCGGTGATCCTGCCGGGTACGGCTCGCGCCACTGGCGCGGTCGCCGAGGTGCTCGACGGTGTCCGAGCCGGTCAACGACCGGAAGAGGCCGAGCTGGTCACGCTGTTCTCCGCCCGCGGTCCCGAGGTCGCCGCGGTCGCTGGGCTCGCGGATGAGCTCCGAGAGGCCGCGGTCGGCGACGTAGTGACCTACGTGCGCAACCGCAACGTCAACTACACCAACGTGTGCACCTTCCGATGCCGTTTCTGTGGATTCTCCAAGGGCCCGTTGTCGCTGAACCTGCGCGGCAGCCCCTATCTCCTCACCCTCGACGACATCGCCCAGCGCGCGGTCGAGGCGTGGGAGCTCGGGGCCACGGAGGTGTGCTTGCAAGGCGGGATCCACCCAAGCTTCGACGGCGAGTTCTACCTCGACGTGGCGCGGGCGGTGCGCGACGCCGCCCCCGGCATTCACATCCACGGCTTCACCGCGCTCGAGGTCACCGAAGGCGCGCGACGCCTCGGTGAGCCGCTCGTGGACTACCTACGCCGGCTGGCCGATGCCGGGTTGCGGTCGCTGCCTGGAACCGCCGCCGAGATCCTGGACGACGACGTGCGTGCCGTCCTGTGCCCCGACAAGATCTCGACCGATGAGTGGCTCGAGTGCCACCGCGCCGCGCACTCCATCGGGTTGCGCTCCAACATCACGATCATGTTCGGGTCGGTCGAGCACCCGATCTCTTGGGCGCGCCACCTCGTCCGTACTCGCCAACTGCAGGCCGAGACCGGAGGGTTCACCGAGTTCGTCGGCCTGCCATTCGTCCACATGGCCGCCCCGATCTACCTCAAGCGTGCCGCCCGGCGAGGCCCGACATGGCGGGAGGTCGTGCTGATGCACGCCGTCGCCCGCATCGCCTACCGAGGGCTGATCGACCACATCCAGGCCTCGTGGGTCAAGCTTGGGGCCACCGGCGCCCGGCAGCTCCTCCAGGCCGGCGTCGACGATCTGGGCGGCACGCTGATGGACGAGAACATCAGCCGCGCCGCGGGGGCGGTGCACGGGCAAACCCTCGACGAGGACGGCTTCCGGGCGATCGTCGAGCCCGCCGACCGCCGCCTCGCCCAACGCACCACCCTCTACGACCTCATGGAGCCACACGTTGGCGCCAGCCGAAGAGGTCGTTGCTCAGGGGGATGACGGCTCGCGGAGGAAGGTCTGACGCTCCTCGGCGGTCAGCGTCCGAGTGGCCCGTCGCTCAGCCAGTGCAAGCACGTCGTCGAGTGGGCCGCACTCCGGACAGCTCCAGAGGCGGACCGTTCGATCGGCGCTCGCCGAGGCGATCTGCTGGCCGTCGGGGCTGAACGTGACGTGGTAGACCCAATCTCGATGGCCGCGGAGCACCACCAGGATGCCGGGATTGGACTCAGACGCCCGCCAGACTCGCACCGTGTGATCGGCTCCCGCGCTGGCGAGCCGTTGACCGTCGGGGCTGAAGGCGAGTCCCAGCACGATGCCTTCATGACCGTGGAGGTGGACGGCAGCCTGGGTCGCGAGGTTCCAGAGGCGCACGACGCCGTCGTCACCCCCGCTGGCGAGCTGCCGGCCGTCGGGACTGAACGCCACCTCGTACACCGGCCCCTGGTGGCCCTGGAGCGTTCTGGGCGGGGCTCCGGTCGCGAGATCCCACAGGCGCACCGTACCGTCACCCCCAGCGCTGGCGAGCAGACGCCCGTCAGGACTGAAGGCGACGCGCTCTACCGGGCCAGCGTGGCCACGAAGCACCCGCTGGCTGACGTTGCCCTCCAACGTCCAGAGCCGCACCGTCCCGTCCTCACCGGCACTTGCCAGCTGGCGGCCGTCGGGGCTGAAGGCGACAGAGTTCGCGAGGCCTTCATGACCGTGGAGCACGACGGCCTCGGAAGCGGTCGCCACGTTCCACACCCGTAGCGCACCATCCTCGCCGGTGCTGGCCACCTGCTCCCCGGAAGGCGAGAACGCCAGGTCGTAGACCTGGCCGGCGTGACCACGCAGCACGACCGGATCCTGGGCACCGGCCGCCTTCCACACTCGTACGGTGCCGTCCTGGCTCGCGGTCGCAAGCCGCTGCCCGTCGGGACTGAACGCGACCCGGTAGACGAAGCCTTCGTGGCCGGAGAGGACAGGCGGGTCAACGGGCAAGGTCCATATCCGTACGGTGCCGTCCTCACCGGGGGTTGCCAGCCGCCGCCCGTCAGGGCTGAAGGCCACGTCATAGACCCCGCCAACATGACCGCGCAGCACGATCGAGACGTCGGCTCCGCTCTCGGGAGTCCATACCCGCACGGTGCCATCCTCGCCAGCACTGGCCACTTGCCGACCGTCCGGGCTGAAGGCGACTTCCCACACCGTGCCCCCGTGGCCCTCCAGCACGAGCGGGCCGGCATCGCCCGCCAGGTCCCATACCCGGACGGTGCCGTCATGGCCGCTGGTGGCCAGCTGCGCTCCCGAAGGCGAGAACGCGACGCCCAAGACCGCGTCGTCGTGGCCCTCGAGCGGGACAGGGTCGCCCCCCGTGACAAGGTCCCACAGGCGGACGGCTCCATCCAAGCCAGTGCTGGCGATTCGCCGACCGTCGGCGCTGAACGCCACGCCATAGACCGGGCCGTCATGTCCCCGCAGCGTGACGGGAGCGGCGGTACCCGCCACATCCCATATCCGCACCGTGCCGTCCTGGCCGGTGGTTGCGAGTTGCCGCCCGTCGGGCCGAAACGCCACGCCGTAGGCCGGGCCGTCGTGGCCGCCAAGGACGACCGGGTCGGCGTTCGGATCCAAGCTCCAGAGCCGGACCGTGCCATCCTCCCCAGTACTGGCCACCTGCCGCCCGTCGGGGCTCATCGCGATGCCCTGCACGGCGCCGTCGTGGCCGCGCAGGACGATCGGCTCTGCTGGCTGTTGGAGGTCCCACACCCTGAGCGTGCCATCGGTGGCCGCGCTGACGAGACGCCGCCCATCGGGACTGAAGACCGCGTCGTGGACCCGACCGTCGTGCCCGCGAAGCGCCACGTTCTCCCGCACATTCCACGTCGCCTGGCGGAGCGCCGCTTCGGCTTCAATCGTCGGGCTGGTCTCGAACGCCCTTCTGGCGAGCAGCAGGCTCAGCTCCGGATCGATCGGCAACTGTGCGTCGGCGCTGCCTGCCAGCTGGCGGGAAAATGCGGCGCGCGCGTCACCGCGCTGTCCCATCGCCAGGGCGACGAGGGTGCTGATGATCGCGACGGCCACGGCGACACCGAGCAGGCCTTTCCGCCTTCGCCATCGCTCGGCGGCGCGCTCCCTCACTCCGCGTGCTTCGCTGGCGGCAAGGAACGCCCGCTCCCGCTCGTTGAGGTCCTCTAGCGGCCGAGTCCGCCACGCCGCCAGGCGGGTCTCACCGTAGAGGAATCCCTCCTCCCGTTCCCCCTCGTCCCACTCAGTGGCCGCCTCAGTCAGCCGCCGGTGAGCCCGCAGCAGCTCCCGATCCTGATCGATCCAACCCTGCAGCCGTGGCCAACCTCGGATCAGCGCCTCATGACTGACCTCGATGACCGGCACCCCCGTGGCCTCGTCAACGCTGGCGGTCAGGAGCCGAGCACCGGCCAGGACCCCGAGTACCGCCTCCAGGTCCGCCCGCTCGTCCGGCCGCCTCGACAGCTCGCTGACCTCAGCGCGCCGGCGGGTGTCTTCGGTCGCCTGTCCCGGCTGGATCAGCCGTAACAGCACCTGGCGGGCGATGCGTTGCTGAACAGGCGTAAAGGTTCGATAGATCGCGTCGGCCCGCTGAGCCAAGCCCCTCTCTACTCCCCCGCTGGCGACGTAGGCCTCCACCGTCAGCACCTTCCCGCGCCGACGTCGCCAGACCTCGAGCAGCGCGTACTGCAGCAACGGCAGGGCACCCGGGCGATCGGCCACATCGTCGAGGATGGTTTCGACCAGTCCCCCCTCAAGCTCCAAGCTTGCTCGCCACGCGGGCTGCTCGATGACCCGGCGCAGTCCGTCGGTCCCGAGCGGACTCACCAGAAACTGCCGGTCAGCCATCAGCCCTGACAACCGCGGATATGCGGCGCAGCAGTGGTAGAAATCGGCCCGCATCGCCACAACCACGACCAGCCGCCCTGCGGGATCATCGGCCGCGCCGCACAGGTTGGCCACAAATGCGGCCCGCTCGGCCTCATCGGTGCACAGGGTGAACATCTCCTCGAGCTGGTCCACAACCAGGACCAACCGCTGATCGCCGTTCGCTCCGGCGAACGCCATACGGACTGCGAGATCCACGCTGCGATGGTCGGCCCAAAGCTGATTGACGGTGTGCTGCATCGACTCGCCAGGCAACAGCCTCGTCAGCAACGCGGCCAACGCGCGCAGAGGGCTCGCCGTAGGAGTGAGCACCCGTATCGTCCAGTCTTGGCTCCTCGGTAAGGCGCCGTGCCTGAGCGCGGGAATCACTCCCGCACGGACTAGCGAGCTCTTGCCGCACCCCGAGGGACCAAGCACAGCGAGGAACCGCCCGCCGTCCAGCTTCTCCACCACACGGGTGACGTCGCCCTCCCGGCCGAAGAACCGGTCGGTGTCCTCAGGCTGGAAGACCGCCAATCCCCGATAAGGGGCTTCCCCTAGCTCCTCCTCGAGGGCGTCCTCACCCCCGATCGCGTGGCGGCCATTCGCCTCCAACTCCTCCGCGACCGCTTGCCAGCGTGCCCTCCACTCGTCTTGATCGCCGCCGCATGCCTCGACGTAAGCCAAGGTCACGGCGAGCGTCGGGAGCCGCTCCCCACCCGCTGCCTCGGACAACGCGGTGACCGAATAGTGCGCGCGCTTCGCGAGCTGTCGATAGCTCGGCCTGCCTGTCGCCTGCCGGAGCTCTCGCAGCTGTACGGCGAAGCGCTGGACCGGGCCGTCCTCCGGATTGATCAGACGCTCGGGTCGCCCCATGGTTTTCCCGCTGAATCAGCCTTGATTGTCCGGCGTCCCGTCGAGGAGCTGAACAACCTTTCCATCCCCTGATGTGTGATTTGGCAGTCGCCTCATGAAAGAGGGCCCACGTCCTTCTTCGAGAATACTCCGAATCTTCCGACTAGCTGCTTCTCATGTTCTCCGTTGACAGTTCATGCCGGACCCGCTGATCGAGCGCATCGACCGATGATTGTTCTTGTTTGTCCACCCAGGGATCACACCGCGAGACATCCCGACACCGACTATACCCAGAGTGTGCTCCCCACAACCGAGCGTGGATTTTTGAAGAGCAGCTAACGAGTCAAGACGGGAGACCCGCGATGATACGTCTCGTAAAGAGTTACTGTCCGTATTGGGTGGTATTTCTTCTCTCGCGTGAGCGACTGCAATGAGCGCATTCCGCGTCCTAGTTTGCGACGATGATCCGATCATCCGGGCGGGCCTCCGCGCGCTCCTGGAGAGGGAGCATGACGTTCGAGGTGGTCGAGGAGGCTCCTCGCAGTGACGAGGCGTTGGAGGCAGCCCGCCGCCTGCGGCCAGATATCGCCCTGCTCAGCAGCTCCAGGCCAACCGTTGCGAACACAGAACTCCCGAGCGAGCTCACCGGTCTCGACCAGGATCAGCCGGTCAAGGTGATCCTGCTCGCCGCGCCGCATCACGCCGATGCGCTCACCGCGCTGAGCGTGGGATGCCGAGGGGTGCTCTCCACCGGCGGGTCACCCCGCGAGCTGCTTCATGCGATCCGGCTGGTCGCCGCGGGTGATGCATGTGTGGCGCCTGCCTTCATCCGCTCCGTGCTCGGGGATTTCAGGCCCGACCAGACTCACACGGAGGCGGACTCCTCCGCCGAGCTCGAGGCCCCGACGCGTCGACCGCGTCGAGGCCCTCCTCCCCAGCTCCCGCTGGGGGCCCTGACACGCAGCTCCAACACCGAGATCGCCGACGAGCTGTCATTGTCGGGGTTGAGACGCGGGCTTTTTGCGCGTGTACGCGCACAAGTTGCAGACAAACGGCTTCCAGGACGCCTATAGCCCGCGTTGATCGCTGCTTTGCGCGTCAACGCGCAAAAGCAGCAAACGCGCCGGCAGCAGGGAACAGCGGTTCGAGACTTGGACCGGCCGATGGATCAGCACGGCGTGTCAGTCACTTAACTTGGTGGCATTGCCGCATACGGAAGAAAGCTGCAGCATTGACCGTACCGAACGCACCTGGGCCTGTCTTCTACCAAGTGATCGATTTTCGCGCTACACGTTACGTCTATTCGAGTCAACCATCCGTTGAGTTGCGACTCACGACAGCACCAAATGGTGGAAGGCGCCGGATGGCGACCTAACGCCCCACAATGGGCTTCAGCTTGTCGTAATCCCAACACAATAGGTAGATATTGCCCAAGAGCATCAAGCCAGCGATGACGCCGGTGTTCCCAAAGTTGAGCGACAGGGTGACGACGAAGATTCCAGAGATCAACGGGAAATACATCATGGCGCCCAGGGTGGCGGCCCGCGGCACGAGCAACAGCACCGCCGCGATCACCTGGCAGACGCCAATGAAGTTGTAGAAGAAGCCGGATTGGTGAAGCGCGTCGAAGAAATATCCGATCGGCGCGCTGGGATCTATGTTGGTAAAGGGGAAGCCCAGCGCCTTTCACCAGGCCAGGGGGGATGAACCCAATGGCCAACAGCACGCGAGTGAACCAGGTGAATCCCTTACACAACCGTGCCCTCTGAGCCCTCGCATGCAGAACATCGAGAGAGCTGCTGACGTGTGCAGTCATAGTAACTGGAGCCTCTTGAAGGGTAGGTGGGCGTGTCGCCGCCGCCAGAAATAGTTAACCAGCAACAGCGACTGCAGCAATATGACCTTATGGCCGAGTCGGCGCAATCACGCTCCGACAGGGCAGATAAATAGGAAAGTCCCGCCGCAGGTCATGCGGCGGGACTTTCATTCCCCTTGCAGAGCAGATGGCTCAATAATTGGAGCCGCAAGGGTGCCTTGTCTTCGTTGCTGCAGGTTGCGGCTCATGGTTGTTCAGATCGGTTTCCGGTGCATCGCGCGCCTGGTAGCATCTCGGCGGGGCTCGAAGACGCGCGTCGATTCCAGAGCTCCTGACATAGTGCGATAATTCGTGC
>JBOGED010000325.1:0-5218 GCA_050743625.1 Egibacteraceae bacterium | reverse complement strand
GGGCAAGGGGAGCCCCGGCCGGGACGGCGCCCACCCTTTAGTACCCCGCCCACAAATACGGTGGCATTCGGGACGCCCATCTCACGCCCGGCGCTCGTGGCGTTGCGCCTCGCTTACAGATGACCTCCGGATATATGCGCGCTCAGCGCGCCTTGCGAGCGGGGCGCAGTGCCGCCCTCGGTGCGCACCGTATTTCTGCGGCGGAGTACTTAGGTCGAGCGGGCTGCCTCAGCGCGGGCGCGGAGGTCCGCGACGCCCGCGGCGAAGGTGTCGTAGCCCCACAGGGCGCTTCCCGCGCAGAAGACGTCGGCGCCCGCCGCGGCGGCTCGTTCGATCGTGCCGGGACCGATTCCGCCGTCGACCTCCAGCTCGATCGGGGCACCGCTCGCCTCGATCAGCGCTCGGGCGGCGGCGATCTTCGGCTCCATCGCCGCGATGTAGGACTGGCCACCGAAGCCGGGACTGACCGTCATGATGAGGATGAGATCAACGAGGTCGAGGATGTAATCCAGGAACGCGAGCGGCGTCGCGGGTGAGAGCGCCACTCCGGTGCGTGCTCCCAGCCTCCTGATCTCGGCATACGTGTGCTGCGGCTGGCGAAGCGTCTCGGGATGCACGATCACCAGCTCGCATCCGGCGTCGACGTAGCGGGGAAGCATCTCCTCGGGCCGCTCGGTCATGAGATGCGCCTCGAACCCGACGCTGCACGTCTTCCTGCACGCCGCGATGATGTCGGGGCCGAACGTGAGGTTCGGGACGAACTGGCCATCCATGACGTCCCACTGGATCCGGTCGACGCCGGCCGCTTCAAGCGCCGCGCAGTCATCGCCGAGGCGGGCAAAGTCAGCGGGGAGGACAGACGGAACGATCTTGACGGACGCCATGGTCACCACCACGTAGGGGAGTGCATCAACACACGTCTCAACAGTCCGCCATCGCTCGGAGCCGCTCGCACAGCTCATAGGAGCGAGGGCCAAGCGTGCCGACACGGCGGACGAGCAACCCTTTCGGGACGCTGGCCAAATCGTCGAAGTTGGCGACCGACTCCACAGGCAATCCCTCGTCCCGCCCGAGCGGGAGCTGGCTCGGCGCTGCTCGCAAGGCGCGGGTCACGGGCGCCACCATGACCCGGCCCATCACAAGGTTGGCTTCGTTGCGGCTCACGATGAGTACGGGCCTACCCTTCTCGTCAGGGGTCTCGAGCCACCACACCTCGCCACGAGTTACCACCACTGCTCCCAAGGCTCTTCGGAGGTCAGGCGTTGCGCGGAGCGCTCAGCCCGCTGGAGCTCGTCGTCGGTCTCTGGTTGCTCTTCATACGCCCGTTGGTACGCGGCGCCGACGCGTGCGCTGGCGGCTGCCTCTAACCGATGATGCACCGCGTCTCTCACAATCTCCGCCCGAGTCCGCCCCTCCTCCGCGGCGATGGCGTCGAGCGCGTCCACGGTGTCCTCATCAAACCTGACATTCACCTGTACGGTCATCAACGTAGATGCTAGCAGAAACGCTACTCGAACGCTAGCAAGGTTTGCCGCCTACGACAGGCGCTCGACAATCATGGCCATGCCTTGGCCGCCGCCGACGCACATCGTCTCCAGGCCGATCGTCTGGCCGGTCGATTGGAGGCCGTTGAGCAGCGTGTTCATGATCCTCGCGCCCGTCATGCCGAAGGGATGGCCCAGCGCGATCGCGCCACCGTGGACGTTCAGCTTGTCCCATCCGATGCCGAGGTGCCGGGCACACGGGATGACCTGGGCGGCGAACGCTTCGTTGATCTCGACGAGATCGATGTCGTCGATCGTCATGCCCGCGCGCTTCAGCGCTTGGCGGCTCGCCTCGATCGGGCCTAAGCCCATGATCTCGGGATTCAGCGCCGTCAGGCCGGTCGCGACAATGCGTGCGAGCGGCGTAATCCCCAGCTCGCGGGCACGTGCGTCGCTCATCACGATCACGGCCGCCGCGCCGTCGTTTAAGGGGCAGGCGTTGCCCGCCGTGACACGCCCGTCGGGACGGAATACCGGCTTGAGATCGGCGAGCTTCTCCATCGAGGTGCTGGGGCGAGGCCCGTCGTCAGCCGCGACGGTCCGCCCGTCCGGAAGGTTCACGGGGGTGATCTCCCGGTCGAAGAACCCGTCACGTTGCGAGGCAACAGCGCGTTGCTGGGAGCGGAGGGCGAAGCGATCCATCTCGTCGCGCGACACATCCTCGGCCTCGGCGACGTTCTCGGCCGTCTGACCCATCGCGATGTAGATGTCAGGCAAGCCGGCAGGCGCGGCGGTCCAGTCCGGCGCGCCTCCTTGGGTCCGCTCCGCCGTCCGCTCCCCGGCCACGGTGAAGTGGGGGTTCATCGTGTCGGGCAGGCTGTCGCTGTTGCCCTTGACGAAGCGGCTCACCATCTCGACACCCGCGGCGACGAACGCGTCACCTTCACCAGCCTTGATCGCGTGTGCCGCCATGCGAATCGTCTGAAGACTCGATGCGCAGTAGCGCGTGATCGTGCAACCGGGGACGTCAGGCAGGCCCGCGAGGACGCTGACGACCCGGCCCATGTTGAATCCCTGCTCGCCACCCGGCAGGCCGCAACCCAGCATCAGGTCGTTAATCTCGCCGGGATCCAGCTGCGGGACCCTCGCCAGGGCCGCTTTCACGATCTCGGCAGCGAGATCGTCAGGCCGCACTTCGGCAAGGGACCCTTTGAACGCGCGACCGATCGGTGATCGGGCCGCGGCGACGATGACCGGTTCTGGCATAGATGGCTCTCCTCGATCTCCACGAGCGCTTGCCCGGACGCGTCGACAGCGTCCAGCCCAGGATCCGCAGCTCGGAGCTGCGGGCCCCAGTATGGCTTCGGTAAGCGTGCGCGGCGGCCGGTGACATACTGGGCGCATGAACCCCTACCGGCAGCTGACCGCCTTGCCGTCAGCGCTGGCCCAGATCGTCAAGGGCGCGCTGGAGGCCGAGGGCATCACCGTCGTCCTGGACCGTGATTTCCTCGGCTTGGTCTACGGGCTGGACTCCGGGGCCTGGGCGACCCGCCTGTTGGTGGACGCGGACCAGCTCGACCGCGCCCGAACGCTGCTCGACCAGTTCGAGACGGCCGACCGCTAAGCTCCGCAGGCCGCTCGTCCAACGTGGAGGAGGCATTCCTCCGCGCTATTCTCGCCCGATCCATAACATGGAGGAGCGTCATCGCCGTGTCCCAGCCACAGATCGTCGTGAAGAGCCCCCACGGGGTAAGCGCCAGCCTGCCGGCGGGCGCCACGGCGCAGGACGCGCTGCGTGCCCTCGGTTCCGTGAAGGGTCAAGTTCTCGCCGCTCGGGTCGATGGTGATGTGCATGACCTGGCGTTTCTGGTCAGCGACGGCGCGTCCGTCGAGCCTGTGCCCGCCGACTCCGACGAAGGTCGCGCTATCCTGCGCCACTCGACCGCGCACATCATGGCGCAGGCGGTCACCGACCTGTTCGGAGAGGCGAAGTTCGCGATCGGCCCGCCGATCGCCGACGGCTTCTACTATGACTTCGACGTCGAGCGTCCCTTCACCCCGCAAGACCTCGAGGCGATCGAGTCGCGGATGCATGAGATCATCCGCGAGGACCAGCGGTTTCAGCGACGAGAGGTGTCGAAGGACGAGGCACTCGCCTTGTTCGCGGACCAGCCCTACAAGCGCGAGATCATCTCCGGGCTCGACGAGTCGGAGGGCGCGAGCGCGCAGGTCATCAGCGTCTACGACAATGTCCGCGCCGACGGGTCCACCTGGCCGGACCTCTGCCGGGGCCCGCACATCCCGACCACTAGATGGGTTCCGGCGTTCGCCCTCCAGCGGGTCGCTGGCGCCTACTGGCGCGGCGACGAGCGTAATCGGATGCTCCAGCGGATCTATGGCACCGCCTGGGAGTCGCGCAAGGCGCTGAAGGCTCACCTCGAGCGCCTGGAGGAGGCCCGCAAGCGCGATCACCGCAAGCTCGGCCGGGAGCTGGACCTCATCAGCTTTCCTGAGGAGATCGGGCCGGGCATCGCCATCTGGCACCCCCGCGGGGCGATCGTCCGCAAGGAGATGGAGGACTACTCGCGAGCCGAGCATCTGGCGCGGGGTTACCAACCCGTGTTCACCCCTCACATCGGCCGCGCCGAGCTGTGGAACGTCTCTGGCCATCTGGGGTGGTATGCCGAGGGGATGTACCCGCCGATGGAGCTGGACGAGGGCGAGCGGTACTACCCCAAGCCGATGAACTGCCCGTTCCACATCCTCGTCTACCGCTCGCGCACCCGCAGCTACCGCGAGCTGCCGTTGCGCCTCTACGAGCTGGGGACCGTCTACCGCTACGAGCGCAGTGGCACCATCCACGGGTTGTTGCGCGCGCGGGGGTTCACCCAGGACGACAGCCACCTGTTCTGCACCGCTGAGCAGGTCGTGGACGAGGTGGTCGGCTGCATCGACTTCACTCTGGACGTCTTCCGCGACTTCGGCTTTACCGAGGGGCCATCGCGCGTGGCGCTGTCCACCCGCCCCGAGAAGAAGGCGACGGTCGGGAGCGACGAGGAATGGGCGCTCGCCGAGTCGTTCCTGCATGGGGCCTTGGAGCGCAGCGGCCTCGACTTCGTCGTCGACAAGGGCGAGGGCGCGTTCTACGCGCCCAAGATCGACTTCCAGATCACCGACGCGATCGGCCGGCCATGGCAGCTATCGACCGTCCAAGTCGACCTCATGCTGCCGCAACGCTTCGGCTTGACCTACGCCGGGGCCGACGGCGCCGAGCACCGCCCCTACATGATCCACCGTGCGCTGTTCGGATCGCTCGACCGGTTCTTCGCCATCTTGTTGGAGCACCATGCGGGTGCGTTCCCGACCTGGCTCGCGCCTGTCCAGGCCGTCGTCGTGCCGATCGCTGACCGCCACATCGCGTACGGGCGTGAGGTCGTGGCGGCGCTCGCCGCCCGCGGCTTGCGCGCCGACGTCGACGCCTCCGACGCGCAGATGGGCGCGAAGATCCGCAGGCACCAGCTGGAGAAGGTGCCGTACCAGCTGATCGTCGGTGACGCCGAGGCCGCGGAGCGCACCGTGTCGGTCCGCCCCCGCACCGGGGACCAGCGCAAGGGAGTATCCCCCGACGAGCTCGCCGCCGAGCTGGCGGACGAGGTGTCAAGGCGACGGTGAGCCTCTCGGTGGCTTCTGTGTTGTCCGGCCGTCAGGCCGGTCCTCTGGGTGGGTGGGTGGTG
>JBOGED010000324.1:0-3701 GCA_050743625.1 Egibacteraceae bacterium | reverse complement strand
GGTCCCGGGCGCGGCTGGGTCCCGCCGGTCGGCCGGCGACGTCGGCGCCCGAGCGGTGCCGCTCACCGCGGCGCGGCGGCTCGGGAAGGCGTGTCTTTCCTCCACATACGCAGGATTGTTGCGTCCTCCGCCCGGCGCGCCGGTCTTGATTTGCAGCTTTCCTCCGCATACGGAGGAAAGCTGGGTGCATGCGCCACCAAGCACCGGCGGATCTAGGCTTGGTCACATGCGAGATCACGTCTGGATCGACCACCGCGAGATGGACGGCGCGGCGTTCGCGCCCCAGTCATGATGCGCTCCCTCGATCCACTCGTCCGGTTGGTCCAGAAGCACGTTGCCAACCCGCTCCATCGCGCCTTAATAGAACGCGGGCTGCCCGTGCCGGGGGTCGTCCTTCTCGAGACCATCGGCCGGCGGTCCGGCGAGCCGCGGCGCACGCCGGTCGCGAATGGCCTCAACGGGGACGTCTTCTGGGTGCTCGCCGAGCGCGGCTCAGGCGCGCAATACGTCCGCAACCTGCAGGCCGACCCACACGTCCGCGTCAAGGTACGCGGCCGGTGGCGGTCCGGCCTTGCCCAGGTCTTGCCGAACGAGGATCCCCAGCGGATCGCCCGCCTGATGCCCGCCAAGGTGACCGCAACCGCCGCGCGCCTCCTCGCCACGGACCTCACGGTGATCCGCATCGACTTGGGCTAGGGACGCTATCCACAGGGTGGCCGGTCCAGGAATAGACGAAATCGTCGATTGGCCATACCGTCCATGACGTTGCATCTCATGGGGGGAGGGAACAACATGGTGGTCGATGAGCGGTCCCGGCACGAGCTCTACCAACGCCTCGAGACGGTGCTTGGCGTCGCGGAGGCAGACACTCTGATGGCTCACCTGCCGCCAGTGGGATGGGCCGACGTGGCGACGAAGCAGGACCTCGCGTCGCTGGAGGCACGCATGGACGCGCGCTTCGCGGCCGCTGACCAGAAAGCCGACGCGCGCTTCGCGGCCGTCGACGCCCGTTTCACGGCCGCTGACCAGCAATCCGACGCGCGATTCGCGGTCGCTGGCCAGCAATCCGACGCACGCTTCGCGGCCGCCGACCAGCAATCCGACGCGCGCTTCACGGCCGCCGACCAGAAAGCCGACGCCCGTTTCACCGCCGCTGACCAGCGGACCGACGCGCGATTCGAGGCCGCTGACCAAAAAGCCCAGGCGCGCTTCGCGGCCGTCGACGCCCGTTTCACGGCCGCTGACCAGCGGTCCGACGCGCGCTTCACCGCCGCTGGCCAGCGGACCGACGCGCGCTTCGCGGCCGTGGACGCGCGGTTCGACTTGCTCGAGCAGCGGATCGAGGCCATGAAGCATGAGATCTTGGCGGCCTTCCGGGGTGAGCTGAACACCGCCATGACATCTCAGACCCGAGCGATCATCTTCGCCGTGCTCGGGAGTGTGACGGCCAGCACGTCGCTGATCTTCGCGGTCACTCGCCTGGGGAGCTAATCCAGCAGGGCGTCGACGTCGAGGCGGCCGCCGGCGGCCTCGAACTCGTCGGTGACAGCTTTGCGGAGGGTGGCGTCGGTGAGGAAGTCGAGGGCGGTGAGGGCAAGGCCGGTCGCGCCATCGACGCAGCCGGTGTCGGCGAGGTCGCTGCGCGCCCACTCGGCGAACTCGGGAGTATGGATCGAGACGTGGGGCGGGGAGATCGCCAGCGTCGGGTGGATCGCGGGGACACGGACGCTGACGTTGCCGAGGTCGGTCGAGGCACTGATGTTGGGGGGGAGGATGCCCGCCGGAAGCGACCGGCGACCGCGCTCGGCGATGTTCGTCGCCCAGCGGGCCGCAAGCTGATGGTTGCTCCGAACCGGGAGGTAGGTCGGGATGGGGTCCCACCCGATGTCGACCACTGTGCCGGTCGCGGTCGCGGCGGCCTCGAAGATCATCCGCGCCTTCTCAGCCAGCTCGACGAGGGTCTCCGGCTCGGCCGACCGCAGGTAGAAGACCGCGGCGGCCCGCTGGGGGACGATGTTCGGCTTCTGGCCGCCGTCGGTGATGATCCCGTGGACCCGGTCGCTCGGCAGGATGTGCTGCCGCAGTGCGGCGATGCCGGTGTATGCCTGGACGACCGCGTCGAGCGCGTTGCGGCCCAAGAACGGTGTCAGGGAGGCATGCGCCGCCAACCCGCGGTAGGTGACCTCGACCTGGCGGACGCCGATCCAGGGATGCTCGGCGGCCTCGAACCCGAGCGGATGAAGCATCATCGCCGCATCGACCTCGTCGAACCCACCGGCCCGGGCGATCAGCTCCTTGCCGCCCCCACCCTCCTCAGCGGGGCATCCGATCAGCTCGACGCTCCCTTCGAGATCGCCGATAACCCGCGTGACGGCGAGGAACGCCCCCACCGCGGTCGCGCAGATGACGTTGTGCCCGCACGCATGACCGATTCCCGGGAGCGCGTCGTACTCGGCGAGGATCGCCACCCTCGGCCGGCCGTCACCGGCGCTGGCGCGCAGCGCGGTGTCGATCCCGTACGCGCCTACCTCGGCCTTATGGCCATGAGCGGCGAGCAACCGGGCGACCGCCTGGACCGCGTGGTGCTCGGCGTATCCAAGCTCGGGATGCTCGTGAACGTCGTGCGACAGCGCGACAAGGTCAGCGGCGCTCGCCTCGACCGCACGCTTGACCACCGCTCGGAGGTCCTCGGGCGCGCCAAGGTGAGACGACCGTAACGGCTCGGCGGTAGCGGCGTCCTCCGCGATCCGCGCGACCAGGCGCTCAAGGTAACCGGAGTACGGGCGTGAGGGCGGTGTGGTCATGGACCCAAAGGCTAGTGCATGGCTCCGCTAAGGGTGGGTGGGTGGGTGGGTGGGGGAGGTTGGCCCGGTCAACGCCGGCGCTGGAGCACCACCCAGAGGACGAACACCGCCGCGATCGCGACGACGTCCGCCGCATGGGCGAGCACCACCACCATGTCACACCCCGCCGAAGCGCAAGGTGAGCCCCGCCACCAGGAGCACGATCACGAGAGCGCGGAGCTCGAGTTGCGCGGCGGGGGCCCGCGCGCCGTACCGGAGCACGGCGCGGTCATGGGCCACGACGATGGCGAAGAGGTGACCCACCGCGAACCCCACCAGCCCCAACGCGGGCGCTAAGGGTGCGAGGTGGTGCCCTAGCGCCCACCCCGCCGCGATCGGCAGGAGCGCGGGCGACAACCCGTGACGGCGAGTCGCCCACGCCGCCAGCATCCCGACGACCGCCGCGCAGGCGAGCAGCACCACGCTCCTGGAAAGTCCCCACGTGCCCGCGGGGAAGACCGTCGCGTGCCACGCTTCTGTCTCGACGATCGCGTCCGTGGCGTACCAGGCGATCAGGGCGCTGACCAGGGCCGCGGTGCCAGGGACATCGGGCAGCGTGGCGAGCCGGTGGCGGGGGCTGCCGACATGAAGCGTGCCGCCGGCCACCCGGCCGATCGGGGCGAGGGCGCCAAGCATCGCCGAGTAGGCCTCGAGTGGATCGCCCCGGTCGAGCCAACGATCGCCGAACACCGCGACTCCCCCGAGATGGGCGAGCAGCAGGACAGCGAGCAGGCTCAGCAGGACGACGGGACGGCCGGGAAGCACGAGCGCCACCCAGGCGGTCGCGAGCAACCCCGCGGCGGCCGGCCACCAGCCGAGCTTCGCCGGCAGCGCGCGTACCGTCTCACCCGTGGGATC
>JBOGED010000323.1:0-1800 GCA_050743625.1 Egibacteraceae bacterium | reverse complement strand
CTCGAATCCTTCGGTGAGGTCGGCGAAATCGAACTCGTCGTTTTCGCGGAAGCCTCGTCGGCGAGATTCGTCCCGCAGTCGGGCGGTGAGGACGCTTGGCGAGTCGGCGACACCCCAGTCGGAACCGATACCGACTCCCTCGCCCCCGCAGATTTCTATTGCGTGCTCGATGTGTTGGGCCATGGTGGCGACTGACGGGTGCCGCGCGCGGGGCGCCAGGAATGCGGGAACCGCACAGATACCCATATAGCCGCCGGTGTCGCGCAGCGCATGAAGCACAGCGTCATCCTTGTTGCGCGGGTGCTCATGCAGCGCCCGGCAGGCAGCATGACTTAGGAGTCGTAATTAAATAAGCTATTCAATCGGTGATGTGATGGTGTAATTCCAGTCACCGTGGAAGAGGTGTCGTGTGAGGGGTATTGATTCTTTCTGCTGGCCTGTGAGCTTGATTTTTGTGGGATAGAGACCGGGGTCAAGTTCGCAACAGACGGTTAATCCCGTGGTGGTTGTAGTGCTGGCGATGAGATTGACAATCGTTTGGTATGTCTCGAGTGGTCGACCGCGCCAGTTTTGGGTGATCCTGGAGAAGAGCCGGTGCTCGATCCTGTTCCATTTGCTGGTGCCGGGCGGGTAATGGGACACGATGATTTCCAGTCCAGTCGCGGCGGCGAGTCGTGCGAGTTCGTGTTTCCAGAGCCAGGGGCGGTGGCCGTTGGATCCGCCACCGTCTGCAGTGATGAAGATTCTGCGGGCGCCGGGATATTTCTCCTTGCCCATGCTTTCCCACCATTTTTGGATAGTAGCGACAGCGAATACCGATGTGTCGTGGTCGATACCCACAGAGACCCAGGCGCTATTGTCGGCCACATCGTATACTCCGTAGGGGATCGCTTTACCATCGGCTTCACTGGGGAAGTCGTAGGTGGACACGTCGATCGGCTCGCCCTGTGGATGCCATTCTTCGCCGGCTTGGGCGAACCGGCCGATGAGTTCCTTTTTCTTGGTATCAACACTGATCACAGGGTCGCCAGCGGCGAGGAACTCCTTGGCTAGTTCGTTGATGTATCGGAACTGATCATCCCGATCCGGGTGCTGGCTTCCCTCCAGCTTCTTGCGAGTGCCTTGTAAGCTGTAGCGAAGTGAATGGAGGATTTTTGCGACGACGTCATGGCTGACGGAGTGACCCATCCCGCTCAGCTCCGCAGCGAGATGGCGCGTCGATTTCGTGGTCCACCGCAACGGCGACTCGGGATCACCCCGCGTTTCCGGTTCGATCAAACCATCCAGCACATCCACCAGTTCCGGATTGGCGATTTCAGATTTCTTGCGACCGCCTCCCGGCGCCCGGACCCGATCAGGGGACTGCCCTGCGGGATTGTCGACAAGCTCGGTCATACCACGCCGAATCGTCGTCCGTGACGCACCAGTTGCTTGATGCACCGCACTGATTCCGCCGCGTCCCCACGATTTCGCCTCGGTCGCCAGCGCCAGACGTCGATCGCGTTCGTTCAAGCGGGGCAACAGATCCGCCAAGCGCGCTTGCATCGCCTGAAATTCCTCATCACCCTTGATCGCCATACGTCAATTTTTTCACGTAACCCAGAACATCGGCCGAAACGACATGCGACACATCGCAGGTTCACTCGATCGGATTAGTTATTTAATTACGTCTCCTTAGTTCACTGATGCGGGTGGCTGACGGGATCGCGGGCGGTGATAGCGATGATAGTACGGTCACCCCGGGTTGGAGGAGGGGACGCGATGGCGAGCACTTTCGAGCAGACGGATCTGCAGCGCGCG
>JBOGED010000322.1:0-2401 GCA_050743625.1 Egibacteraceae bacterium | reverse complement strand
TCGGCCCGGTAGATGGCTTTGAGGCTGGCGGCCACGGCCTTACGGTCCTTGTAAGAGCACAGGACCAGGCTGGCGCGCACGAGGTGGACGATGCAGGTCTGCACCCATGCCTGGGGCCAGACCGCCTAGGACTGGGCCCGGGAGCGCGTGCTCGGCGTACTACTCGCCATGGAATCCCCCTCAATCGCGGTAATGGTCACGAGATTTGTTGTCCGCAATAGAAGCCAGCGCGCATATCAGCGTTCCTCGACAGGTAGAATGCCGTCGGACGGACGGGAGGTACCCCGTGTGTCCCCGCAACCGCCATGGACGGGCTTCTCGGCGAGGAGGCAACTCTGCGCCAAGGATGGCACTTGTTACGTCGTAACGGTGTGGTAGTACGCCTTGTCTAGTGGCAGAGCGCGACGCTAAGGTTGCTGGGCTTATTGCTCTTGCAAGTAAGAACGGTAAGGCCACTGCCACCAGAAGCGGGAAGCTCCAAGCCCTGATCGGCAAGTTCCATACCCTGCAGGTCCAGAAGAGTCATCTATTCACCTCCTTTCTTGTGTCGATCGACGTGAGATCGTCGAGAAGTCCCGCCCGTGGAGAAGACCGGTCAGCGGTCTGGGGCTGAGAAATGGCAAGCCCACGGGCTCGTCGTGCAGCGCGGCGCCCAGGGCGAGCAGGACTCCGGCCGTCCCGGTGGCCAGATCCATGGACAGCCGCAGAAGCTGGTCGCCTGGGAAGGCCAAGTGGTTCTGGTACGCCAGGGCATGCCAAGCCAGACGGCGCACCTGGGCCGCCACGAGAGGGTCCTTCGCGGCCGCACCCACACCGTGTGAACGACTGAGGTAGAGGATGATGCCGGCACGGCCGTTGAACAGTCCGGGCTGGATGAAGAATTCGCCCTCGGCGGCTCCCCGGAGCGCTGCGCTGGCATCCATGAGCCGCTCATCGTGGCGGTGAGCGAGATAGTCTTCGACCAAGCAGCCGATACCCACGCTGCCAGAGTCGAGGTAGGGCAGCGTCCGCCAACCCTCGGTGACCTGCATGCTGCCGTCGTCGCGCGTCGTACAGCGCCGGAGGTCTTGGCGCAACGCCGTCGCGGCAAGGTCCAGGAAGCTGCCGTCGCCGGTGAGCTCATAGACTCGGATGAACATCAGGGCGGGTCCGGAGGATCCGCGCATGAGCCCGGCGTGCGGGTGATCGCCGCCGCTGACGGTCGGGACGCTGTCCTCGTCGCCCAGCCGGCCTGCCACCATGTCCGCCGCTCGAAGCGCGGCGTCGCGCAGCGACGTGTCGCCGGTAGCCACGGCGAAGTGCGCAAGGTTCAGGCCGATACCGGCGAGGCCTTCGAACAGATCGAGGCCCAGCCGTTCCCATGGCTGGTCCATGCACACGTCGATGACCCTCAGGGCTTCGCCTTGATATCCAAGGTGGGCCAAGACGTAGGCGACGCCGTGAAGACCGTAGTAGAAGCCCAGGCGAGTCTTCTGGTCCAGCCGTGCAGCCCGTCGCACGAGCCACTCCTCGTGCTCGGGATACCGCCCCGCCCCGGTCACGGACAGCGCATACAGCACGCCGGCCGCGCCACAGGCGATGCTGAGACCACCCGAGACGAACTGCTCGATGTCCCCGGGGAACAGCCGGTCGTCACGGTGCGGGGTCGCGCTCGCCAATATGCCCTTGGTCATGGATTCGCCGGCGCGCTTCCATCCGTCCCGGTCCCGACTCAGCCGCGGCAACTGGCTGACTGAGTTGCCCGATCCGGCCGCGCCCGTCTCCCGCCGCTCCCTCCCACCGGTGATCACCCTCAGCGCCTGATCGAGGAACTCGTGGGGCACCGGGAAACGCTCAGCGATCTGTTCGGCGAGCTGCTCCGCTTTGCCTTGCCCAAGTGATATCAGGGAGGTCAGAGGCGAGAACAAGGTAGAGGCCCAGGCAGGCCAGCGCATACCGGTCGATGTCGAAACCCGTGCGATCAGATGGCGCAGCGAAGGCTGGGGTGCCAAGAGCCGGCCGGCCTCCTTCGCTGGCGTAGGTCGCGACCTCGAAATCGATCAGCACGACAGGTCGTCGGGCTGGACCATGATGTTCGTCGGGCTCAAGTCCCCGAAGATGACGCCGCGTTCATGCAGTGCGGTGACAGCCCGCTCGACCTTGCGGTGGGCGCCCAACACCCACGCCGTGTACTCGGCGACCGCCTGTTCGTCGACTCCGCGGATAGTCAGGGGGTATCGCTGGACGAACAGTGTGTTCAGCGGCTGTCCCTCGATGAAGTCCTGGACGAGGAAGTGATGCTCGCCCAGCGTGAAACAGTCGCGAAGACCCGTGTTACCGGCGGGGTTGTTTGCGTATGGTTTGGCTGGGTTGGGTGGGTATCGTTTGGCGGCGGTGGGTGGGGATGGCGGAGCGGTTGGGC
>JBOGED010000321.1:0-3235 GCA_050743625.1 Egibacteraceae bacterium | reverse complement strand
CGCTCGACCTCGCCGATGCGGGGATTAGCCTCATGCGCCAGAACCTGTGCCGCGCCCATCCCGATGCCTCCCCCGAACGCATCGAAGAGTTGCTGATCGACTGGATCAATCACCGGCCTGGCGACTGTCCCGGATCGCCGCGGTCACTGCCGGGCGTGTGACTAGGCTCGGCTCATGCGTTGCTCGGGCTCGTTGCGGTTGTCCGGATAGCCGAATCTCGGGTTTTCGTACTACTCAACGCGTGCTGGGAGGTGTGCACGTCTGTGCGGGAACACGCGGACGATACCCGCCCGGGATCCGGGGCGGCGGCGTCTCGGGCCCAAGCCTTCAGGCGGGTGTGCGCAACCGCTCGTCGAGATCGACCACGCAGCGGAGCGCGCCCCACGTCGGCGGCATCTTCGCGCGGACCGCTCGCACACGCGCCACCCTGCCCGCATAGCCCATCACGCGCCCGTAGTCGGCTGCCTCGACGAGCGCCGCGCAGGCGCCCTCTGGGTCCGCGTCGGCCACGCGGGCCGTTCCAAGCCCGCACAGGCCCGCCATGCGCTGACGGACCCCGACCGCCTGGTCGACCTGAACGGACAGGCGCCGCTCGGCCTCATCGGACCTGCCCGCCAGGCCGGCGGCTAGACCGCCCACGCCATCGATGTACTGCTCCCCCCCGCCGTAGAGGCCGCGGACGGAGAATAGCCCGCGGGGATCGCCCGTGGCCGTGTCGAGAGCCCGCCCGGCGTCCTCCAGAGCCCACTCGCACAGCCCGGCGTCGCCGAGCTCGCAGATCTCCTGGGCGAACGACGTCGCGAGGAACGCCCGGGTGTACCCGTCGGCGTGGCGGGCCAACGCCTTCGCCTTGGTGAGCGCGCCGACCGCCTGGCGGGCGCTGCCCGTTGCGCCCATGAGGGGCGAGTGGATGTACTTCGCCAGCATCGTGTATGAGCGCGCGCGCAACAGCGGGTCCATCGACGACTCGGCGACATGGTATGCCTGCGCGAGGTGGCGGTGCACTAGGACGAGGCTCCCCGCGTCGAACGCCAGCACACCGGCGATGATATGCGCGTCGACCGCGACCGCGGACAGTCGCAGCCCTAGCTCGTGGGTTGGGGCGCGCCCCAGCACCGGCGCCAGGCCATCGGCGAACCCGGCGGCGGCGGGAAGCATGACGGAGGGGTTGCCCTTGGCGTACACCTCCGTCAGACCGTCGATGCCCTGCTCGTAGTCGGCGACCAGGCCAGCGTCGACCGTCGTGGCGGCGGCGAGGCGGTCCCACGTGAAGCCGCCGGCCAACGCGCCCGCCAGGACGGCGGCGATCGCTTGGAGGTTGTCACGGCGGTGCATGCCGTCCCTCTCGTGTGTAGATGCTCTCGTCGGCAAGCTTGCACCCGGTCCCGGATCCGCGCCACCTTCCGGCGCGAGGAGCCGGGTGACCTCCCTGTAGTAGCGCTCGCGCTCGTCGGAGGTGAGGGCCTCGAGCAGCCCGTTGAGCGCGCGGACGCTGCAGGGCCGGGTCGGGCGCCGGTCCCCGTGCTCCCACCGCCACACGGAGTTCTCGGTCATCACGAGGGCCTCGGCCAACTCCGCCTGCGTTTCGTTCCGAACCTTGCGCAGCGCCTGGACGTGCCAGGGCCGCCACGGGTCCGGCATGGGCGCGGCTCCGCTCATGCGTCTCCCCCTTCTCGCCTGACCGCCCGCGCGCCGGCCGGGCCGGTCCTCGACAGGCCCGCCGCCGGGTGTGCCCGGCCTGGCCGCTGCGAGGAGGTACCTCGCTCCCGTCATAGGCGGTGTCTGTGACTTTGGCTCCCCTGGAGCCTTGACGCTCCGCCGGGGGGCCTGTTCGTGCGGACTGGGACGCCAAGCCTAGAGCACCATGCGGCGGCGCATCGGGCGGTGTGCGACTTGCCCAAGCTTGTCCGGGACGAGCCGGGCATCTTATCCGCGCGGGTTGTGGTCGCATTCTGCGGCAGGGAAAAAGTAGGCGCCCGGTAGGTGAATGGCAGGGAAAAGGCATTCCTCTGGCTGTGGAAAGGTTGGGCGCCCTTCGGTCATCGTGACCCGCCATGGACATCACCGGAGACATACACGGCGAGCAGCAGTTCGCGATCTGGCGGCCGACCGATGGCTGACCCACACGGGCGGCGGAGCCGGCCGTCGCGGCCGGAGTGGGCGGGCGTGGCGCACCTGCTGAGCGCGCCGACGATCGCCGAGCGCGCCGCGGCGTTCGTCGACCGCGACGGCGAGGCGATCGGCTGGCCGGGCCTGCTGGCGATCGCTGAGCGGCTGCTCGTCCACGCCGCGCTCGACCTGTGGAACGGCGACCGCGAGACGTCGCAGTACGACGCCGTCACCCGGCTGGACGACGACAACTTCGCCCGCCTCGTCGAGGCGCTGCGGCTGTGCCGGGGCCTGCCAGCCGAGGACCCACGGTGAACCCCCCTCACAGCCTCGCCGCCGACCAGTACACCGCGCTGGCGGAGCAGGCGATCCAGACATCCGAAGTCAGCGACGACCCGGAGAGACGGATGCTCGACACGGGCCGCGCCCAGGCGTGGGCGCTGCTCGCGATCACCGCCGGCCTGCGCGAGCTCGCCGAGGTCCTGACCGCGCGACCACCCGGAGACGACGCCCCATGAGCAGTTACGCCTCGCGAGCCGCCGCTCGCGCGGCCGGACGCTGGTCGCCCAGGCGTTGGCGATCTGCGAGGCCGCCCACTTCGACCTGCCGGTGCTCCTGCTGCAAGACGCCTTGAACTGCCTCACCGAAGACCTCGGCGGCGGCCCGGGCGAACCCACGCGCGAGGCCGCCGCGCCAGCCGTGGCCGGAGGGGAGACCTCACCTACCCGCCGCACCGCCGACCCTTCCCCGGACGGTGCCGACGATGACTCCCCTCCCGCCACCTCCCCCGCAGACCAGCCGTGAGCGGCACCCGGTTCTCGAAGACGGCGGTCGGGGAGGCCGGGGCGCCCACGCCGGCCACGGGCAGTACCCCCTCCCCCTCCGCCCCCAACCCGGCCGGCGAGCGGTGAACGAGCTGGCCGACGCCGGGGACGCCCGCCCCGGCCCAGGGCCCCACCACGGCGGCGCCCCCCGCCGTGGTGGCGGCCCACCACGGCCCGCGGCCGGGGACGTCGCCTGATGGACTGGCGATTCGACGCCGCATGCCTGGACGCCGACCCCGAGCTATTCTTCCCGATCGGCACGACCGGTCTGGCGCTCGACCAGATCGCCCGCGCGAAACAGA
>JBOGED010000320.1:0-8629 GCA_050743625.1 Egibacteraceae bacterium | reverse complement strand
CAGTAGGGGCGCGGCGCTCTAGGCGGTCGAGGCGGGCGGCGAGGGCCGCGGGGTCGCCGCACGCCTCCGGCAGGGCCGCCTTCACCAGCGCGAGCTCCAGCGGCAGCCGGGTGTTGCCGCGCCGCATCTTGGCTTGGGCGTCGGCGAGGAGATCGATCGCCCGCACCAGCTCGACCCGTCCCAGCCGGCCCGCCTGAGCGGTGAGGCGGGCGAGGCGCTCGGGGGTGGTCTCGACGAGGCCGGCGTCGGGGGCTGCCTGGAGCAGCATCAGGCCGCGGAGGTGCTCGACGGCGTCACGGGCGAGTTGCCGCAGGTCCTGCCCACCGTCGGCCAGGCGTTGCACGGCGGTCAGCAGGCCGGGTACGTCGCCCGCGCCGATGCGGTCGGTGATGTCGGAGAGCACCTGGTCTCCAACGGCGCCAAGCACATCCGAGACGCCCTCCAGGGTGACCTTCGCGCCCGTGAACGCCATGACCTGGTCGAGCACCGACAACGTGTCACGGGCGCTGCCATCGCCAGCCCGGACGATGAGGTCGACGGCGCCTGGCTCGAAGGCGAGACCCTCCCGCTGACCGATCATCGCCACGTGCCTCGCGAGGTCCGCCGAGCTGAGGCGCTTAAGGTCGAATCGCTGGGTCCTCGAGAGGATGGTAGGAGGCACCTTGTGCGGCTCGGTCGTGGCGAACACGAACAGGACGTGGCCGGGCGGCTCCTCGACGGTCTTGAGGAAGGCGTTCCATCCGGCGGACGACAGCATGTGGCACTCGTCGACGATGTAGACCTTCGTCCGGGCCGCGGCCGGCGCGAACGCCACGCGCTCGCGGAGGTCACGCACGTCCTCGACGCCCCCGTGGCTGGCGGCGTCGATCTCGATGACGTCGACGTTGCTGCCCGTGGTGATGCTCTCGCACTGGGCGCAGGCGTTGCAGGGGGTGGCGGTGGGGCCCGACTCGCAGTTCAGCGCCTTGGCCAAGATCCGAGCCGTGGAGGTCTTCCCGGTGCCCCTCGGCCCCGTGAACAGGTACGCATGGTGGAGGCGATCCGACGTGATCGCGTTCGACAACGTCGTCGTGACGTGCTCCTGCCCCACGACCTCGGCGAACGTCTGGGACCGGTACTTGCGGTACAGCGACAGGTAAGCCACACGAGATCCTTGAGGCGACAAGCACAACCGTGGTCAGCACCGGACGGGCGATCTGGTGCGGTTGACCGCGGCACCCGTCACGAACCGCTTATGGCTGCTGCCTTCCGGCCCTGACCAGGTTCACGGTGCGACGTCGCACGGGACCTCACCACTCACCCGCCCGGTGCTGACCACGGCGGAGCGACAAAGTATACCTACCGACCCGCGCTTAGTCGTGGTCCCGTAGCGAAGCGACGGCCTCGTCGAAGGTGGCGACGCCGATCACGCGCAGATCGCTGCCGGTGGGGACGCCCCGCTGGGCCTCCGCGAGCTGTCCTTGTGGTGAGAGGAACAGGTCGACACCCTCGCGGTGCGCGGCGGCCACCTTTTGCCGTATCCCACTGATCAACCCGACGGTCCCATCCAGATGGATGGTGCCGGTGCCGGCGATCAGACGGCCATCGGCCAGGTCGAGGGGATCCATCGTGTCGAACACCGCCAGCGCGATCATCAGCCCGGCGCTCGGGCCGCCGATGTTGCTCGAGTCGACGTCGAACGGCACGGGAAGATCGATGCTGGCGTTGAGCGTCGTGACCTCGACACCGATCACGGGCCGCGCTGGCTCTCCGCTGACCGGCTGTGGGCGGACGTCGATCTCGGTGGCTTGCCCTGCCCGGCGCACCGCCAAGCGTAACGAGCCGGGCTCCCAGCAGGAGCTGGGGGGGAGGGCCTCGATGCTGTCGACGCATCGGGGAGGGATCGCCTCGCGCAGGTCGTCGTCCGTCGCGATCGGATCGCCGTCGACCGCGACGATCACGTCGCCGGGAAGCAAGGCCCCGTCCGCGGCCGAGTCCGGAACGACGCTCACGACCAGCGCGCCCTCGCCTCCCACGTCCTCCGGCCCGACCTCAAAACCGGCCGCGGTCAGCCCCACGGCGGCCGCTCGGCGGGCTGACTGCTCAAAGATCTCCTGCTGGTGGGCGAAGAACTCCTCCCCGGTCTGACCCGGAGGGATCACCTGGTCGACACCTACCACCTCCAAGGTTGGGCTCAGCCAGGCGCTGAGGAGGTCCGCGAGGGTAGTGCGTTGGAGCGTGACGGTGACCAGTAAGAAATCGCCGTCGATTGGCTCAGCGGATGGTGCCGTGATCATGATCCGCTCACCGAGTCCCAACGCGTTGCCGGGTCTCTCCAAGAAATAGGGAAGGGGTACGATCGCTGCCGCCGAGACGAGCACGAAGGCCGCGATCGCGACCGCAGCCACCCTGGTCGACCGCATCCGGTGCCGTTACCCGCCTGCGACCAGGCTGGGAGTGAGCAGCCCGACCGCGTGGCCGTCGTCCGTCACGACAAGCATCTGCCGGGGTGCGCTGATGAGCGCCCGCATGGCGGCATCCATTGGCGTGTCGCCTTGGATCGCGCGGCCCTCCAGTGGCAGCGCGATGTCGCGGACGTGGGTCGACGGCCATTCAGCGCCCGCGACGGCGTCGAACTGCTCCAACGAGATCACCCCGATGAGCGGCCTCCCGACCGGCCAGAGCACCGAGGGGCGCTGCTGAACCCGCGCGATCGCGTCGGCCAGAGACATGTCTGGGTCGAGCGCCTCAGGGACGCTCCCCATCCGCTCTCGCGCGGTGCGCCGGGCCAGCCGCTCGAGCAGCCCGGCCCGGCGATACGAGTCCGTCGCCCCGCGAAACAGGAACAACCCGAGGAGGATCAGCCACAGCGCGCTGAGACCTCCGGGCCTCGTCCCGATCAGGATGTCCCAAGCTCCCCAGGTGGCCAGTCCTGCCGCGAACACCTGCCCCACCCGAGCCGCCCATCGTGTGGCCTGGTGTGGACGGCCGGTCACTCCCCACAGGATCGACCGGAGGATCCTCCCTCCGTCCAGCGGGTAGCCAGGAAGGACGTTGAACACCGCCAGCCAGAAGTTGATCACCGCGAGGTAGTCCGCGACCGCGCTGACCGGAGGCAGCGATTGCGTCGCGACCATGATGAGCCCGAACAGCGCGGCCAGCACCAGGCTGGTGAACGGCCCGATCCCGACGATGACGAACTCGTCTCTCGCGGTCCGAGCCTCCTCGCGCGACTCGGTCACCCCGCCCATCCACAGCAACGTGATCCCGGACACGGCGATACCGCGGTCCAAGCTTGCCCAGGCGTGGCCCAGCTCATGCGCGAGGATGCTCGCGAAGAACAGCAGCGTCCCCACGACCGCGGCCACCACGACGACAGCGAGCCCGTACCCGCCGAGCACTGCCGTCATCCGCCCATAGAGGAAGAACAGGATCAACCCTGCGATCAGGAACCATGACCCATCCACCCGCACGGGGAAACCACGCACCCGGAACAACGTACGCGCGCTGGGGAAGGAACCGGCCGGGGCAGGCCGCGAGGGTTGCGACGGTAACGCGGATTGGCTCATCAGGCTCCCGTTATACTGCCGCGCGCGCCACCAAGCCGCGCGGAAATAGGCGATGGCCCGCCCGCCGCAGGGTTGATCACGTGACCGGCAGCGCTCAACCTGGTCAGCCCGCGCCGCGCCTCAGTGATGGCCTCTACCCCCATCCCCCCGAGGGGTTTCGCTGCAGTTTTCCCTCGTATCCGGAGGAAACTGGCATCTGTGGCTTCGCACCCCGATCGGAGGGGGGACGAGGAGGGGATCCGCACATCAGGCTCCCGCTATACTGCCGTGCAGTCCGTAGCCTACCAGGGAGCCCGGACCACAGAGGAGTCGTCGCCTAGTTTGGCCTATGGCGCGGTCTTGGAATGGCCGTAGGGTGTCACCACCCTCGAGAGTTCGAATCTCTCCGACTCCGCCATGTGTTGCGCCTCTGACCTGTGGTTTTGCCACTGCGCCTTGAGGTGTTGGTGGTCAGCGGCGCGTGCCCAGGACGAGTAGGTACTCTCGCGTGTGAGAGACTGCGCCGTCCGACTGGTAGTTGCTGCCGAAGAAGTCGACCCACGTCTGGTGGAACTGTTCACGCCGGTCGTCGTCGAGCGCTTCCGCCGCCGTTTTGGTCGGTCCATAGCTGGATGACATCAGCTGCCAGTAGTCCTCCCCGGTCGGGACGTTGAGGGTGCTGACGCGTTCCTCGATGCCGAGCTCAAAGGCGTCAACGAGAAGCTTGCGCACCACCTCCTCGCGGCCCCAGTCGAACGGGTTCCCGGCGTCCGGCGGTGGCGGTGGCAGGAACGGCCTCATCATCTTGAACATCTGACCCAAGCCGCCCTCTGGAGTCCAGTTCGCCAGGGCGATCCGGCCGCCGGGCGCAACGACGCGCGCCAGCTCATGTGCCGTCGCTTCGTGGTCGGGCGCGAACATGATCCCGAAGGTCGAGGACAACCTGCCGTAAGCGGCATCACCGAGGTCGAGCCGCTCGCAGTCGCCGACCCGGTAGTCGATCTCTAGCGTCTGTTCTTGAGCGCGTTGCCTCGCGGTTTCGATCAGTGCCGGAGCGAGGTCAATGCCAGTGACGCTCGCACCCGCCCTGGCCGCTCGCTCGGCGACCGCGCCTGTCCCGCATGCCAGATCGAGCCAAGGAACACCTGGCTTCGGCTGAAGACGCTCGACCACGAGAGCGTGGACCTCGGATACTGTTTCGGTAACGTTTTGGTAGGGGCCGTTCCCCCACATGACTGACTGCCGCTGCTTCAACTCCTCGAACGCCATAACGGGCTCCTCCGCCAGCCTTTCAATCAAGCCAGAGCTGCTCGTGGCGCCCCGTGATACAAGTTTGCCGAGGCAACGTCCTCACACCGCCAGATTCCGCCGTATTCGGAGGAATTCCGCAGGTGAGATGTCGCTGGCCCGCGGGTCCACGCGATCGCGCAACAGGGGTCCCCGGCTTGGGAACCCCTGCTGATGACCGGGCTCAATCCTTGCGCACATGCCCGGCTTTGAGGTCTCGGTTGTGCGATGCCGATGGATCGTTACTAGAACGGGAGCACGTCGAAGATATCGCCAAAAAGTTCGAACAGAATGCCTAACAGTGCGAATACCGCGGGGATGGTGGGTATCAACATAAGGTCTCCTTTTGTCTAGATGCGCGGGGTCCCCTAAGTTGGAAAGGAGCTTCAGTTACGCTCTCGCGGTGAAAAACCTAGTCGAGCTTCCTTCGCTTTGCAATATGAGCTTTCCTAAGCCGTCTGCACTAGGCGAGGTGTTGCTCGCGTCCTACCTCAAATGAGGCATGATCGAAGTCTTGCGCTGAGAGGTGCGGCGATGAGCTCAGTGCTGTGGGCCGGTGGCGGTGGCGGTGGCGGTGGCGGTGGCAAGGCCACGGCGCCGCGCCAGCCAGAGGATAAGAGCGGCAAAGACCGCCAAGGCCGTGGCTTGACCCACTGTGAGCCGTAGCCAAGGCACCGCAGCCCAATCAGCTTGGCCGGACGTGGAGGTGTTTACGAATCCAACAGCGGCGGCCGGCACCAGTAGCACCAGGTTGTGGACGGTGTGCAGAGCGAGTCCGGCCTCGACGCCTCCGGTACGGATAGTGAGGGAGCCCATCACAATGCCAAACAAGCCGTAGTACGCCGTTGCCGATAGGCTTTGGCGCGCTGCGGGATGCATCAGCGAGAACAGCGCCGCGCTGATGACGATGCCTGGCCACGGGTTGCGGAGGTAAGCACCGAACGCTTGAAGGACCCAGCCACGGAACACATACTCCTGTGCCGCGGCATCTAACGGGACGAGTACCGCCAGAACCACCGCCGGGATCAAGAATCGCTGCCATCCCACCCACTCACCCCCGCTTGGCGCAACCAGATTCTGGTCAAGCATCATCGCCCAGGTCACCAACAGCACGACCAGGTAGCTCATCGCCGCGCCTGCGCATACGAGTAGCCAGCCACGACGCAGATGGCCCGCCACTGACGACAAGCTGCCGATCGGTCGTCGCTGAACCCACCACGCTGCGAGCAGCGTGGCGGGCAGACCCATCATGAGCGCGACCGAGATCGCGCTGAGATTCATGATCCGGCGAAGCGCGAGCGTAAGCGGCAACGCCAGGACCAGCTGGAAGACGAGGTAGGCGCAGGCAAGCACCAGCGTGCCGACCAGCGGACGCCACCAGCGATGCAGCGGCGTGCACGCCAAGCGGTCGAACCGTGAACCAGGTGGGGCGGATTGGATAGGCGCTCGCCGCGACTCAATCAACGGGGACTGGGCACCCGATGCCGCTGGCTCGCCCCCGTCTCGATTGGATCGTCTGGGCAGTGGTCGCGCCGGCCGGGCCTGCCCGTGCAAGTCCGGCTGCACGATGCCGTCGCTCGTCGGCGCCATTGGCCGCTTCACACTGGACCGGTCCTGGTCAACGCATCCTTATGTGCATTGGTATTGATTGACAGCATGTTGGAATGATGAGGCGCGTTAAATGCGCACGCGAACCGCTCTCGCTGCTGAGATGTGGCCTCCCGTCCTCCCTTGACATGATGTTAACCCGAAACTCAGGCAAACCCAAACCCCCAACGCATAATCTCTCTCAACCATCGTCAACGCTCAGGCTTTATTCGGTTTTATTTCGTAAAGGGCGGTTTGGCGGTATCGCCCGTTTATTACCTACTAGCGCACCGTCGGCGCCATTTTGTGCCGGATATCGGCGGTATACCGCCGATATCCAGCACAAAGAACCTTGGCGACGGGCCGCTGGATTGGCGACCGTCGAAGGTCGGCACTTTCCTCGGATGCGGAGGAAAGTGGCGCCAGGCCGCTGCCGGCACGCTCCCCGCTGCGGTCACTCGCTCGCCTGCGCGTTGTCCACACCTCATGCCACCTCGGGAGCCCGCTCCGACCGGTTACCGTGTGGGTCGTGCTCAATCCGGCCGGCGCCGACACCCCGGCATTGCGGAAGGCCCGTGGGGCATTCTTCACGCCGCCCGCGGTTGCCGATTTCATCACCCGTTGGGCCATCCGCACTCCTGCCGACCGGATCCTAGAGCCCGCCTGCGGTGAGGCGAGCTTCTTGCTGTCCGCGGCTCGGCGGCTCAGCCAGCTCGGCGCCTCGACGGTAAGGGGTGACCAGCTCCAAGGGGTCGAGCTGCATCAGCCCTCCGCGTTGCGGGCGCAGGCGCTCCTCGCCACCACTGGCACTGAGGCGACGATCCACGTCGGCGACTTCTTCGAAACCTCGCTCGCTCGCTATGACGTGGTGATCGGTAACCCTCCCTACCTCCGCTATCAGGAGTTCACCGGCGACGCTCGCTGGGCCGCTCGCCAGGCGGCGGGACAGCAGGATGTGCGCTTGTCTGGCCTGGCCAGCTCATGGGCTGCCTTCGTCGTGCATGCGGCCGATCGGCTCGCACCCGGCGGCCGGATGGGGTTGGTGCTGCCAGCGGAGCTGATGTCGGTGAGCTACGCCGCCGATGTGCGCCGGTTCCTGCTGCGGAGATTCGGTCACGTGCGTCTTGTCACCTTTGAGCGGCTGGTCTTTCCGGACGCGTTGGAGGACGTCGTCCTGCTCCTCGCGGAGGGTCAAGGGCCAACCGATCACCTCGCGGTGTACCAGGCCGGCAGTGCGGCTGATCTGGCCGGCAACGGCAACCACGTATGGGTGAGGTCGCTGGCGAGTGAGGCGAAGTGGACATCGGCGCTGCTCGACGGGGACGCCTTCGGCATCTACGGCCGGCTGACCAGCGATGAGGCGTTCTGCCGCCTGGCTGACTGGGGACGTACCTATCTTGGTGCGGTCACCGGCAACAACCGCTGGTTCACCTTGACCGGCCAAGAGGTCGCCGAATTGGGGTTGCCACAGGCAGAGCTGCGGCGCATCTCCCCGCCGGGTTCGCGGCATCTCCGGGGACTGGCGTTCAGCTCGCACGATTGGGCAACGCTACGTGAGGAAGGGTGCAGGGCGTACCTGTTCTTTCCCGCCCGAGCGCCGTCGGCGGCGGCGCGCCGGCGTATCGAGCAGGGTGAGCGCCAGGGCATCCCTCAGGCGTACAAGTGCCGAGTGCGTGACCCCTGGTGGCGGGTGCCGCTCGTCGCGGTGCCCGACCTCCTGCTCACCTACATGAACCACGACACCCCGCGGCTGACCGCGAACTGCGCACAGGTGCGCCATCTCAACAGCGTGCACGGCGTCGCCCTCCACGAGCGCCATCGTCACCTCGGCTACGACGTGCTCGCCATGGCCGCGCTGAACAGCGTGACCTTGCTCGGCGCCGAGATGGTGGGACGCGCCTACGGCGGCGGCATGTTGAAGGTCGAGCCCCGCGAGGCCGACCAGCTGCCCTTACCCGCTCCGTCGCTGGTCCAGGCGGCCGACGGCGCGCTGCGCGCGCTGCATCCGCGGCTCGCGCAGGCGCTCCGCGAGGGTGAGCTGCTCGAGGCTGTCCGCCTGGTCGACCGGGTACTCCTTCAAGGTGGCGTGGCAAGCGACGGCGACGTCGAGGCGCTTCGTGCCGGTCGCCAGGCGTTGTTCCAACGACGCGTGGCGCGCGCGAGGTCTCGCCGTACTGTGCAGGAATAGGCCACCGACACAGTCAGGCGGGCGGCGCGGTGAGGTGGAG
>JBOGED010000319.1:0-18349 GCA_050743625.1 Egibacteraceae bacterium | reverse complement strand
TCAGGCGGCGAGCGCAGCTCGTGTTCCAGCTGGGCGGCGAACCGCTCGACCCAGGCCAGCGCGTCATCGCCTGCGTCGCTGAGCCGCTCGCGAACTTCGGCGTCGATCGACGTGAGCGTGAGCGCCGAGCCGCCACGGCACTTCAGTCCGTCGGCCTTACCGCCGACCTCGGGGTCGCTATCCCGCCCAGCTGTCCGGCGGCCAACGCCAGCGCGTCGGGCTCGCCCGGGCACTCGTACTCGAGCCAGACGTGCTGCGCGAGCCGTCAGCGCACTCGACCCCGGCAGCGCCGCCCGCGTCCCGTCCGCGGTGGCCGAGGCACAGCGCTCGCGGCCAGTGGCCCTCGTGCTCGTCAGCCATGACGCCGCGGTGGCGCGCACAGGTCCGACAGGATCGCGTGCTCCATGCCGGACCATCGCCGAGCACAGCCCAATTGAGCAAGTGCTCGACCACCCCACCCCCTCCCCCACGATCGCCCCGGCGCCGCCTCCCCAAGCTCACTCCCACCTCGCCCGCGTGGCCGAGACCAACGCACGAAGCTGCCCGCTATACTTCGATCTCACCCACCCGTCGGTGTGGCGGAATTGGTAGACGCGCACGGTTGAGGGCCGTGTCCTCGTAAGGGGATGGGGGTTCAAGTCCCCCCACCGACACCACCTCTGAGCAGCGGGTTTGTGTCTCATGTTCGCGGGGCGCATCACTCGGCCGCCTTTCTGGTCACTGATTGGTCACTGATCTTCTGGGGCCGCCTCGCCGGGGTCCTCGTGGTTCCCGAGGATGCGCCCGGCAACCGTGCCCGCGGCGGTCTGGTCACCACCGGGAAGCAGGTGGCCGTAGATCCCAAGCGTGATCTCAACTTTGGCGTGCCCGAGCCGGCGGGAGAGGACGTGGGGCGGCACGCCCGCCACGATCGCGATGGTGGCGTAGCTGTGGCGCAGCCCGTGCAGCGTCAGTCGTGGGAGCCCGGCTTGGCGTGCGAGGGCGTGGAACCGGCGGGAGACCGCCGAGGGGTCCAGCGGCGCGCCGTCCTCGCGGCAGAACACGACTCCGTGGTCCTGCCACAGCTCGGCGGCCGCTTCGCGCTCCTTGCCTTGCTGCTCACGGTGCTGGCGCAGCGCGGTGACCGTATGCGGGTCCAGCGCGATCCGCCGCGCGCCATGGCGTGTCTTGGGCATGGTCAGGTGGGGCGCGCTGTTGAGCAGGGTGAGCGCGCGCTTGACGCTGACCCAGCCGGCGTCCCCGTGACGGGGCCATTCCACGTCGGCCCATTTCAGCCCCAACGCCTCGCCGCGGCGCATCCCGGTCGTGGCGAGCAGCAGCCACAGCGCGGACAGGCGGTCGGCGGCTGTCCGCGCGAGGAAGCGGCTCAGGTCCTCCTCCGTCCACACCGTCATCTCTGGGCGGTCGTCGCGCGGCGCCGAGACGAGCGCGGCGTAGTTGCGGTCGACATAGCGGCCGACCGCATCGTTAAGCGCCTTGCGGAGCGCGCCGTGCACGAGGCGCACCGCCTTGGGGCTCAAGCCTCCACGGCCGTCGACGCGGCCGCCGCGCCGAAGCTCGCTATGCAGCCGTTCGACATGGTGCTCGCGCAGTTCCTGCATCCGCAGCTTCCCCAGATGGGGGACGAGGTGATGTTTGACCGCCCACTCGTACTGGTGGTGATAGGTCGTGGGACGGACGCGGTGTCGCACGGCCGGCAGCCAGTGCTCCTCGAGGTACTCCCCCACGGTCAGCTCGCTCGGCGCGATGTAGCGCCCGGCATCCAAGTCCTGCAAGACCTCACGCAGAGCACGCTCGGCGTCCCGCTTCGTCCGGAACCCCCGCCGCTTGCGCTGGACGCGCCTCCCGTTCGCGTCGGTACCCGTGTTGACCACGTAGTACCAGGTCTTCCCGCCGCGCTTCACGTGACCTGCCATCAGCCCACCCGGCTTTCGCCGCCACCGCGTGCTAGTAGTCTCGCTGCCCAAGCCGGGTCGACGCCGAGCATGTCCAGAAGCCGACCGGTGGGCACGAGCACACGCCGGCCGAGTCGGAAGATCGGGATTTCCCCACGCTCAGCGGCCCGGTACGCCGACCGCGCGCTCACACCGAGCAAGACCGCGGCCTCCTGCACACTCAGGGTTGAAGGCAGCGACGCTCTATGACGGTCCGCAGCAACTACTGAGGACACGTGCCCCCCTCCTCGCCCTGTGTGGCTCCATGCGCTTGTGCGTGTCAGTAATCATAGACAACTTAGCTATCTTCGTCAATATGTATCCTGGTCGACATCGGTTACCATGTCTTCGACATGCTCCTGGACCCAGACGACACACGCCCGCCATACGCGCAGGTGGTCGACACGCTCCGCCGTGAGATCGAGCAAGGCGTCCTGCCACCCGGAGCGAAGCTCCCGACGCACCAGGAGCTACGATCTCAGTACGGGGTCTCGGTCGGGACGATCAAGCGTGCGCTCGGTGAGCTGCAGGGCGCAGGCCTGGTCATCTCCCGGCAGGGGCAGGGGACCTTCGTACGCACTCGCAGGAGCGTCCTTGAGGCCATCCCCCACAGCTTCTCAGCCGAGACACTTGGTGGGCTCTGGGTAACTTCGTACCAGTTCCATTGGAAAGGCGCGACCCGACACCACGCTGACATCACCCGAATCACTCCCCAATCGGGTCGCCGCCTGACTGCGAAGAACTACCCGCCCGATCCGCGCACCGAGGGGCAGGTGCCGGCGTTCCACAACGAAATCGAAGCTCAGCTCGTGAATCGCCATGTGATGGGTCACTGGAGGAATCTCAGCGACACGCGCTACTTCGGGTCCGTCCACCTCGCCCTCCTTGTGGGTGAGGCAGCAATGGACGGGTATTACACCAGCTTCTTAAGCGACATTGAGGTTGATGCCATGCGCTGGAAGTGGGTACGCCTCGACGCCGCGACGCTCTCCGGCGTCGAGCTGGGCGGGCTGGTCCTCAAGGAGCCCCAGCTGATCTATGACGCCTTAGGAGAGTCGGCTGCGCCCGTACCGTTGTCCGTCGTCGTCGAGGACGCGGTGTGATGGCACTCACGAAACAGGATGTCCTCGACGTCGTTCACACGTACATCCGAGCCTGGGTCACCCAGGACCCCGACCTGATCGTGACCATCTTCACCGATGAGGCTACGTATCATGAGCGCGTGCTCGAGGCTCCCATCCGCCACCGAGAGGGGATCCGCAACTACTGGCAGGCCAAGGTCGTCGAGTCGCAAGCCCGTATTCGGTGCGAGCTACTGAATCTCTACCTCGATGGAGATACAGCGATCGTTGAATGGGAAGTGGAATTCGACGACCTGCCGGACAACGTGCGCAGGCGAATGCGCGAGGTCGCTATCCTCGACTTCGTAGGCCCGCTCATCTCTGGTCTCCGTGAGTACTGGTCGTCCGAGCCCATTGCTGAGCTTGTTCGCGCACGGGAGTGACGAGCGGGTACGCGGGAGTGGAACATGTCGCTGATGCTGTTGACGGACACCTGCTTGACGTGCACACGCCAATACTAACGAGGCTTCGCGCCGGCCCGCCAAGCGTGTGAGGGTGAGGCGGAGGGCGGTCCCGTTCGTGTGATCGGGCACGACGTCGAGTTGGCTGAGAAGCTGCCCGATTCGGAAGCTCGCACGGCCCTGCTCGACCTTGTCTACTCCGACGTTCAGGCGTTAAGGCGATACGACTTGGAGGCGCGCCGTGATGTTCCGATGCTGGTTGTGGCGCTCATCGCGGCGCCCTTGCTTGGATACCTAACGATTTGGGTGATACGGCAAGACGGATGGTGGGTACTTCCTGCGGCGGTCTTTAGCGGCGTCGCTACGTTGCTCTTTGTCTACGGCATCTTCGAGAGTGCGCAACGGGTACCGCGTGATCAAAAGGGGCGTAGAGGAGCCGAGATGACTCCCACTCCACAGCGATCATCTAACCAGCCTTGACGATGTTGCAGCGGTGGGAGTCGCCAGAGCCCGCTCGTCGCTAAGTCGAGGTGCCTGGCAACGATTGGCACGGACAACGCTGCGTCCGGCGCCCGCCTGATTGCTTATATCGTGAGGCCTCGCGCGCTGCCGTTGTCTTGGCCATCTCGCGCGGACATCTCACGTCGACCCTCACGAGGCTGACGAGATCGCGGGTTGAGTGCACCGGCCTCAAGCCCTGAGTCGATCTCCTTCCTGACCGTTGCCTCCCCGTGTTCCTCGATGTAGCCGCATGCTTCAGCAGCTTGCCAGAGCTCCTTCCGTGCCTGCTCCTCGATCAACTCGCCGGCACCGATCAGCTGTCCTAGACGGTATGACGAACCGCCGAGCGTGTGATAGCGCGTGCCTTTCGTCGCACCGGCCATCCGTGCCGCTTCCCCGTCGAGGGCCGCCTGCCCGTATGAGCGTCGAACGTTACCCCTCATGGCTTGCTGGACCGGTTCCGGGGTGGCCTGAGGTTGGCGTTGGAGCGGGTCGTGGTGCCGGCTTGCGTGGATGATCCACTCAGGCAAGGACGCGAGGCGCGTTTTTGGGGCGGACCAGCGGTATTCGGAGCGGTGCGGGCCGTCGTGCTCGTGGGGGCGTAGGCAGGGGACTTGGGAGGGTGGGGCGATGGCGTAGCCGTCGTCACCGAGCAGGTCCACGCCTTGCCCGAGCGCGCCGATCCGGCGGGGCACGTTGATGCCGGTGGGGGTGCGGTACCAGCGGTGCGACCCGTGCGGCGTGCTGACCGTGGCGGTGCCCGGGCCTGCGCCGTGCTCGCGGGCCAGTTGTTGCCAGCTGTGCCGTCCGGGGCGGCCGTCGAGGTCGACCACGCTCAGGCGTGAGGTGCCGCCGGTGGCGATGCCGATGTTGGCGAACGGGTACATGCCCCACCACGACTTCACTTGCCTAAGGTCGGTGGTGGCGTCGTGGAAGCCGTGCTCGGTGCGGGGGTGGCGGCCTTCATGCCGGCAGTCGCGGTGGAGCTTGCACGAGCAGACACCCCACGCCACGTCATGCAAGGGTAGGACTGGCCAGCCGGCCCGTGCGTACAGCTCGGCGGCGTCGGGCAGGATCGACGCTCGCGTGCCGGTTTCGACGTGCACGGGCAGCCCTGCGGTGTTGCAGCGGGCGAGCATGTCGGCCGACCCTCGGCTGGCGTCCAGGTTGGTGTGGAACCCGATGGCGTAATCCGGGTTGCCGTCGTCGAGCATCCGTTGGTTGCGGATGTGCCCTGCCGCCTTGCCGTGCCTCGCCCAGTCGGCCGGGAACACCTCGACGGTTAGGCCCAACTGTTCGGCTACCGTGCCGGCGATGCGGTCGGCTCCACGGCAGCCGCCATGAACGACGGTGCCGACGCCTTGGGCTTGGGCTTTGCGGAGCGTCTGTCGGATGGCGGGCTCATCGGTCCATTCGCGGGCGCCGAACACGAGCAGCCGGTACCCGCCGGTGGTGTGTTCGCTCATCACATTGCCATCCCGCGGCCGCGGCCTTCATCGCGCGGGTGCCCGTCATTCTCACGGACGGCCTGTCTTGCCTGGCGTTCTGCTTCCAGCTGCGCGGCCTGCTTGGCGAGCCACCGGTCACGGTCACACTCGACCGACAGGTTACGGTCTGCTTCGATAGGTGGTCCGGGCTGGCCGCGATCGTCTGGTGTGGGCTGTTGGCCTGTGGCGGGTTCGTGCGCTCTGCTGGTGCCCAGGGCTTGTTCCCAGGCGGCACTGCGGGTGGCGTAGACGCGGTTGGAGTAGCGGCCGCGTGATAGCGCGACGTAGCCACGTTCCAGCGACGCGCGGTCGGTGGCCAGGTACAACCCGTGGTCGTGGTTCGCGGCTGTGCCTTTGTCGCAGGTCAGCGCGTAGCCCAGCGCGACCTCGTTCGCGACATAGGTGTGGGGCAGCCACACGCTCGACCGGCCGTCTTCGCCTTTGTGCTCCTCATCCAGGCGCACCACGACGCCGTCCCGGCCGGCGTCCACGATCTGGCCTTCCATGCCGTTGCGGACGCTCACGCGGGTGCCGTCGGGTTGAGCGACGCCGGTCTGGTTGTGCCCGAGCCGGACCCGGTCGCCTTCGCCGAGACTGACCCAGTCGCCGGTCGCCTCGTCGGTGTAGGTGCGGCCGGCCGCGACCTGGCCGGCGTCGACCAGCGCCTCGCGCGCGCGCCGGTTGAGCTGGTCGATGTTGACGTTGAGGTCGGCGAAGATGCGCGCATCCTCACCGGGACGCACCCCGCCGGGGGTGGCCACCTGTCTGGTGAACCCGTCCGAGGCGACCTCGAACACCCGCTCACAGCCCGGATAGTTCTTGGGGGTGCGCAGCGCCACCCACATGTCGACCGTTGCGGCGGCGGCCTGGTCTGCGGTGTCGTACTCGTGGACCATGCCCAGCCGGCGCAACGCTTCGATGCCTTGGGCGGTGTCCCCGTCGCGGACCTGTTCGGCCGCGGTTTGCAGTCCCGGGCGTGCGAAGCGGTGGTTGCGCGTCAGCTCGAACACACGACGAGTAGCCTCGGCGATGCGGGGCAGTAGCCCGCCCACGTCTACGCTAGGGGTTTGGCGGGGGTCCCCGACCCCGACGAGCTTGCAGCCGGCCTCATCGGCGGCCTGTTGCAGCTCAAGGAGGGTGCGGGTGTCGGCCATCCCGGCCTCGTCGAGCACGACGACGCCGCCTGTGGGCAGCCGCCAGCCGGCTTTGCGGATGCCTTCCAGGAGACGGTGGACGGTGCAGGTGGCCGGGATGCCGGCGGAGCGGCCGAGCAGGTGCGCCGCGGTGGCCGAGGGCGCGACCCCGCGCACTGGGAGGCCGGCTTCCTCGCAGGCTTCCCGGTACGCCTTGAGCATGGCGCTTTTGCCGCTGCCAGCGCGGCCGATCACGACGTCGATCCCGTTGCCGGAGGCGCACAGCCCACGGACGGCGGCCTGTTGGTCTGGGTCGAGGTAGGCGTGGCGGGCGAGGACCCGCTCGACGATCTGCGAGGGCACCAGCGCGGCTCCGCTCGCCACGCGCGCCGCCGTCCGGTCGATCACCTCTTGTTCGGCTAAGACCAGACCTTGCGTGGTGTAGCGGTGCTCGTGCTGACGGATGCAGCGGACAACCTTTCCGGTCTTGTCGCGGACCTGCATCAGCTCACCCGACGTCGCCCGCCCGGGCTTAAGCAGCTCAAGCACACGCCCGTCGCGCAGCACCGCGGCGGCGATCCGGCTGATCCGCTCTGCCGTCGCCTCGCAAGGCTCCACGAGCTTGGCTACTGCCTGCGCGACGTCCCGCCGGCCAAAGCTCGACGCTTTCTCGGTCAGGCCGTCCGGACCGGTCAGCCGGTCGATGATGTCGGTGTCGGACAGGCGGTCATGACCGGCGTAAAGCCGACCAGAGGCGCGCCCAAAAGGGCGGCGGCTCCTCTCCCACTGCGCGCCCTCTCCGCGCCAACGCTCGTGCAGTCTGCGCTCGCCGCCGGGGTCGTCCTTGGCCTTGCGGGTGGCGTAAGCGGCGTCTTGGCGGGCGCGGGCGCTGTCGGCTCCCCATTCGTCGAGCTTGGCCAGGATCTGCGCGCGGCGGGTGGACCACATGTGGCATAGCTCGGCGGGGATGCCGGCGATTTCGAGTTGCTCGTTGCGTTCGGTGAAGTCCAGGGCTAGGTCTCGCCATAGGACGTGGCGGACGCCTGCCTCGAACAACGCGCCCGCTGTTTTGTGGTGTGCGTAGAGCATGTGCATATCCGGGGCGGCGGCGCGGCCGTCCTGCGTGTGGACGACGTTGGCGAAGATGGCGTGGACGTGCAGGTGCGGGTCGCCCTCGCGGCTTTGGCGGTGGGTGAACAGGGTGACCACAAACCCGGTGCCGGGGGTGCGGTCTTTGCCCTGGGCGCCCAACCGGGCGACGCAGGCGTATTCCTCCAGGTAGGGGATGGCGTAGTTGTCGAGGGCCTCACGCACAGCTTGGTGCATCACGGCCTGGGCGTGCTCGTCGGCCAGGGCGTAGAACGCCGAGAAGCTTTTCGGCAGGTCGAACGTGATGTCCAAACCTTGGTTCTTCAGGTTGATATGCGGCTTGAGCGGCTCACCCGTAATCGGGTGCACTCCTTCGAGCACGCTGGTGAACTGCTCTGGTGTGAGCTGCCCCTGTAGGTCCAGCGCGTCTGCTAGACCGCCTGCCCATTCGCCTGGCGCCTCGCCCCTGCCGGTGTAGTAGTCCCGCTGAGTTTCTGCCAGCTCTTCGATGTAGTAGTCAGCCTGCCGCCCTGCGCCTGTTCCGATCTTGCTGTTGTCCCCGATGTGTGCACCCATCCTTCGTCCCTTCGTTCCCTCGTCGTGTGTCGTCCTGCTAGTGGTGCCTGCTAAATGAATCGCTGTTGAAGTGATGTAAAGCTGTGTAGACCCCAGGACCTAGTACAAGACACATATGCACCCTCCGGGCTGGCCCCGCCCACGGCACCGCTCACGGCCCCTGGGGGTGATCTGGAGGCGCGGAGGGGCGGCAAGCCATGAGGGGGGGGCCTGCGTGTGTGGCGGTACCGCGCCCGTTGAAGGGCATCACCGGGAGGCCGCCAGTCCGCGGGCACGCGGTTGCTCGTCGGCCCCATCGGCTTCGTTGACCTGTTGAATAGAGCGCTGGCGGGGATGGGTGTTGACGTGCTCGAACAGGTCAGCCACTCCGACACCGAGGGCGTCAGCCAGCACGCGAGCTGATTGGGCTGTCGGGGTGCGCTCGCCTCGCGCCCAGGCCCCTACCGAGCCCGGCCGGATGCCGGCAAGGCGTGCCGCGTCAGCGTTGGATAGGTCGTGAGCTTCCAGGAAGCGCTCAAGCCGTGTCCGCGATTCCCCGCCGAGGGGTGAGTAGCCGCCCCGACCGCGGCGTTCGGGAAGTTTCTCGATACTGCGGGCGGCGGCTCTGGTAGGTGTGGGTTGGGTCTGTTGGGAGCGGACGCGAGCCGCCTCACGCAGGTCGGATCCGCGTAGCCCGGCCCAGATGCCCTTGTCCATCTCTTGACGCTTGACGCCACCCGCAGGGGTGTCGAGGAAGGCGTCGCGGCAGTCGCCCACCACGGGACAGCCCGCGCAGACCTGCCGCGCCTTGGCCTCCTGGTCGGCGGTGTCGGGGAACCACAGCTCGCGGTCGTGCTCGCCGATCGCGCAGGCCGCCTGCTGACCCCAATTGCGGTCACCGGTCGCCTCGGCGGTCAGGACATGTTCAGGGGTTAGCGTTTTGGCGGGTGTGGGCAGCAGCGGCAGGTCGTGTCGCCGGGTCACGGTGAACAGCTCCTCGACGGGGACGCCGAGCACGCGGGCGACCGACTCGGCCTTGTCCGCGCGTGGGGTGGCAGCGCCGGCCGCCCACGATTCGATGGTGGTAAGCCCGACGCCGGCTTGGCGGGCCAGCTGTCGATGGCTGAACCCCTGTAGGGCGATGGCCGCGGCGAATGCAGTGCGCGCGGGGATAGCTCTGTCCGGGAACAAGTCGCTGATCCGGATACCCAGGGCGTCGGCGATCACCCGGGCGGTTTGTGGGTGAGGCTGGTGCGCGCCGGAGCGCAGGTAGCTGATGGTGTCGGGCGCGATCTGCAGGTGGCGGGCGAGGCGGTCGGTGGTCCAGCCCTTGACTGACAGTGCGGCATCCAGGGGGGTTTTGGGAGACAAGCTGATCAGCCGCTCGACGGGCTCACCCAGCGTGTCGGCGACACTGTGGACGGTGCGGTCAACTCCGGTGTCGTCTGACCGGCAAGCCAACGCGCGATGGTCTTTACGCTCACCCCGGATTCGGTGGCCAGCCTGGCCTGTGACCAGCCCCGGTGACGCAACAGGTCCGCGAGCGCGCTCATCGGTCGCCCTCCGGACACCCATTACCGCCATGACCGTTGACATGTCCGTTGATCGTGTGCTCGGACACGGCCGTGGCCGTGAACGCCGGATGGCCACGCCGACCGTCCAACGGCGGACGTGGCCAGGTCACGATGTCTGCCGGCGCGGCGGCCAGCGCGGCTGTCCAACGCCGATGCGAGTAGTGCGGCGTGAGAATCACGTGACGCCACTCGGAGCCGTACAGGTAGATCGCCCGGCCGTGTTCCAGGGCGTAGACGTCGCCCGGGTAGACCTGCCGCTCACGCGTCAACGAGCTGGTGGAGGACCAGTTGTTCGAGATCTCGGGGCGGAACTTCAGTTCCCATGGTTTGCGGCTGTAGCTGATCGAGTGCGATTGCGTCTCTTGAGGTCGTAGCCACTCCCCGCAGATGGTCGAGATCGCCTCAAGCGTTCTCGTGTCGCGGATCCCGCCGAGCACCAGGACATGCTGGAACAGCGACAAGAACCCCTCGGCAACGTCATTGCCCCACCGGCCGCGGACCTGGGACAGATCCTGAACCGCTGCCACCACGTGCAACCCTTGACCGCCGGCCTCTGACACGAGCGCCGGCAAACTGGCGATGGGGGCGACGTTGGCGACCTCGTCCAACACCAGCGTCACGGGCGGCCACGTGCGCCGCCCGGCCAGCGCGTCCGCGCGATGCCTCGCATATTGGGCGTCGCGGACGGCTTCGATCAGCGCGACTACCAACGGGGCGCATCCGGCCTGATGCTCAGCGCTGGCGGCGATGTAGACGGTGTCGGCCGAGCGGACGAACTGTGCCGGGTCCCAGTTCGGCCGCGACGCGGCGTCCAACGCCTCGCTGGTCGTATAGACGTCGATGACATCCGCGGTGGCCGACCAGATGGATTGCCGTTCTTGGTCGGCGGCTCGGTGGACGCCCTCCAACACTTCCAGCGCAAGCTCAGCCGAAGTGTTGCCCCAGGCTGCGTGTTTCTTGAGGATCCGCCCCGGCTCGCCCAGGTCCTTATCCCCAGCCAACACCCAGCCGACGACCGCGCGCATGTCCTGCTCGCCTAACGCGGCGGCGTACAGGAACGGCCCGAGCAGCGCAGCCGCACGAGACGTCCAGTGGCTCTCGTGCTTGGTGCCCTTCGCCGCCGGCGACGCGCCCACCATCGCGGCGGCGATGCGGCGGGCTGAGCCCCACTCGCCAGCCGCGGACAGCGGCGACCAACGCAGCGCCATGACGCCCGCGGGGAGGTCGGTGGCTTGGCCGGTCGGGTCGAACGCCCACACTGTGCCGTAGCGCGATCGCGCCCGTGCGGTTGCCAACAGGACGTCGGGCTTGGTCGAGGTCGACACGACCGCGCCCGGCGCGGACAGCACCGAGGGGATGACCACGCTTGTGGTTTTGCCGACACGTGGGGGGCCCAGGATCAGCGCGGCGCATTCGGCAGGGACATGCAAGATCCCGCCGTAGGCCTCATCGATCCCGACAAACGCGCCACCACCCGCGCGGGCGCCCTCATCGCGCACGGCGATCAACGCGTCGACCGCCTCGCGGGCATGACCCTTACGACGCGCTCGCTTGCCAGCGCTACGCGACACCCAGACGAGCAGCACGACCGCGACCGCCAGTACCCACAGTGGGACCCGCCCGGTCAGCGCCGCGACGGCGCACACGAACGTCACGGCCGCGCCGAGCGCAAGCACCGCGACCCGTACCACGTTGCGCACAACGGCCAAGCGACGGCCCACCCGAAGGTGCGCCGCCTCAAGCCTGGCGCGCAGCTGCACGGCGGTCACAGCTCGCCCTTACGGAAGGGCTCAAGCCGTCGCCGCGCTTGCCGGTCTGACAGCCCCAGCTCGTGCATGACCGCCCACGTCAGAGCCGGATCCTTGACCTTGCCGCCATCCGAGACGTGCTCAGCGACCAGCGCCGCGACCGGGTCACCGTTGACCGGCTCGATCGCAGCGCCGTTGCTCGACCCCGCCGCCGCCGGCAGTCCGACCTCGTGACCGCACGTAGGGCACCCATCGACAGACAGCTGGTGATGGCGGCCCAGCGTCGCGACGTGCGTCACGACCGTCTCATCGGCTGCGCGTGCGCTCGTGTGCGCAAACCCGTCGCCATCGCCACCGAACCACCGATCCAGGACCGTCTGGCGCGGCTGCGTCTTGGGCGTGCGGTCCGCGTGGAACATCAGCCCGGCAAGGCAGGCGATCAACGGCGGCAGCCCAGCCACGATCAGGCCGGCGTAGCGGGGAATCTCACCCTGGATGCCGGAGAGCACGTTCGCGCCGGTCGAGATGACCACGGCTGCGACGAACGAGCAGCCGGCGAGCACGCCGACCGTGTACGAAGGGAGCCGCAACGTCTCGCGCAGCTTGACCATGGCGCCGTACCACATGACGTCGATCACGCCCGCGTACAACGGCGCGATCGTGGGCGACTGGCCGGAGCGGACCAAGAAGTCCGTGATATGACCGAACGACACGAGCGCCGCGAACGCGAAGCAGAGCGCGGGGATCGCGCGGGTCATCACATCACCCGCCCGGTGTCGCGGGTGATCGCGAGGTCGCGGGTAAGCTCCTGTGCCGCACGTCCGGGAGGTAGTGCCCTCACGCAGTCGGTGACCATCGCTTCGGCGTCATAGACGCCGTAGGCGCTGCGGTCGGACGCATATGGCCCGACCGGCCACCCTGCGATTTTCTGGGGTGACGCTCCGAGGTCGCGTTCGATGGCTTCGTGCTCGGTTTCCGGGTAGCGGGCTGGGCGGCCTTCCGACCGTTCCTGGTAGTAGCTTTGGTCCAGCTCGAAGTGCCGTGAGTCGGCGCCTGCGATGCGGGCGCGCATCCCCATACGGCCTTCCGCAGCGGCTTCTTGCCGCAGCGCCGCGCGCAGCAGCAGTTCGTCGGGAGTCACATCGACCACCCCTGCCCCGCAGTACGAGCTTCGACCTCGCGACCGTCGTTCGTGGCGGCAGGTTTCGCGGCCAGCTCCGCCACGCGATCACGCTCGGTGGTGTCTTGGTTGGTGAACGCCTGCGCAGCGCGTTGGGCGGCACGCTCGTCTAGCCAGTCGCGGCCGCTCATGCGGTCACCTCCGCGACACTGCGCACATGCAACGGAAGATGAATCCAGCGCTGGCCGTCGTGGTCGTGCTCGGTAGCGCCGAGCCAACGGACGAGCAGCTTGTCGGCGAGATCGGGAGTGACCGCCGGCACGTCGACACGGTCGGGATCGTCGGTCACCAGCGCGTCAAGCGCGGTTGCGCCCCGAGTTGGGGCAGGGATGAGTAGCATTGCCAAACCTCCATGCGATGTGAGGCCCCGCCCGCCCTGTGGTTTCCTAGGCCTGGACGGGCGGGGCCGGCCTACTTACTGCGAGGCGCTACCGCCCCGCATGCCTTGAGCCGCCTCACCCCCTCCCACACCGCAACCTCGTGCAACGGTTGGCTGCACCGCAACACGCACACGGCCACGCCCCACTTCGCCACCCTTGCGACGCAGGTGCCAGCGCACCGCCCGGACCAACGCGTCGCCGCCAACCCCGGCCCAAATCCCCGCAGGGGCCATCCCAGGCGTGGATAAGAAGTAATCGCGGCAATCCCCCAGCACGGGACATCCCGCGCACACCTGCCGGGCCGGCAGCCCGTTATCCCCGCGTTCGGGCCACCACAAATCCGGGTCATACTCCCCGCTCGCGCAGGCCGCCAGCCGCTCCCACCCAGGCAGCCCCGTCGTTAGCGAGGCCAGCACCTGCGCAACAGTCAACAACCCCACCTCGACCGGCCCGCGGACCTCGACATCAAGGCCGTCGTTGGGGACCGGACGCTCCACGGCCAGCTCAACAGCCTGAACGCGTTCTGCAGTTGCCCCCCGGACAGGGGCGGGGATCAGTAGCATTGCCAAACCTCCATGCGATGTGAAAGCCCCGCCCGTCTTGTGGTTTCCTAGGCCTGGACGGGCGAGGCCGCTTTCACTACTGGCTCCACACGTCGAACCCGGTCACATCGCCATGCCGGCGGCGCGGTTGTTCTCCCGCTCCGGCGTCCGATCGTTTTCGGGTGTGCTGCCAAGCCGTTCCATGATTCCCAGCGCCCTGTTCTCGCAGCGCTGCGCGTCGGTGTGGTAGCCCCTGTTGCGTAGAGCGTCCGCGCGTTCCCATAGCCTCGTGGCCGCGTCCGTCATGGCGCTGATACGTCCTGCCTCGTCCCCTCCACGGGCTGGTTGGACGCTGACCTCAACGGTTTGGCCGCTTTGACGTTCCGATGGTGGAACACTGGTCGTGAGGATGTCCTCTCGTCTGTTCTGTGGCATGCAAACCTCCTGTTGCCTAACGGCGGATGTCAAAGGCGACGAGCGCCTGGCCAGAACACAGCTCGGGTCACATGGCGATCCCTCCCTCACGGCAACGGCCAGCACGGGCACGCTCTTTGACCGCCTCGCTCACCCGCAGAAAGTCGACGATGTCACGAGCGCGGACCCCAGCCGCTGCTAACCCGCCTTCGGTCAAGCCCTCACCGCCGGCCTCGTGATCCGCCCGACCCGCAAGCAGAGCGCGACGGACCCTCACGAACCCCTGAGCCTCATCGACCGCGATCCCTAGCTCATCAGCGAACCCGGCAGCGTCAAAGCCGCCAGCCGCGATCTCGCCATCGATACGCGCCCAACCCCAACCACCACCAGACCCCGTCATGACCGCCCCCAAGCCCACCGCTCCGCCCCGCTCAAGGCCCTGAACGAGCCGCCCCGCTCACGGGTGTATCGAATTGAGGGGACCCATCCAGGGACCCAATGAGATGGACTCAACCGGCCGCGACGGGATCGCCACGCGCACACTCTGCAGGCCGTGGACCCGCCCGCACGCGCGAGAACTCCTCGCCGACGCCTACGGATCAGAAGGTCGGGGGTTCCAATCCCTCCCGCCGCGCCACCAACAACAAAGGTCCGCGTCGCCGTGGTCACGCCGTGGTCACCGCAGGCGCGTGAACCCGCGGCAATAGGCAGCGCGGGCCGGCGATAGCCGACAAGAAAGACCAGGTCAGAGGCGAAGAGCGACGGAGCGGAACACCCCGTGTCACGTCTTGAACTTGTTGAGGGCCGTGTCCTCGTAAGGGGATGGGGGTTCAAGTCCCCCCACCGACACGAACCTTAGGCCTATAAGGTGCGGGCTGAGGCGACTCCCGGCCCGCACCTTTCGTTTGTCGGGGTCATAGACCGGGTGCAGTCCCAGCTGCCGGTAGATTTCCGCTTTGTCGGCTGGATCGCTTTGCTGGATGACCTCGACCAGGTCACCGAGCGCCGCCACGAGACTGCTGATCTCCTCACGACTCAGTCGACGCTGGCCTTCGTGTTGGTGCAGTCGGGCTTGTGCGGCGGCGCGCTCGGCCTGGTTCTCGGCGATCCACTGAGCCACGAGTGCCGGCTCGGCGCCAGCCTCGAGCGCGGCCCGGTACCGCACCAGACGCTGCTGGCAGTCCTCCAGCACCTGGCAGACGGCCTGTTGCTGGGCAGTGTCTGGTGGTCGTCGGCCTGTGCGTCGTGCATCGCGGCGACCGTCTCGTCCACGCACGCGGGCGAAAAGACCTGGCCCAGCCAGCCGTCGAGCGGGGCCAGGAGCGGCGATCGCGGCACCGAGCGAGCTCGCGTCGTACCCGGGGAACCGCTCGACGAGCCGCCGCGAGAGGTCGGAGGCGCCGAGCGGCTGCTCCTCGACGAGCTCGATCCCGGCCGCGAGCAGGGCGTCGAGATCGATCCCCGACAGGTTCCGGCCGAACGGCGTGCCGGTGTGGAAGCGCCGCTCGATCATCCCCTGCACGACCGGTCGCAGCGCGAGCGCGTCGCGCGCCGTGACGAGGTGGAGGGTGGTGCGCAGGAGGGTCATCCGCACCGCCAGCCGGTCGAGCATGAGCTGGCCCAGCTCGTGCGGGTCGAAGTCGTAAAGGCGCGACCACAACGCCACATACGGGTCGAGAGGGTTCTGTGCCTGCAGCGCAACGAGGTGCTCGATCGCCCCGGCGACCGGCATCTCGACGCGCTCGAGCAGGAGCTGACGCGCGAGCAGCGTGCGGTTGAGCGTACGCCGGTCGAGCACCCGCCCCTCGCCAGACGCGCCCACCCGCGTCACGGCTCCCGGCGAGCGCAGACGCGCTGGATGGCAGGGGGCGCGGGCTGGTCGACGATCAGGTCCTCGTAGGCGAGGACCCGCAGCTCGCCTCTGACCGCGTCGAGCAACTCACCTTGACGGAGCAGAAACGCCGGGTTCGTGGGCCGCCCGAAGCGCTCGTTCCCCCGCGCGAACGTCTCGTAGACGAGGACCCCGCCCGGCGCCACGGCTCGCACGAGGTCTGGCAGGACCGGCCGGTGGAGGTAGCGCGTCACGACCACCCCGTCGAAACGGCGCCCGCCCAGCGGGAAGGCCCGCCCGTCCTCCGAGTCGACCTCGACGATCTCCGCTCGTGGATGATCGCGGTGGTCGGCCACTCCCGCCACGTCGATGTCCACCGCCACCACCTGGTATCCCTGCTCCAGCAGCCTCCGCGTATGCCGGCCCGCGCCGCAGGCGACGTCGAGCACGGTCCCACCCTCTCCCACGAGCGGCGCAAACCCGATCGTCAGGCTGTCCACGCCGGTCAGGACGTAGAGCAGGTCGAACCGCAGGTCGGGTAGGCGCGCCAGCCCCGCAGCGAATTAACCACGCACGGCCTTCTTCCCATGGAGCACGCCAAAGGGCTCGATGCCCAAGATCACCATGTACGGGGAGCGGAACTCCACGTCCTCGTCGTAGTGGCCCATGATCCTGTCGAGGTCACGGGAGTTCCAGGCAGCGAGCCACTCGTGAGCGAAGCCTCGGCCTGTGTCACGTCCATTCCTGGCAGCCTACCGAACGGCTCGGGCTTCACGGTGGACGCCGTGCCCAGGGGGCGTTGAGCTGAAGGGATGAAGCAGTGCCTGGCGATGTGCCGCGATCAGGGATGGCTGGACCGGTGCCGGTTGTGGCCACAAGAGGGCGGGTGGTCCCGACCGACGATGCCGCTGCGGCCGACCGGGGACCGGTAAGCACGAGAAAGTAGTCAGGCACAGCCTCGGGGATGTCCAGCAGCCCCTCCCTCTTTGGATAGAACTTGACGTTCACTGTCGCCCCTGCAAGGTGCCCTGAGCGAAACACGCCGTCGTAGCCGGCAGCCGCCGCGGATCGCTCCAACTCGATGTCGAAGACCTCCGCGGCGATGAGCTCCCCGATGCGGCCCGGGAGCGCGGGCCGGCCGATCAGGGCTGCGATCTCTTCGTCGATGGCATTGCGCTGGCGGACGAGTGCTGCCAGCCGTGGTAGCGATGACGTGGGTGAAGGCTGCGCGGCATGTCCACCCTGGCCGAGTATCCAACCTTCGACGGCGACTACGTCAGGCGCCACGGTCGGGGGCGGGCCCGGCTCAACCCCCCGTCGTTCGCCCCCGACCCGGTCCCCCTGGGAGAAGGACGGAGTGGGTCTTTTCCGTGGCGCCATGACGGCGGCCACGGACAAACCAATCGGTTGCCACATCGGTCCCTATTCGGGTACCAATCGCCGTCGGGGAAGGGGTGCGGACGGGTGCGGAAAAGTTCCGCCGCGACGCGCGGTGGTACGGTCCGGGAATGTCTGTCCTCGGAGAGAAGGCGAACGCGTTCCAGGCCTTGCACGTGGCCGGTCGACCGCTGCTGATGCCCAACCCGTGGGACGTGGGGACGGCCAAGCTACTCGCAGCGTTAGGCTTCCGAGCGCTCGCGACGACCAGCAGCGGCCACGCGGCAACGCTTGGCCGGCTCGACGGCTCGGTAGGCAAGGACGAGGCCCTCGCACACGCCGCCGCCATCGTCGCCGCCGTGGACGTCCCGGTATCTGCCGACCTGGAGAACGGCTTCGCCGACGATCCCGATGCGGTGTTCGGCACTGTCACGGATGCGGTCGCCGTGGGATTGGCCGGCTGCTCGATCGAGGACTTCACCGGCAGCAAGGACACGCCGATCTACGAGATCGGGCTGGCCGCCGAGCGCGTGGCCGCCGCCGCTCGTGCGACGCGTAGCGGTCCCGGGCTGGTGTTGACCGCGCGAGCGGAGAACTTCATCCGCGGCAACCCTGACCTTGCCGACACGATCACGCGGCTGCAGGCCTACCAAGAGGCGGGCGCGGACGTGCTCTACGCCCCTGGCCTGACCGACATCGACGACATCCGCCAGGTGATCACCTCGGTCGACCGGCCGGTCAACGTGCTCGCGAGGTCGGGCCTTCCTCCAGTGACCGAGCTGGCGGAGGCAGGAGTGGCCCGCATCTCGGTCGGTGGTGCCTTCAACCAGGCTTCCCTGGCCACGCTCGTCCGAGCCGGCCGCGAGCTGCTCGACCACGGCACCTACGGGTTCACGGAGCTTGCCGCCGAGGGCCGCGCGCACACGTCTGCGGCCTTCCGCGCCACGTGACGTCGTCCACACGTGCCGGCACAGCGGATCTTCTGCTCGGCGGCGCAACGGGCCACTAATGAGGGCTGCGCCCTCGGACCCCCGAGCCCGGCGGTTGGGGCGAGCGGGTCGGTGTGTGGAGGATCGGCGCGG
>JBOGED010000318.1:0-4860 GCA_050743625.1 Egibacteraceae bacterium | reverse complement strand
CCGCTGCGCTTCGCCCTCCACACGAGGCCGCGGTTCCTTGACGGATCTGGACCGGGACCGGAGAATCGTGCGGCGGGCGCTGGCCGCGGGGGCGATCGTGTGGGCGGTGCTCGGCGGCGTACTCGTGGCCCCGGCCCTCGGTGCAGGGCTAGGGGGTCAGGAGGCCGCGGCGATGGTGTTCCTTGCGCTGTGTTTCGGCTTGGCGACCTCGAGCATCTGGCTGTTGCTCGCGCTCGCGCTTGACGCCTACGTCGGCGCGAGGATCGGGCGGCGCCGGCTGGTGTGGACGGCCGGGATGGTCGTCTGCACGATGATCTCGCCGATGCTCGTGCTCGGCGCCCAGGGCGCCGCCTCGGCGTAAGGTATCGCCTCATGCCTCAGTTCACCTGCGCACAGTGCGGCGGCGAGTTCTCGCTGCCCCAGACCACCCTCGACCGCTACCCGGGTTGGACGCCGAAGCAGTGCCGGAAATGCAAGAACGGTGCCGGCACGAGCCCGTCCCGGAATACCCGGCGGTCATCCGTGGAGGAGGAGCTCCCGCTGGCGGCGGTATTGGAGCGGTATCACGCTGGACCGCAGGATGGCGTGTTCACGGATGGCAGCGCGCACCCGAACCCGGGGCCGGGAGGCTGGGGAGCGGTCTACGTCGTCGGGGGCGAGGTAGTCGACCGAGAGTATGGGAGTGAGCGGGACACGACGAACAACCGTATGGAGCTGACGGCGCTGATCAACGGGTACGACCTCGTTCCCGTAGGGACGCCCGCGACCGTCTACTCCGACAGCAATCTCTGCGTGCGCACGATCAATGAGTGGGCGAAGGGCTGGGCGGCGAACGGCTGGCGGCGCAAGGGCGGCCCGATCGCCAACCTCGACCTGGTCAAGATTCTCTACGCCAAGGCGCTCCAGCGGCCCGAGCTCACGCTGCGGTGGATCCGCGCTCACGATGGGTCACGCTGGAACGAGTACGCCGACGCGCTTTCCACGGCCTATCGCCGGACCGTGCTCTAGATCACACCCAATAGGTGAGGAACGGACGTGCGCGGGGCGTACCATCTAAGGCGATGGACGCGCCTGTACAGCTACTGGTCGCGGACCGGGTACGCACCCTCGCGCCCGGGAAACCCGAGGCGCACGCGGTGCTTGTCGTCGACGACCGGATCGCCTGGGTAGGCAGCGACCCGGATGACGCGCCGCGAAGAGGCGCCGAGCGCATCGACCTGCCCGGCACGCTACTGCAGCCGGCGTTCGTCGACTCCCACGCACATCTCACGGCGACCGGGCTGGCGCTTGGTGGGGTCGATCTCTCGGTTTGCGAGTCGGCCGCGGACTGCGTCGCGGCCGTCCAGGCAGTCGCCGAGATCACGCCTGGCCGGGTGATCTGGGGAAGCGGGTGGGACGACCTCACCTATCCGGAGGGTCGCCCACCGACCGGTGACGAGCTGGCGAAGGCGTCCGGAGGCAGGCCAGTGCTGCTTGCTCGCGCCGATGGGCACTCTGCGCTGGTGGACCGCTTCAGCTTGGAGACCGCGCCGCTCGAACGCGCGGAGGGGGTCGAGCGGGACGCCGAAGGGCACCCGACCGGGTTGCTCCGCCGGGAGGCCGTACACGTCGTCCGCCGCTGGTTCTGCGGGGAGCTGTCAGATTCTGAGCTCAACGAGGCCCGCGAGGCGGTGGTCCGCCATGCCGTATCGATGGGCATCGCGAGTATCCATGAGATGAACGGCCCAGACCAGATGGGCGCGCGGGACTTCGACGCGTGGCTCGAGGGGGATTGGCCCATCGAGGTGGTCGGCTACTGGGGTGCCGCGGACCTCGACTTCGCCGCCGAGCGCGGGCTACGGCAGATCGGGGGAGCGCTGCTGCTCGACGGGACGCTCGGCAGTCATACCGCTGCCTTGGAGGAGGATTACGCCGACGCCCCGCACCCGGGCCACCTGTACGAATCGGACCACGACCTCGTCCGGTTCCTCGCCGAGGCGACGCGTCGCCGATTCCAGGTAGGCCTGCACTGCATCGGCGACCGCGCCGTCCGGCAGGCCGTCGAGGTGCTGGAGGCAGTCGTGGGGACGCTCGGGCTGCGAGCCGTACGTGCGGCCCGCCACCGGCTGGAGCACTGCGCGCTCGCTCCCCCTCAGCTCATCCCGCGGCTGGCGCGCCTCGGCGTGGTCGCGACGGTCCAGCCGAACTTCGACGCGATGTGGGGAGGGCGGGGAGGGCTGTACTACCGCCGCCTCGGACGGCCTCGAGCCGAGCGGATGAACCCGCTGGGGCCACTCGCCGACGCCGGCGTCACCCTCGCGTTCGGCTCTGACGTCGCATCGAGCATGTTCGACCCGTGGGCGACGGTGTCGGCGGCAGTCGCTCACCACCGGCCGGCGTTTCGCGTGGGGGTGCTGACCGCGCTCCAGGCGGCGACGATCGGCGGGCGCAAGGCCGCGCGGCAGCACCGTGTCGGGCCGATCGCTCCCGGCCAGCGCGCCGACATGGCGGCCTTCTCGCTCGAGGACGACCAGCCCGAGCGCTGTGTCGCCACCATGGTCCGCGGACGCGTGGTACACGGGCCCGGCGCGGCCGGATGCGCACACTGATCGTCGCCGAGGGCATCCTGCCGTTGGATGGCACGGGCGACATCCCACGTGCGCTGCTGATCGACGGCGATCGCATCGCGTGGCGCGGCAGCATCGACGGCGAGCATCCCCCTGCGGACCAGGTGGTGGACCTTGGCGCCGCATGGGTGACGCCGTCGTTCGTCGACGCGCATGTCCATGCCACCGCGACGGGGTTGGCCTTGCGTGCCGTGGATCTGGCGGGCGCTCGCAGCGGGGTCGAATGCCTCGACCTCGTGCGCCGCCACGCGGCAGGAGGCCGACCAGCAGACGTCGTGATCGGGACGCGTTGGGACGATTTCGGGTGGCCAGGGGGACGGCCCACCGCCGCCTCGCTCACCGAGGCCTCAGGCGGGCGGACGGTGCTGTTGATCCGGGTCGACGGGCATAGCTGCCTTGTCGACGATCGGACGTTGGCACGCCTGGACCTGGCGGCGCTTGAGGGCGTCGACCGTGACCCCGCGGGCACGCCGACGGGGTGGCTGCGCGAGGCCGCGTCCGAGGCGGCGATGACGCTTGTGCGCTCGGAGCTCCGCCTTGACCAGCTCGAGGCCGCCCGGCGAGCCGCCTGCGGGAAAGCCGCCGCGCTTGGCATCGGGTCGATACACGAGATGGGGCACCCCGGGCTCTCAGGTCTCGACGACGCCTTGGCGTGGGCGGCGGGGGAGTGGCCCGTCGAGGTGCTCACCTGGTGGGCCGAGCTGGATCCGCGGCCACAGCCTGGGCTGCGGCCCGGCGGCGATCTTTTCCTCGACGGGTCGATCGGCACGTGTACCGCCGCGACCAGCCGACCCTACTCTTGCTCGGGGACCATGACCCGGGGCGAGCTGTTCCATCCCGACGACGCCGTCGCCGAGTTCTTCGCCGCGCACACGCGTGCGGGGCGCGGCGCGGGGGTCCACGCGATCGGCGACCGCGCGATCGAGCAGGCCGTCGCTGCCATCGAGGCGGCGGCACGCGTGACCGGCACGGACCTCGTAAGACGCTGCCGCCACCGGATCGAGCACGTCGAGCTGCCGTCTCGCGAGCACGTGCGGCGCATCGCCGAGCTTGGGGTCGTCGCCAGCGTGCAGCCGGCCTTCGACGCGACCTGGGGTGGGGACAGGAGCCTCTACGCGGCCAGGTTCGGCGCGCGAACCGCGAGGGACACCAACCCGTTCGCCTGGTTCGCGGACGCGGGTGTCCGCCTTGCCTTTGGGTCGGACTCGACGGTCACTCCCTTGGATCCGTGGGGGGCGGTGGTCGCGGCCGAGCGCCATCTGGGGGGATGGGGCCTGTGCCGGGAAGCCGCTCTCGCGGCGCACACCCTCGGGGGTCGCTACGCGGCCGGGCAAGACGACGTCGGCCCTCTACGCGCCGGTTTCCGGGCCGATCTGGCGGTCTGGCCGGCCCATCCGCTGGAGGTGGAGGACCCACGCGCGCTACGGTGCCTGGCGACGGTAGTGGCCGGGAATGTCGTGCGTTGACGTGGTGCATGTCCTTTCCGGTTGACGAGCGTGCGTATGAGCCCTACTCTGCGCCCCCGGAACTCGCTGGCGTGGTTTCACCGGCTTAGCGTTCCTGACCTATGTGTCGCGTTGTGGCGCGCGCATGATTTGGCCGGGCCCGCCGCGAGCGGAACCCGGGGACCGGCGATACCGTTGCGAATCCGCAGGCTAGCTTGGATGGACCGGGCACTGGAGGTCTGTCGCCGTGGCAACACGAGACGAGTACACCGCTGAGATCGACGCGCTCGAGACCCTCGACGACTTCGACGACGCAGAAGACGAGCTGGACGAGGACGAGCTCGATCCCGATCTAGAGACCGACCTTGACGAAGAGGACTTGGACGAGGATCTCGGCCCCGACCTCGACACCGACCTGACTGTGGGACTCGAGGTCGCCGACGACCTCGAGGTGGAGGAGGACGACGAAGAGGTCATCGCACCGCATACAACGAAGCTGGAGGAGGATGACGACGAGGTACTGGAGGACGACGACGAGGATGAGGAGGGCGAGGAGGCGCTCGACGTGTTGCTCCTCACCCGCGAGGCTGGCCTCGACGACGACGTCCGTCTCGACGATGAGCCGCGCGCCGGACTGTCGAACTCGGACGCCCCTATCGGCGCGGGTGAGTTCACATGCCGCTCTTGCTTCCTCGTGAAACGCCGCCCCCAGCTCGCCGATCCCGACCTGATGATCTGCTTCGACTGCATGTGACACCCGGGCAGGCGCCGCGCGCCCAGGCCTCCCCACGCCCTGCACAGTGCAGAGT
>JBOGED010000317.1:0-2615 GCA_050743625.1 Egibacteraceae bacterium | reverse complement strand
GTTGACCCTGGTTCAAGCATGGCTGGCTGAGGACCGGCTGGTCTCGTCGCGGCTGGTGGTCCTGACTCGTGGCGCGGTCGCCGTGAGCGGTCAGGACGTGACCGACCTGGCCTACGCACCGGTATGGGGGTTGGTGCGCTCGGCGCAGTCCGAGCATCCCGACCGGTTGGTCCTGATCGACCTGGACGGTGGCCTGGACGCCCCTGATGCGTTTGAGGCGCTGGTGTCGGCGGTGGCGTCGGGTGAGCCACAAGCGGCCCTACGCCAAGGGCAGGTGTTGACACCTCTCCTGTCCCGCCTGGCCGCTCCGGCGGCGTTGTCACCACCACCCGGAGTGGGGGCGTGGCGGCTGGACACCACCGGCCAGGCCACGTTGGATAGCCTGTCGCTGGTCGACGCTCCTGAGGCGTTGGCGCCGTTGGGGGTCGGGCAGGTCCGGGTCGCCCTACGCGCGGCCGGGGTCAATTTCCGTGACGCGCTGATCGCGTTGGGGGTGTACCCGGACCTGGCGGAGTTGGGCGGGGAGGGCGCGGGAGTGGTCCTCGAGGTCGGCCCTGACGTGACCGTCCTGGCTGCGGGCGATCGGGTGATGGGCCTGTTCTCGGGCGCGTTCGGCCCGATCGCGGTTACCGATCATCGGTTGCTGGTCGATATGCCTCCCGGCTGGTCGTTCACACAGGCCGCGTCGGTGCCGATCGTGTTCCTCACGGCCTATTACGGACTGGTGGACCTGGCCGGTGTGGCCGCGGGCGAGTCGTTGTTGGTGCATGCGGCCGCGGGTGGGGTGGGTATGGCCGCGGTGCAGCTGGCGCGTCATCTGGGCGCCCAGGTGTTCGGGACTGCCAGTGAGGGCAAGTGGGACACGTTGCGCGGGTTGGGGTTGGACCAGGACCGTATCGCCTCTTCCCGCGACCTTGAGTTCGCCGAGCGGTTCCTTGCCGCGAGCGGCGGGCGGGGTGTGGACGTGGTGTTGAACTCCTTGGCGGGAGGGTTCGTGGACGCGTCGTTGCGGCTGCTGCCCCGCGGCGGCCGGTTTATCGAGATGGGCAAGACTGACATCCGCCCCGCCGCGGACATTGCCGAGGCGTATCCCGGTGTCGCCTATCAGGCGTTCGACCTGCGCGAGACAGACCCCGACCGCGTCCAAGCGATGCTGGCTGAGATCATCGCGCTATTCCGATGCGGCGCCCTCACCCCGCTGCCCGTCACGACCTGGAACGTCCGCCAAGCCCCCCAAGCGTTGCGGTATATCAGCCAAGCGCGCCATACCGGAAAAATCGTGCTTACCATCCCCCCGCCCCTATCCCAAGGCACGGTGTTGGTCACGGGTGGCACGGGGGCGTTGGGCGCGCAGGTGGCCCGTCATTTGGTTACCGATCATGGGGTGGACCGGTTAGTGTTGGCCAGCCGGCAAGGCCCTAGGGCGCCGGGGGCGGACGCCTTAGCCGCCGAGCTGACCGGGTTGGGCGCCGTTGTGACGGTGGCGGCGTGTGATGTCAGCGATCGTGACGCGTTGGTCAAGCTCATAAGCTCGATCACTGCCGATGGTCGGTTGGGTGCGGTGGTGCACGCGGCGGGGGTGCTCGATGACGGGGTCATCGGCGCGTTGACGCCGCAACGGGTTGATCGGGTGTTGGCGGCCAAGGCGGACGCCGCGTGGCATCTCCACGAGCTCACCCAAGATTTGGACCTGTCCGCGTTCGTGTTGTTCTCCTCGATCGCGGGCACTTTGGGCGGTCCGGGCCAGGCCAACTACGCGGCCGCGAACACATTCTTGGACGCGTTGGCGGCGTATCGGCGGACACGGGGCCTGCCCGCGGTCTCGCTGGCCTGGGGCCCTTGGACCGGTCAGGGTATGACCGATCATCTCGACCGGACTGACCTCGCGCGCATGACCCGTCAGGGCCTGGCGCCGTTACCCCCTCAAAACGCCCTAGCGTTGCTGGACGCCGCCCTGACCGGCGGGCAACCGGTCGTCTGCCCGGTCCGGCTTGACCCCGCCGCCCTCCGCGCTCATACCCAAACCCGAGCCGGGCTGCTGGCAGGACTGACCGGGCTGACCGGGCCAGCGCGACCTGCCTCCAGGCGCGACAACCTTGCGGATAGCGCAGGGCACAGCGGGGCGGTGCTGGCGCGGCGTGTGGCGGGGTTGTCCCAGGCCGACGCTGAGCAGGTCCTCTTCGAGCTGGTGGCAGGCGAGGCGGCAGTGGTGTTGGGCCACACCGGACCGGACGCGGCCCAGAAGGTGGGGGCGGGCCGGGAGTTCCGCGAGTTGGGGTTCGACTCGTTGACCGCGGTGGAGCTGCGCAACCGATTGGGCGCGGTGACCGGGCTGCGGCTGCCCGCCACGTTGGTGTTCGACTACCCCACTCCCGCGGTGCTAGCCAGGCACCTGCAAACGCAACTGTCAGGTATACCTGCTCAGGCCAACGTCCCTGCCGCCGCGGTTGGGGTAGGGGTGGATGAGCCGGTCGCGATTGTGGGGGTGGGTTGCCGGTTCCCCGGTGGGGTGACCAGTCCGGAAGAGTTGTGGGAGCTGGTGGCCGCGGGTGTGGACGCCGTCTCGGCGTTCCCGGTTGATCGTGGCTGGGACCTGGAGCGGTTGTATGACCCCG
>JBOGED010000316.1:0-4441 GCA_050743625.1 Egibacteraceae bacterium | reverse complement strand
GATCCTCCACATTGCGGAACGCCAGGAGTGTCCATGCGCCAACGGCTGCGGAGGGCGGTCCTGTTGTCCGCGGTCATCGCCGTCCTCTTCTCGGGTGTGGCGTCGGCGCACCCCGAGAAGTGGGAGCCCGAGACCGCGACACCCGGCAGGCTGCCAGGCAGGATCGACAACGTGGAGCTGGTCGGGAAGGCCCTCGTCCACGACTCCGCCCCGATGCGGGTCGCCGATGTCGGTGCGTTCGGCGACTACGCCTACCTCGGCGCGTTCATCGGGCCGGATTGTGAGAACGGCGGTGTCTATGTCATCGACATCAGCGACCCGGCGAGTCCCCGGGAGGTGTGGGAAGCGTTCATGCCCGCGGCGCGAGGCTCCTTCGTCGGCGAGGGCGTGCAGATCCTCGACATGAGCACCCCCGCGTTCACGGGTCAGGTCCTGCTCCACAACAACGAGATCTGCGGCGAAGGAGGCAAGGGTGGCCTCTCGCTGTGGGACGTCACCGACCCGGAGGACCCAAAGCCGCTCGCCGCGAACGTCGGCGACACGACGGGGAATCCCTTCGACCCCGAGGAGCCGACGCCGGTCCACCAGATCCACAGCGCGTTCGGCTGGCAGGACGGTGACAAGGCGTACGCCGTGATCGTCGACGACGAGCAGATGGCGACCTTCGACATCGACATCATGGACATCACCGATCCTCGGGCGCCGAAGCTGATCGCCGAGACGGGCCTCGCCGAGTTCAGCGAGGCCCAGCAGGAGCCTTCACCGCACGGAAGGACCCCCTTCTTCCATGACGTGGTCGTAAAGGAGGTCGGCTCCAGGATGCTGATGCTCGCCTCCTACTGGGATGCGGGGTGGGTCATCTTGGACGTCGACGACCCCGCCAACCCGAGGTTCGTGCGAGACACCGACTTCCCTCGGACGGAGCCCCTGGCCGGCGTGCTCGGGTTAGAGGACGGTCTTGTGCCCGAGGGCAACGCCCATCAGGCGGAGTTCACCCGCGACAACACGATGTTCTTCGGCACCGACGAGGACTTCGGTCCATTCCGCCTGACGGTTCGGATCACCGATGGGCCCAATGCGGGGAGCGCCTTCGACGCCGTTGAGGCAGCGGACGTCCCGACGCTCCGAGATGGCCGCACGATCGAGGGCGAGACCGCCTTTGCCGGCGACGCGTGCGGGGACACGCCTGCCGCGCCGGGAGCCAACGTGATCGCGCTCGTCGAGCGTGGCAACTGCTCCTTCCAGGACAAAGCCGACAACGTGAAAGCCGCGGGCTATGCCGGAGGGATCATGTTCGGCAGCCAAGACCCGACATGTGACGTGCTCGTGACGATGAGGGTGAGCTCCGACCTCCCGTTCCTCTTCGTGGGACGCACGGCCGGGCTGAACATCCTGGGCGTCACCAACTCGGAGAGCTGCACCACACCGGCTCCAGAGGCGGGCACCCTAGGCCAGGACATCCTCGCCAGCGGCATCTTCGACGGCTGGGGCTATGTGCATCTGTACGACGCCGACACGATGACCGAGATCGACCGCTACGTCATCCCCGAGTCCACCAGCTCGGAGTTCGCGGACGGCTTCGGGGACCTGTCGGTTCACGAGGTCGCCACCGACCCCAACCGCGACCTCGCGTACTTCTCCTACTACGCCGGTGGGCTTCGGGTGGTCGAGTACGGCCCCGAGGGCATCCGCGAGGTAGGCGCCTACGTCGATCCCGAGCTGGGCAACACCTTCTGGGGCATCCAACTCCACGAGATCGGCGGCCAGCAGTACGCCTTGGCCAGCGACATGAACAACGGCCTCTGGATCTTCCGCTACACGGGTTGACCCTGCAAACCGTCAACCATATGGCCGGGCGAGACCCTCGAACATGGGAAAGCGCTTCACGTTCGTCGTCGCGACTGGCAATCCGAGGCATTGAGCAGTTGCTGCCACGACGAGATCGGCGAGATCGATCGTGTGGTGACTGCGGCGCCAGACGCGACCTAACTCGAGTGCAGCCTCAGCGATATTCGTGGTAAGCGGGACCCACTGCATGGCAGCGAACAGGCGTTTTGCCGCAGAGCGCTCACCAGAGCGCAAGCCACGGCCTACCTCTACTCGCGTAACCTCCGAGCAGTGCGGTGGCGCGGGCAGCTGTGAAAGGAACTCGACGGCCTCGGGAAGACCGCGTAGGTGATCGATGAGCACCGCGGCGTCGAGCACGACTCCTGTCATGCATCCGCTCGCTTCTGGCGCTCGGCGGTGCGGATCTCGTCGAGATACGCACGACCCTCTGGCAAATACGGTGCACAACCCGCGGTTTCGGTTACCGCGGCTCGCCAGGCCCCCAGACGCTCGTCGGAATCGTCAGGGCGGGCCAGCTCTCTGTCGATGGCGCGGCGAATCAAGGCTGACACGGTGGTCCGGCACCGCGCCGCCCGTTCGGAGAGCTGGCGGTGGTGCTCCTCATCAAGATAGATCTGAAATCGTTGCATGGTGTATACAGCCTACACCCTTATGGCGACGTCCGGCCAAGGAAGGGGCCGCCGACCCGCTAGCGGGCCGAGATGCGTCGGCGTGCGCAACCCGACCAGCCAAGCAGCGCGAACGGACCCATCAGGGCGCAGGCCGACCTTACATCACTTTGGAAAGTGCTGTAAGGTAAGCGACATGAAACGCTTGCAGATCCTGATCGAGGAGGACCTCGACGAAGCCCTTACGCTCCGAGCCGCGGAGGAGGGAATCTCAAAGGCCGCGCTGATCCGTCGATGCGTCCGCTCTTGGATGCGACCCTTGCCACCCCTCGCGGAGGACCCGCTGCGAGAGATGTGCGGAGTGGACGCCTACGAGCCGGCGCCTGTCGATGATGTCGCCTACGGATGATCTTCGCGGACACATCCTTCTGGATCGCTTGGCGCAACGGGCGGGACCCCCGGCACGCGGAGGCGACCGGCCTTCTCCAGCGCGTCGACACCCCGATCCTGACCACGAACCATGTGCGAGGCGAGACGTGGACATACCTGCGGCGCAAGGTCGGGCACGCCGCTGCCGTGCAGTTCCTCGACGTGCTGGAGCGCTCACCGAGGGTGTCGGTGCGCGCCGTCTCCCCTCAACAAGAAGCTGAGGCGTTGACGTGGCTTCGCCAACATGACGAGCGGGAGTACTCCTTCGTGGACGCGACAAGCTTCGCGACCATGCGCCGTCTCAGGATCGATCGGGCCCTGGCGTTCGACGGCGACTTCGCAGCGGCGGGGTTTGTGGAGCTCCGGTCATAAGCGTCAGTGCGTCAGGAAGGGGCCGCCGAAGCGGGCCGAGATGCCGGTTTGGTCGAGGTACTTGCAGATGCCGCCCATGAAGAATGGCCAGCCGGCGCCCAGCAGCATGCAGGTGTCGATGTCGCGGGCGTCGGCGACGGTACCGTCGTCGAGCATGTGGTGGATCTCGTCGGCGAGGGCGTCCAGCGCGGCGGCGCGGATGTCGCCGGCGGAGGGCTTCTCGGCGCTGGCCTTCGGGCGGATCTCGTCGTGCGGGACGCCGTCGGCGAGCATCTGGAGGTTGGGGTCTGGTGGGAACCGGTCCGGCCAGGCCTCGTGGAGGATCCCGGCGACATGCGCCGCGGTGCGCACGCCGACGAGGGTGAGCAGCGCGAAGGGGCCGATCGGCAGGCCAAGCGCCTGCACCGCACGGTCGACCTCCCCGAAGTCGGCTCCACGGCTGACCATCGCGCTGCACGCGCCGATAAAGCGGGCGAGCAACCGGTTCACCACGAACGCGGGTGTGTCCGCGCACAGGACCGCGGACTTTCGCAGCGTCTTGGTGACCTCGAACGCGGTAGCGACGGCCTGATCGCCGCTCTGCTCGCCACGGGCGATCTCCACCAGCGGGAGCACCGCGACCGGGTTGAAGAAGTGCAGCCCAACGACGCGCTCGGGGTGCGCCAGCCTCGACGCCATCGGCCCGACCGTCAGCGACGAGGTGTTGGTGGCCAGGACACACTCGGCATCCACGACCTCTTCGACGTCGGCGAAGATCCGCTGCTTGAGGTCAAGCCGCTCGACGGCCGCCTCCAGCACGAGATCGGCGCCGGCCAGCGGCTCGTACTCCAACGTGTAGGTGACGATCGACTTCAAGAACGCGGCCTTCCCGGCCTTGACGCGACCCTTGGCGACCCGCCGGTCCAGCTCGCCCTCGATCGTCGCCCTGGCTCGGTCGAGCACGCCTTGGTCGATGTCCCTCATCACCAGCGGCGCCTCGAGACGGTGGAGGAACAGCGCCCCAAGCTGCGCGCCCATCAGGCCCGCGCCGACGATCCCGACCTTGCGGACCGGGCGTGGCGCCACCTCGGGCCTGCCCGGCTGGCGCTTGACGCGCCGCTGCGTCAGGTCGAAGCTGTACACGGCGGCCTGAGCCTGGCGGGACGGCAGCAGCTCGGCGAGCATGTCCTCCTCACGGCGCAGCC
>JBOGED010000315.1:0-20224 GCA_050743625.1 Egibacteraceae bacterium | reverse complement strand
GGCGAGGACGTGCTGGCCGACCTGCGCGCCGCGCTGTTCTCCCGCATGCTGGGCTCGTCTGGGGACCAACGCTCCGGGTTCCTGGCGGCGGCCACCAACGACATCGGGAATGTGGCCTGGCAGGTCGGCTCCATCTGGCCGAGCACGAGCGGTGCGATGTTCACCGCGGCCGCCTCCGCGGTCGCGCTGGTCGTGGTGGACGCGCGGCTGGCCGCCGTGGTGCTGGCCTGGTGCGCCCTGCTGCTCCTGCCCGTCACGCGCTGGTACTGCAGGCGAGCGGCGGCCGACGTCAAGGTGTTCTTCCAGGCCTACGAGGTCTTCACCGATCGGTTCGAGGAGCTGGCCGACGGCGCCGCGACCGCCCGGCGGTTCGGCCGCACCGACCTCGCCGGCCGGTTCGAGGCTCCCAACACCGCCGAGGCGGTCGCATACGCCCAGACGCACATCCTGTGTGGCCGGTACCTCGCCACGATCGCCCTGCTCCGCGGCGGGACGGTCGCGCTGGTGCTGCTGCTGGCGCCGCTGTTGGCCACCGGGGCGCAGCGGCTCGCGGTGATCGCCGGGTTCGTCGCCGCCCTCCCCGGCCTGTTCGGCTCGCTGGACCGCCTGGGGCGCCTGTTAGGTTACGCCCAGCTCGGCGTGGTGGCGCTGGCCCGCCTCGCCGACCTCGAGCCAGCCCCGCTCGCGACCAGCCCCGCCCCGCGTCCGGCGTCCGCCCCGCGCCTGTCGGCCCACGCCCTGTCCCAGCGCTACCCCGACAGCGGCTTCCACCTGGGACCGATCGATGTGGCCGTCCCGGCCGGGTGCCGGCTGGCGCTGGTCGGGCCGACCGGCGCCGGGAAGAGCACCTTGGGACGGCTCCTCGCGGGCCTGGAGGCGCCGGCCGGCGGGATCGTCGCCCTCGGTGGCGCTCCGCTGCCCGCGGTCCCCGAAGCGTTCGGCGCCCGGCCGGTCGTGATGCTGCCCCAAGAGCACCACCTGTTCCCCGGCACCGTCGCGGACAACCTGCGCCTGGCCCGCGCGGACGCCACCGACCGCGACCTGCTGGCCACGCTGGAGTCACTGAGTCTGCGAGCCTGGCTGGACGGACTGCCCGACGGCCTCGCCACCCCGGTCGACGGCCACCGGCACGTCTCCGACGGCGAGCGCCAGCTGATCGCGCTCGGCCAGGTCGTCCTGCTCGACCCCAGCGTGGTGATCCTCGACGAGCCCACCTCGGCGCTGGACCCCGCCACCGCCCGGATCCTCGAGCGGGCCGCCGCCCTCGCCCTAGCCGGGCGCACCGTCGTGCTCATCACCCACCACCTCGCCAGCGCCGCCACCTGCGACGAGATCGTCGTCCTCGACGCCGGTCAGATGGCCGAACGCGGCAACCACCGCCAACTGCTCGCCAGCGATGGCCTCTACTCCCGGCTCTGGAGCACCTCGCAACAGGGCGCGTGACCGCCGAGCAGCTCTATCCAGATCCATCCCCTGAACAGGGGGTTGACATCCTCCCCCTGGCGACGATACTAGCGATCAGATGTCAGTTGCGATCGGATCGCGCTGAAGCGGGCATGGGCAGCGAGGCATCTTGCGAAAGCGGGACAATCTACACGATGGGCAATGTTAGGGAATCGTCGCTGTGCCCGACGTCTTCGAGGAGATGACCGGCCATGCCGTCGCTGCTGACGCGCGCGCGGCCCGGGCCGCCGGCCACGGACGCGGGTGGGCGCTCGCGACAAGTGTCACGCAAGGCGTTTTCCGCCCTTGTGGCGGGGTTGGGCGTGGCGGTGGCGGTCAGCGTCGTGCTCGCGACGATGCTCGGCCCGGTATCCGTCCCGCTGTCGGAGTCATGGCGGACTGTGTGGCATCACGTGTTCCCGGGCTCGGTGGCGGCGCCGCGAGACCCGTTGTTCGATCAGATCGTGTGGCAGTTCCGCCTGCCGCGGGCGCTCCTGGGTACGGTCATCGGGGCGGGACTGGGGGTCGTGGGCTGCGCGCTGCAGGCGGCGGTGCGCAACCCGCTCGCCGACCCCTACCTGCTGGGGATCTCGAGCGGCGCGTCGTTCGGCGCCGTGCTCGTGCTCGTGCTGGGCTCTGAGGCGGCGGCGGGGCTGTCGCTGTCGGTGGCCGCGTTCGTCGGCGCGCTGACCGCGACCGCGCTCGTCTACGTTCTCGCCAAGCGACGCGGTCGCATCACCCCGTTCCGGCTCATCCTGGCGGGGGTCGCGCTGGCCTATCTGTTCCAGGCGATGTACAGCTACCTGCTCATCAAGGCCAATCCGTACGCGACCCAGGGGGTGCTGTTCTGGCTGCTGGGCAGCCTGGGCAGCGCGACCTGGTCGGATCTCGGGCTGCCGGCGGCCGCCGTCCTGGCCGGTAGCGCCTACCTGCTGTTGCAGGCGCGGTCGCTGAACTCGGTGCTGGCGGGTGAAGAAACGGCCGTGTCGCTGGGGCTGAACATCAACCGCTTCCGCGTCCGGATCCTCGTCGTGACGTCGCTGCTGGTCGGGGTCATGGTCGCCGTCAGCGGCGCGATCGCGTTCGTCGGGCTGATCATCCCGCACCTGTGCCGGCTCGTCGTGGGCTCGGACCATCGCCGCCTGCTACCCACCGCGGCGCTCACCGGCGCGGCGTTCCTCGTCTTCGTCGATCTCGCGGCCCGGACGATCGACCAGCCGGCGGAGCTTCCGCTGTCGGTCGTCACGGCCGTCTTCGGTGTCCCGTTCTTCATCTGGCTGTTGCGCAGCCGCGAGCGCAGCCGGGAGGGGGTGTTCGGATGAGGATCCGCGTCGCGGACGTCAGCGTCGAGCTGGATTCGACGCCGATCCTCAGCGATGTCGCGCTTGAGATCGAGCCGGGCGAGTTCGTTGGCCTCCTGGGCCCCAATGGCAGCGGCAAGTCGACGCTGCTGCGCACGATCTACCGCGCGCTGCGCCCGGTGCTGGGCACGGTCCGTGTCGGCGGCGACGATGTGTGGAGGCTGTCGGCGCGGGCGTCGGCGCGGCGGACGGCGGTCGTCGTGCAGGAGAGCGCGGCCGACTTCGACTTCGAGGTCTTCGACGTCGTGTCGCTGGGGCGCAACCCGCACAAGGGAACGCTGGAGCGCGACACCGTCGACGACGAGCGCATCTGCCTGGACGCGCTGAAGCGCGTCGGCATGGAGGGCTTCGCCGCTCGCGACTTTCAGACACTTTCGGGCGGTGAGAAGCAGCGTGTGTACGTCGCCCGTGCGATCGCGCAGGAGAGCCGGGTGCTCGTCCTCGACGAGCCGACCAACCACCTCGACATCCGCTTCCAGCTGGATCTGCTCGACCTCGTCCGCGGGCTCGGGGTCACGACGATCGCCGCGATGCACGACCTCGCGCTCGCCGCCGCCCACTGCGACCGCGTGTACGTGCTCGAGGACGGCGCGGTCGTCGCGGCCGGAGCCCCCCGGGACGTGCTCGACGCCGAGCTCGTCGCGCGCGTGTTCGGGGTGCGGCTGTGCGACTGGACGGACCCCGCCAGCGGGCAGGCGCACCTGAGCTTCGAGCGGCTCCCGGCGAGAAACGGACAGCACAACAGGTCGCTGGCGTACAGATCGGAGGGATCGCCATGAAGTACGTACACACCCTGAGAACGGAGCGCCGGTGCAATCGCTGATCTCGAGGTTCCTGGCGTTCGCGCCTGCCGCGCGCCGGCAGCTGGCAGGTCTGGTGGTACTGGGTTTGTGCGTCACGGCGACGTATATCTTTCAGGGAATCCTCATCGCCCGGGTCCTCGCGGGGGTGTTCTCGGGGCGTGGACATGGGGACGGTGCTGGGCCAGGTCGCGGGGGTCGCGCTGCTTCTGGCTGTGCGGGCCTTGTTGCTCGCCCGCAGGGAGGCGTGGGGGCTGGAGGTCTCGGGGACGGTCAAGAGCGCCGTTCGCGAGAGGCTGACGCGCAAGCTGTTCGAGCTTGGTCCCGGGGCGTTGCAGCGCACGCGCAGTGGCACCATGCAGTCGACCGCGGTGGATGCGGTCGAGCGCCTTGACCCGCTGGTCGGCCAGTTCCTTCCTCAGCTTGCCGCATCGCTGTTCGGCGGCGTCGCCGTCACGGCGTACATGATCTCGCTCGATCCCCTTGTGGGCACGATCCTGCTTGGGTGCGCGCTCGTCGGGCCGCTGGTGTCGATCGTCCGTACGCGCCGGGGCGACAAGAGCGGCGATGCGTGGAACACGTCCTACCGCAGCTTGTACGCCGACAACCTCGACGCGATGCAAGGCATGCCGACGCTGAAGGCCTTCAACGCGAGTGGGCGCCGGAACGCGGCGCTGCGGGAACGCGCGCAGGTCTTCTATCGCGACACGGTCCGCATGATGAACAGCTGGTCCTATCGGGCGAGCGTGACGCAGCTGATGATCCCGCTCGGCAGCGCGGTGGCGGTAGGGCTCGGCTGTATGCACCGCGTGGATGGGGTGATCACGACGGCACAGCTGTTCACGATCTTGCTCCTCACGCGCGAGTGCTTCCGTCCACTGGGCGACTTTCAGAAGGCCTACCACGCCAGCTACCAGGCGTTGCCGGCCAGCCGGGAGATCCTCGCGTTGCTGGACTCACAGCCTGATGTCGCCGAGCCCGCGCGGCCCGTACCCGTGACCGGCATCGCGCGACCGCCGGGGCTTCGCTTCGAGGATGTGCGCTTCGGCTACCCCGGGCGCTCCGAGCTCGCGTTAGAGGGCTTCTCGCTGACCGTGGCGCCGGGCGAGCGGATCGCGGTCGTGGGGCGCTCGGGCGCGGGCAAGACGACGATCGTCTCGATGCTGCTGCGATTCTTCGAGCCACGGGAGGGACGCATCCTCGTCGGCGGGCGCGACGCACGCGAGCTCGCGCTGGCCGAGCTGCGCGGCCTCGTCGGTGTCGTCGCGCAGGACACGTTCCTGTTTCACGGCTCGGTGCGTGACAACCTGTTGCTCGGCCGCGCCGACGCCAGCGATCAGCAGATCGAGGCCGCGGCCCGCGCGGCTCGGGCGCACGACTTCATCGCCGTGCTTCCCAGCGGCTACGAGACGATCGTCGGCGAGCGCGGGTTGAAGCTGTCGGGCGGCGAGCGCCAGCGCATCGCAATCGCTCGCGCGCTGCTCAAGGATGCGCCGATCCTCGTGCTCGACGAGCCGACGTCCAGCGTCGACGCCGCCAACGAGGCCGAGATCCAGCGCTCACTGGACGAGCTCACCATCGGCCGTACGACCCTGGTGATCGCCCACCGCCTGTCGACGGTCCGCACCGCCGACCGGATCGTCGTCCTGGACCGCGGCCGTGTCGTGGAGACCGGGCGGCATCAGGCCCTGCTCGACCGCCAGGGTGCCTACGCCCGGCTCGTGGCCGCCCAGGCCGGAGCGGGCCGATGAGCACCGCCACCGTCGATGCGCCTGTGGTAGCCGATCGGCGCTCGCTGCCGGAGCGGTTGGGCTCGATGCTGTACCTGCTCAGGCCGCACCGCCTGCTGATCTTCTTGGCCATCGCGGCGGGGGCGTTCCATGAGCTGCTGCTGCTGGCGTCAGCCGGGACCGGAGCGTGGCTCGTCGCGCAGGCCGCGACAGGCGCCAGCGCGGGTGACCTGCAGACGGGACTGATCGTGGTCGGCGCCCTGGTCGTGCCAGTCGCCACGTTGACCGTCGCCGACAGCTACGTCGCGCACATCGCGTGCTTCCGCTCGCTCGTCGACCTGCGCGGCCAGGTTTATGCGGCGTTCGAGCGCCTGTCGCCGGGGTACATGCTCCAGCGCCGCTCGGGAGACCTGGGGGCGGTCGCGATCTCCGACATCGAGATCATCGAGCTGTTCTTCGCGCACACGCTCAGCCCGCTGGTCGTCGCCTCGACGGTCCCGCTGGCGACGCTGATCGCCTTGATCACGTTTCACTGGGCTCTCGCCCTGGCCTTCGTGCCGGCGCTGATCCTGCTCGCCACGGTGCCGTTCTGGCTGCGCCGGCGCGCCGAGGCGCAGGGGGAGCAGATGCGCGGCGCCTTGGGCGAGATGAGCTCGGAGGTCATCGACACCTTCCAGGGGCTGCGCGAGCTGGTGTCCTTCGGCGGCGAACGGCGGCGCCTTGCGCTGCTCCGCGGCCGCGGCGACGAGCTACGCCAAAGCAAGGTTGCGCACGGCCGCCGCTCGGGCATCGAGCTGGCGGCGACCGACACGATCACGATCCTGGGTGTGCTCGCCGTGCTCGTCACCGGGGCCGTGCTCGTGGGCGACGGGTCGCTGGACGCGTCGTGGTACCCGGTCGCGGTCGTGCTCGCGGCCGTGTCGCTGCTGCCGATCATCAAGGTCACCGAGGTCGCGCGCGAGCTCAACCAGTGCGCCGCGGCCTGCGACCGCATCAAGACGATCCTCGACGCGCCGGCGCCGGTCTCAGACCTGGTCAGCAAGCCCCCGCCGGGGCCGATCGAGCCGCGCGTCCGCTTCGAACAGGTGACCTTCCGCTACGGCCCGCGGCCGCGCGATGCCGTCAGCGACGTGAGCTTTGAGGTCGCCCCCGGCGAGACCGTCGCGCTGGTGGGCCACTCCGGCGCGGGCAAGTCGACCTGCGCGAGCCTGCTCCTGCGCCTGTGGGACGTCGACGCCGGCCACATCGCCGTCGGCGGTCACGACATCCGCGCCTTCCCCCAGGAGGACCTGCGCCGGCTGCTTGCCTTCGTGCCCCAGGACGCCTTCTTGTTCAACGAGTCGCTGCGCGAGAACATCCGCCTCGGCCGGCCGGGTGCCTCCGACGCCGAGGTCGAGGGGGCCGCGCGTGGCGCCCTGGCCGACGAGTTCATCGCGCTGCTGCCCGACGGCTACGACACGATCGCCGGCGAGCTCGGCGCGAAGCTGTCGGGCGGCCAGCGCCAGCGCATCGCGATCGCCCGCGCGCTGCTCAAAGACACTCCCATCCTGATCATGGACGAGGCGGTCTCCAACCTCGACGCCGCCAGCGAGCGCGAGGTCGCCGCCGCGATGGCCCGCGCCCAGCAGGGACGCACGACCCTGGTCATCGCCCACCGGCTGTCCACCATCCGCGCCGCCGACCGCGTCGTCGTCCTGGACGACGGGCGCGTCGCCGAGACCGGCACCCACGAGCAGCTGCTGGCGCGCGCCGGCGCCTACACCACCCTGCTCGCCTCCCAGCTCGACGGCGACGGCCCTGCCGTTGTGACGTCATGAGCGGAGCTGAGGAGACACGAGTGCATGCAGCAACCCTGAACCCATCGCTCCCGATGCCTACCATGCAGCTTTCCTCCGCATCCGAGGGAAATCTGCCCCCTTGGGTCCGCATCCCATCGCCTGACCGACGGTTTCCTCCGGATCCGGAGGAAAACTGTGGTTGAGCGGGCGAGCAGGGTTCAGGGGTCAAAGCGGCGGCCGTTTCGCTGTGGCTCGGCCTGCCTGCTCCTCCTCGTCAGCGTCACGCTCGCCGCCTGCGGGGGCGCCCCGACGTCGGGCGCGCTGGCGCAGGCCGCCAGCGACTACTACCCGGTCACGGTCGAGAACTGCGGGCACACCCTGACCTTCAACGAGGCGCCCAGCCGCGCGGTCCTTCCCTACCAGCCGATCGCCGAGATGTTCGTCGGGCTCGGCCTGGCCGACCGGGCGGTCGGGAAGGTCGGCTACCGCGGCGGGCTGTCGGAAGAGGCCGCGGTGCTGCCCGAGCAGGCCGAGGACTTCGCGGGCATCCCCGACGTCTCAGACACCAGCTTCCCGCCTCCGAAGGAGCAGATGCTGGCCCTGCGGCCGGACTTCCTGCTCGCCTACGGGGATTTCGACTACGGCGGCGAGCACGCGGGCGCGGAGGGCCTGGCGACCCGCGAGCAGCTGAAGGCCGCGGGAGCGGAGGTCTACACGGTGGTGTGCCCGGGTGACTTCTCCACGCAGGAGTCGCTTGCGGCGGCCTACCGGAGCATCCTCGACCTCGGCACGATCTTCAACGTCTCCGAACGCGCCGAGGCGCGCGTCGCCCAGATGCAGCAGCAGATCGCGGACGTGGAGGCGAAGGTCGGGAACGAGCAGGCGGTCAAGGTGCTCGCCTACACGGGTGGCACCGGCCCGATCCAGACCTTGGGTGGAATAGGCATCAACAACGAGCTGATCGAGGCAGCCGGCGGCGAGAACGTCTTCGCCGAGGCGGAGGCGTACTTCCAGGCGCCGCTCGAGGAGGTCGCCGCGACCGATCCTGATGTGTTCCTGATCTGGGCCGACTCCGAGGAGGCGACGCCGCGGCTGGACGGATCCGACGAGGCGACGTTCTTGTTCGAGACGTTCCCGAACCTGGTCGCGAGCAGGGACCGCCGCGTCGTGGTCACCGACTGGGTCTACACCAACCCGGGCTGGCGTGTCGCGCAGACCGTCGAGGACCTCGCGCGCCAGTTCCATCCCGAGGCGTTCGACCAATGACCGCACCTGCCCGCGCCACAGTCTCGCTGCTCGTCCTCGCCAGCCTCACCCTCGCCGCCTGCGGAGGCACCCCGGCGTCCGGCGCGCTGGCGCAGGCCGGCGGCGACTACTACCCCGTCACGATCGAGAACTGCGGGCACACGCTGACCTTCGACCAGGCGCCCAGCCGCGCGGTCCTCTCTTACCACCCGATCGCGGAGATGTTCGTGGGGCTAGGGCTCGCCGACCGGGCGATCGGGCGCGTGGGCTTTCCGGGTGGGGGTGGGCTTACGGAGCCACCGCTGCTTCCCGAGCAGGCCGCGGACTTCGCCGCCATCCCCGTCATCTCCGATGACGTCTACCCGCCATCCAGAGAAGAGATGCTCGCTCGGCGACCCGACTTCCTCCTCGCCTACGGCTACTTCGACTACGACCCGGCGGAAGGCAGAGCATCGATTGAGCACCTGGAAGCGGTCGGGGCCCAGGTCTACTCGGTCACCTGCCCTCCTGAGCAAGATGGCGGCCATGAAGGGGAGAAGCTCGAAGACGTCTACCGCTCGCTTCTTGACCTCGGCAAGATCTTCGATGTCAGCGATCGGGCCGAGCAGCGGGTCGAGCAGATGCAAAAGCAGGTTGCCGACGTGCGGGCGAAGGTCGCCGGCAAGCCACGCGTCAAGGTTCTCTTCTATCACTTCGGCACCGGCCCGCTCATCGTCGCGGGAGGGCGCGGTATCTATGCCCAACTCCTCGACATCGCCGGGGCGGAGAACGTCTTCGCCGACCAAGCCGAGAGCACCGCCGAGGTGTCGCTGGAGGAGGTTGCCGTGACGAACCCGGAAGCGTTCATCATCCTTGGGAACTACGAGGAGCCGACCGCCGAGCTGAACGTGACGACTGAGGCGACGTTCCTGCTCGAGACGTTCCCGAACATGACGGCCACCAAAGATCGCCGCGTCATCGCCACCGATTACGTGTACACGACGCCGGGATGGCGCAGCGCACAGACGGCTGAAGATCTCGCGCGGCAACTACACCCAGAGGTGTTCTCATGACCGCCTCAAAGCGTTGGGTTGGTCGCGTGGCGGCCTCGCTGCTCCTCGCCAGCTTCCCGCTCGCGGCCCCAGTGCCCAGTGCGCTGGCGCAAGCCGCCGGCAGCGACTCCTACCCGGTCACGATCGAGAACTGCGGGCACACGATCACGTTCGACGAGGCGCCCAGCCGCGCGGTCCTGCCTTTCCAGCCGGTGGCCGAGATGTTCGTCGGGCTAGGTCTCGCCGACCGGGCGATCGGGAAGGTCGGATACGAGGGCCCGCTGGAGGAGGCGTCCGCGGTGCTGCCCGAGCAGGCGGAGGACTTCGCTGGCATCCCCGACATCTCAGACACCGTCTTCCCGCCGCCCAGGGAGGAGATGCTCGCGCTGCGGCCGGATTTCCTGCTCGCCTTGCGGACATCGACTACGGCGGCGAGCACGCGGGCGCGGAGGGCCTGGCCACCCGCGAGCAGTTGGAGGCCGCGGGCGCGCAGGTCTACACGAGCGTCTGTCCTGAGGGTGACTCCTCAGGACAGGAGTCGCTGGCCGGGGTCTACCGGACCATCCTCGATCTTGGCGCGATCTTCAACGTCCAAGAACGCGCCGAGGCGCGCGTCGCCCAGATGCGCCAGCAGATCGCGGACGTGGCCGCGAAGGTCCAGGACGAGCCACCGGTCGACGTGCTCGTCTACGAGGGAGGCAGCACCGGTCCAATTGGGACGTCGGGCGGAGCAGGCATCAACAACGAGCTGATCGAGGCCGCCGGCGGCGAGAACGTCTTCGCGGACGTGGATGACGGGTACTTCCAGGCGCCGCTCGAGGAGGTCGCCGCGACGGATCCGGACGTCTACCTGATCTTTCCGGACTCCTCAGAGCCGACTGCCCAGCTCGACGCATCCGACGAGGCGGCGTTCCTGTACGAGCGGTTCCCGAACGCGCCGGTGAGCAGTGCTCGCCGCATCGTGGTCACCGACTACCTTTACACCTACTCGTGGCGTGTCGCGCAGACCGTCGAGGACCTCGCCCGCGCCTTCCACCCCGAGGCGTTCGACTGATGACCGCGCCAGGCACCGTAGAGGTCGCCGCCTGGTGGAGCGCGAACGCAGAAGGCTACCAGCGCTGGGGAGACATCGCGCACGGCCAGGAGGCATACCGGCAGGCCTGGATTGACGCGCTCGTCCGCCTGGTCGGGCACCCGTTGCGCGACGGGTCGCCGGTCCTGCGGATCGCCGACATTGGCACCGGCACGGCGGAGATCGCTCTGTTGCTCGGCGGGATGGGTCACGATGTCACCGGCTATGACATCGCGCCTGGCATGCTCACCGTGGCCCGCAGGAAGGCGAAGGCGGAGGGCGTTGCGGTCCGGTTCGTGCCCGGCAACGCCTACGAGCTGCCGCTGGGCGAAGGCAGCGTCGACATCACCATCAGCCGTTGGATGCTCTGGACTCTGCACGACCCGGCGCTGGCGCTGCGGGAATGGCGACGCGTGCTCGCTCCCGGCGGCAAGATCGTGGTGATCGACACGTTGCACGGCATAGCTCCCACGACGGTTCTCGAGCGTGCCAACCGGGCCCGAGAACGAGCCTTCTGGGCACTGTACGGCTGGCTCAAGCGGGCCTGGTACCGGATCCGGCACGGTCGCAACGCACAGATCGCAGCCTCTCCCACCGGTCCGACCGAGACGTCGAGCAAGCACTGGCAGAGCCTCGCCGACGTGCAAGCGCACTTCACCGAAGCGGGCATGAGCAACGTCGCGCAAGGCTGGCTCGACGCCGTCTTCGAGGCCCATCGCCGGGCCGCGCCGCTGCGGTGGCGCATCGCCTGTTGCGCTCCCCGCTTCTTCACGCTGACCTGGCGAAAGCCGGTCCCATGATCCGCCAGGCGGCATCTCGAATGACCGCGCCAACGCCATGGCGGTCTGGCCGCGCGGCCGCCTGCCTGCTCCTTCTCGTCAGCCTCACCATCGTGCACACGTCCGGAGCCTCGGCCCAGCAGACCGGCGGTGACTACTACCCGGTCACGATCCGCAACTGCGGGCACACGCTGACCTTCGCCGAGGCGCCGAGGCGCGCGGTCCTCTCCTACATGACGGTGGCCGAGATCTTCGTGGGCCTCGGCCTGGCAGACCGGGCGATCGGGATGGTGGGCTACCAGGGCCCGCTGGAGGAGGCGCCGTTGCTGCCCGAGCAAGCGGAGGACTTCGCGGGCATCCCCGACGTCTCAGACACCTTATTCCCGCCTCCCCGGGAGCAGATACTCGCGCTGCGGCCGGACTTCCTGCTCGCCTACGCGGACTTCGACTACGACGGGGCGGATGGCCTCGCGACGCGCGAGGAGTTGGAGAGCGCGGGCACGCAGGTCTACACGGTGGTGTGCCCGGTAGGTGACAAGGAGGACGATCCCTTCCGGGGGAAGGGGGAGACGCTTGCGGCCGTCTACCGGAGCGTCCTTGACCTCGGCACGATCTTCGGCGTCAGCGAGCGCGCCGAGGCACGCGTCGCCCAGATGGAGCAGCAGATCGCGGACGTGCGGGCGAAGGTCCAAGACGAACCGCCGGTCAGAGTGCTCGTCTACACGGGTGGCACCGGCCCGATCAGCAGCATTGGGGGTGACCTCCCCATCATCAATGAGTTGATCGAGGCGGCCGGCGGCGAGAACGTCTTCGCCGCCGAGCCGCGCTCGTACTTCCAGGCGCCGCTCGAAGAGGTCGCCGCAAGGGACCCGGACATGTTCCTGATCTACGCGAACTCCGGGGAGCCGACGCCCGAGCTGGACGGATCTGAGGAGGCGGCGTTCTTGTACGAGACCTTCCCGAACATGACGGCGAGCAAGGACCGCCGCGTCGTGATCACCGACTGGCTGTATACCCAACCCGGGTGGTGTGTCGCGCAGACCGTCGAGTACCTCGCGCATCAGTTCCACCCCGAGTTGTTCGCGCAATGACCGCGCCACAGCGGCGGCTGTTCGGCCGGGCGACGGCCTGCCTGCTCCTCCTCATCAGCCTCGCGCTCGCCACCCCTACGGCCGGCGCGTCGGCCCAGCAGGCCGGCGGCTCCTACCCGGTCACGATCGAGAACTGCGGGCACACCTTGACCTTCGACGAGGCGCCCAACCGCGCGGTCCTGGCCTATCAGAAACGTCGCGGAGATCTTCGTCGGGCTCGGCCTGGCAGACCGGGCGGTCGGGCAGGTGGGCCCTGTGATCCCACCGCTGCCCGAGCAGGCGGCCGACTTCGAGGCCATCCCCGACGTCTCGGACTTCTACCCGCCGCCCAGGGAGGAGATGCTCGCGCTACGGCCGGACTTCGTGCTCGTCTACGGGGACTTCGACTACGACGCGTCGCAGAGCCTCGCCACGCGCGAGCAGCTGAAGACGGCGGGGGCGGAGGTCTACGAGCTCGCCTGTCCCGAGAACGACTACTCCGGCGAGAACCTGGACGCCGTCTATCGCACCATCCTCGACCTCGGCACGATCTTCGGCGTCAGCGACCGCGCGCAGGCGCGCGTCGAGCAGATGCGCCAGCAGATCGCCGACGTGCAGGCGAAGGTGAGCGACGAGCCGCCGGTCAAGGTCCTCTACTACTACGGCGGCACCGGTCCCATCGGCACCAGAGGCGGGGTCGGGATCATCGACGAGGTGATCGAGGCGGCCGGCGGCGAGAACGTCTTTGCCGCCGAGCAGTCGCTGTACCTTAGGGTGCCCCGAGAGGAGGTCGCCGCGACGGCCCCCGACGTGTTCATAGTCATCGCGGAGACCCCCTCAGAGGGCCCGCCGACCGAGACGCTCGACGCGTCGGAGCCCTTCGAGTTCCTCTACCAGACCTTCCCCCTGCTGCCCGCGAGCGTGAACCGCCGCGGCATCGTCTTCGACGACATCCGCATGGGCTCCGCCGGATGGCGCGTCGCGCAGACCATCGAGGACCTCGCACGCCAACTCCACCCCGACGCCTTCGCGCAATGACCGCGCCTACGCTGAAGGTGACGGTCTTGGGTCTCCTGGTCCTGCTCGGTGTCGCCGGCTGCGGCGGTGTCGCTTCGGGCACCCAAGCCTCGGCCTTTCCGATGACCGTCGAGAACTGCGGGCGGGAAGTGAGGATCGAAGCGCGGCCCGAGCGGGTAATCGCGATCGACGACAACCCGGTGTCCCTGGTGTACGGAGCCGCCGCCACTGACAAGCTGATCGCGCGCGCTGATCAAGGGGACGCCGCGCCGTACACACCGGACATCCAGGCAGCGGTGGAGGATGTGCCACAGCTCGGCTCGGGTGGCGACCTGTCCTTGGAGGTCGTCCTCGCCGCGGACCCCGATCTTGTGATCGGCACTGGACAGGAGGCATTCACCCCGGAAAGCCTCGAAGCCGCGGGGATCCCGATGCTCGTCGCCACCGGTTTCTGCGACTCGGTGGAGGGAGGGGACGAAGTGTCGGCAACGACTTCGAGGACGTGTTCGGCGACGTCGAGCAGAACCTCCTCGAGCCGAGCGTGGAGGAGCTCATCGCCCGGGACCCCGACGTTGTGCTGCTCCTTACCTACGATGAGACCGATCAGCGGACAATGAACGAGTTCCTTGACCTCGGCCCCGGCATCCCACGCCTGACGGCGGTGCTCAACGGCGACCTCGTCGCCCATCCCTTCGCCTACTCCGGGCCGAGCGTGCTCGCGGTGACGGGCCTTGAGAACATGGCGCAACAGCTTCTTGGTGCCGAATGATCTCCGCCGAGGACCGCACACAGCGAAGGCCGGTGCTGGCCGCGACACGGGGGGTCGTGTGAGGGCGATCGCTACACGGGTGCTCGGCCTGGCCCCGGGCGCGGGTTGGCGTGTGGCCGGGTTGGTGGGGCTGGGGCTGTGCGTGACCGCCACCTACGTCGCGCAGGGTCTTCTCCTCGCCCGGGTGCTCGCTGAGGTCTTCCAAGGCGGCGATGTCGCGTCGATCCTCCTCAAGGTCGGCGGCATCGTCGTGTTGCAAGGGTTGCGCGCGGTCTTGCTCGCCACTCGCGAGGCCTGCGCGTTCGCCGTTTCCGGGGTCGTGAAGGAGGCCGCGCGCGAGCGGCTGACCGTGAAGCTGCTCGAGCTCGGGCCCGGATCGCTTCAGCGCACGCGGACCGGCAGCATGCAGGCCACGATCGTGGACGCGGTCGAGCACCTCGACCCGTTCGTGGGGCGCTTCCTGCCGGAGATGTTCGCCTGCGCGCTGGGTGCCCTTGGGGTCACCGCGTACATGATCGTCCTCGACCCGCTCGCCGGGACGGTCATCCTCGTCTTCGCGCTGGGCGCCCCGCTGGCGTACTTGGGCTCCTGGCGCTACATCGACAATGCCTGCGAGGGATGGTCGGAGGCCTATCGTGACGTGTACTCCGGGAGCCTCGACGCGATCCAAGGGATGGCGACGCTGAAGGCGTTCAACGCGAGCCGCCGTCGCGGGGCCGAGCTGCGCGAGCGCGCCGAACGCCTGGCGCTCTTCGCGAACCGCGTGACCGCTGTCTGGTGCTGGACCGCCGGCCTCGCCGAGCTTGTCGTCCCGATCGGCACCGCCGCCGCGATCGGCATCGGCATCCTGCACGCGGCCGACGGCACGCTGACGATCACGCAGCTGTTCACGATCCTGTTTCTCACGCGCGAGTGCTTCCGGCCGCTGGGGAACCTGCAGACCGCGTTCCATGCCGGTTACAAAGGCATCTCCGGCGGTAAGGAGATCCTCAAGCTGCTCGACACGCCCCCCGACGTGGTCGAACCCCCGCAGGATGGTCGAGCGTCGCCAATGGTGCCGGCGGACCAGGCGGATATACGGTTCATCGACGTGAGCTTCGCCTACCGCGAGCGCTCCGAACCTGCACTCAGCGGGTTCTCGCTCCGGGTCGCGCCGGGTGAGCGCGTCGCGCTCGTCGGCCGGTCGGGTTCTGGCAAGACCACGGTCGTCTCGTTGCTCCTGCGCTTCTTCGAGCTGGACGAGGGTCGCATCCTCGTCGGTGGTCGCGACATCCGCGACCTGGCGCTGAGCCAGCTGCGGGCGCTGGTCAGCGTGGTCGCTCAGGACACCTATCTCTTCCACGGATCTGTCCGCGACAACCTCCTTGTCGGTCGCGCCGACGCTGACGACCATGCGATCGAGGCAGCCGCCCGGGCAGCGCGCGCGCACGAGTTCATCCGCGAGCTGCCGAACGGCTACGACACGGTCATCGGCGAGCGCGGGCTGAAGCTGTCCGGCGGAGAACGCCAGCGCATCGCGATCGCCCGCGCGCTCTTGAAGGACGCGCCGATCTTGGTGCTCGACGAGCCCACGTCGAGCGTCGACGCCGCCAACGAGGCCGAGATCCAGCACGCCCTTGACAGGCTGAGCCGTGGGCGCGCGACGCTGGTGATCGCTCACCGCCTCTCCACCGTGCGCGACGCCGACCGCATCCTGGTACTAGGGGCGGGGCGGGTTCTGGAGGAAGGCAGCCACCAGAGCCTGTTCGACGCCCAAGGCGCGTACGCGCAGCTCGTCGCCGCCCAGTCGGAGCCGGTCAGTTGAGCGCTCACACGGCGGGTCCGCCCGGCGCGATACGGCGCTCTCTCACGGCACGGCTGCGTTCACTAGTGCCGTTGCTCGGCCCTCAGAGGTCGATGATCCTGCTCTCGATCGCGCTGGGGCTTGTCAATCAGTTGCTGCTGCTCGCCTCCGCGGGCACCGGGGCCTATCTCGTCGCCGAGGCGGCCGGCGGCGCGTCCGCGGCACAGCTACGGGCAGGCGTGATCGTGCTCTGCGCGTTGGCCGTGCCCGCTACGGTGACGAACATGGCCGACGGCTACTTCGCCCACGTCGCGGGGCACCGGGTGCTCGTCGACGTGCGCGAAGCGCTGTATTCCGCTTTTGAGCGTCTCTCGCCCGGGTACATGCTCGAGCGTCGCTCGGGGGATCTTGGCTCGACGGCGATCTCGAATGTCGAGCAGCTCGAGAACTTCTTCTCGCACATGCCCAGCCCCCTGGTCGTCCCGGCAGTCGTGCCCGTGGCGACGGGTATCGCGCTGATCAGCTTTCATTGGTCGCTGGCGCTCGCGCTGGCCCCGGCGCTCGCGCTGCTGGCGACCATCCCGTCGTGGCTGCGTCGCCGCGCCGAGGACCAGGGCCGCCAAGTGCGTGAGACGCTCGGCGAGATCAGCGCGGAAACGGTCGACGTCTTCCAGGGCTTGCGCGAGCTCGTCGCGTTCGGTGCCGGAGCGCAGCGGCTGGCGTTGCTGCGCCGGCGCGGCCGCACGCTGCGGACGGCGCACATCTCCCATGGCCGGCGCTCCGGCCTAGAGCGCGCGGCGACGGACACCATCACGGTCGCCGGCATGCTCGCCGTCCTGGTCACGGGCGCCGCGCTCGTCGCGGACGGATCGCTCGACCGGACGTGGCTGCCAGTCGCCGTGGTCCTGGCCGCGGGATCGCTCATGCCAGTGATCAAGGTCATCGACGCCGCGCGCGAGCTGAACCTGGTCGCCGCCGCGGCTGACCGGATCACGACGGTCCTCGAGGCGCCCGTCCCGGTATCAGACCTCGTGCGCGTCCCACCCGACGGGCCGATCGATCCCCGGATCGGCTTCCACGGCGTCAGCTTTCGCTACGGCCCTGGGCTGCGCGAAGCGGTCACGGACGCCACGTTCGAGATCGCGCCCGGCGAGACGGTCGCGCTGGTCGGCCACTCCGGTGCCGGCAAGTCGACGTGCGCCAACCTGCTGCTGCGCCTGTGGGACCCAGAGCGAGGGATCGATCACCATCGGCGGCCACGACGTGCGCGATTTCCCCCAGGAGAACCTGCGGCAACTGCTGACGCTCGTGCCACAGGACGCGTACCTGTTCAACGTCTCGCTGCTCGAGAACATCCGCCTCGGCCGCCCCGACGCCACCGACGAGGAGGTCGAGCGGGCCGCCCGCGGTGCGCTGGCCGACGAGTTCATCGCGCGCCTGCCCGACGGCTTCCAGACCGTCGCAGGTGAGCTCGGCGCGCGCATGTCCGGCGGCCAGCGCCAACGGATCGCGATCGCGCGCGCCTTGCTCAAAGACGCGCCGATCCTCATCTTGGACGAGGCCGTCTCCAACCTGGACGCCGCCAGCGAGCGAGAGGTCGCCGTCGCGATGGCACAGGCCCGCCGCGGGCGCACCTCGCTGGTCATCGCCCACCGCGTGTCCACGATCCGCGCCGCCAACCGAGTCGTTGTCCTCACCGGCGGGCGCGTCGCGCAGATCGGCACCCACGAAGAACTCATCGCACGCGGGGGCGCCTACGTGGAGCTGCTCGCCTCACAGCTGGATGCCACGTGGTCCCCTGCGGAGATCGCCAACGAGGAGGGCTTCTGACATGAGCGCGACGGACCCGTCAGCTGAGCTCGCGGTCGGCGCCGAGGTGCGGGAACGCGTGGCCTGGCTGGACCTGTCCGACGCGCAGGAGGGGTTCGCGCGCGGCGTCGACGCCGACGCGCCCTACTATGTCGCCGGCCAAACCGGCATGGAGTACCGCCGCTTCCTGCTGCTGCGCTTGGCCTATCCGCAGCGGGACATTCCCGCGCCGCCACTGCTCGACCGCTACTGGCGACTCCACGGCGCCGACCGGTCGAAGTTCACTTCGGACTGCGAAACGCTGGTGGCCGGCACCGGCGTCAGCGCGGGCTCGCTGGCCCCGCCGCCGCAGCCCTGCGAGCACCCGCCTGGTCCCCAGGTCCGAGACCTCTACGAGGCGATCTTTCCCTGCGGGGACGCCGACCTGTGGGGCTGGCCCAAGCTTGAGCACGACCAGCGCAACAGCGCACCCGGCATGGGCTCTGTCCACCTCCGGCTCCCCTCCGCCATCGACGAGCCCACCCGCGCCGCGCTGCGCGACGAGGCCTTCGAGCAACGCGGGTCTGCCACCGAGTACCACTGCGAGACCGCGAGTGTCGACGGGCGAGGCAGCGTCAGCAGCGGCGGCCGGTATTGCTCCGCCGGCTCCGGGCCCCTGCTGCACGATGCGCACTGGAAGGGGTCTGTCTCTCGGCTGATCAGGGCAGAGACCGGCGCGATCGTCGCGCCGACCGGAGCCGGCTACCTCTACCACCGCTCCGGGGACTCCATGGGACTCCACACCGACCCCTACGGCTGCGAGCTGGTGCTGCTGACGCTGCTCAGCGGCCCGGTCGAGCCCCTGCACTGCTACCTGGACCTGGCGGACACCCCCTTCGAGGAGATCCACAGCCTTGCCCAGGCCACCAGCGGGCTGCCCGACGGCGCCACCCCCTTCGAGATCAGCGCCGTCCCGTTCCTATTCTCCGGCCAACGCATCCCCCACCACCGCAAACCCGCGCAACGAGACAACGAAGCGGTCGTCCTGGTGGAGTTCTTCGGCAGCCTCCTGCCGTCAAGCGCTTAAGAGTCGCGCGGATAGGCCGGGACTCCTGACCCAGAAGGATGAATGTCCTGGTAAGAACGGTAAGACCCGCCCAATTATGACCGTTTTATGCGTTATTTCCTGCGGAGCCTCACGCGGTTCGCCGAACCGCGCCTCACGCGGGCGTCGAGACGGTTAAGGGCGGGTGGGTGTGTCGGCCCCACGCAGTTTTCCTCATCCGAAGGAAACCTGCGGTCTTGTTCCCGCGGCGCGCGTTGAACCTGCAGAAATCCTCCGTATAAGGAAGGAAAGCATCCCATGGGCCTTGCGGCCCACCCGTTGACGGATGAAAATCGCCGCAGCCGAGCGCTGCAGCGCGGCGGCTATTTTGTAGTTCGCTCCTTTGGTCTATTTTCATCCCAGCTGCACTCTCACCCATGCAGCTCCTGCGCACCGAGGGCCGGCGCCTATCCACGCGAGTGTAAGCGGGCAGCGAAAGTATTCACGCCCAGGTCCTAAGCCTGATGCTATCGCTCCGGGTGCGTACCATGCAGCCCCGACCTTGTGCGCCGCACCACCTCCTGGCAGGCGCGTGACCACACCAATCGCAGAGAACTCACCGGAAATGTAGAGGTAACAAAGCTATGATTGCCGTGGTGGGTGATATGCGCATCGGGAGACTGCGCGAGGTATGAGGTATAAGGAGGGGGCGGCGGTGGCGGAAACTTACATCTATGACGATGGCATATTTATCGGAAAAGTCGATTCTGACGATTATATCTACGATCACGACTACCGGTATGCCGGAAGGATAGACTTCGGCGGTTGGGTGTGGGACCGCCGGGAGAACCTGTTCGGAAAGGACCCGAAGAAAGATCCCAAGAAGTTGCTCAAAAGCTACTTAAATAGGCAAAGCGCGTAAAATAGCTTTTGCATCCCGTTGGCCGCGAGCGCGGCCAACGGCGCGACCCACGGCTGCACTGTGCATGATTCTGCCGAATATCGGCATTAACCTGCACAATGCACGCTTACTTATGAATAGTCCCACGTCACATTGTGCAGACTTGTGCTGGAATGCCGGCAAAAGTCTGCACAGTGCAGACGTCGGAGCGCCCGGGCAGAGACCTCGACAACCGGGGACGCGCCTGCCCGGGCGTTCCGCAGATGGAGGCCGTAGGGTGTTCCGCGTTCCCCCAGACGCGGACCGTTTGGAGTCTTGATCGTAGCCAGCGCAAGCTGTCTGACGTGGACCTGCGGTTTTACCGCGTGGACGCGGGAAACGGGCCATTCCGCGGGTGCCTGGCGTGGAGCGCCAATGATCCCGCGCCTGCGCGGGAAAGCTGTGCTCGGTGGCGGAACCGTCGGGAACCCCAAAGATCGCGCTGGGGTTCAGATGTCGTCATAGCCTCACGGGGCTCGAGCCGGCCCGGCGCGAACTTGGGCAGATCCTCGAACCCCTGAGGTGGGGGCTGCCGGTTCGCCCGGGTATGCAAGGGTCGAGTTTGTGTGGCGG
>JBOGED010000314.1:0-16887 GCA_050743625.1 Egibacteraceae bacterium | reverse complement strand
GTCAAAACCAGCGCGCCGGGCGGAGGACGCAACAATCCTGCTTATACGGAGGAAAGCATCCCAGCTGCGTATATGACCTGTGGCGGCGGGTGGATACAGGTTGGGCAGTCCCCGAACGTCCGCCTAGGTCTTGCGGCCGACGCCAGCGAGGAGCCACCTCGACTTAGGGGCCGGTCCCACCGCGCCTGGGAGGTGAGGTCGCCACTCGGACGCCTTGACGAGGCCGGGGTCGACGAGGTCGAAACCCTCGAACAGCGCTTTGACCTGATCGAAGGGCCGCGGGACCATGGGCTCCGCCATGCTTCCGAACACGTTTACCCACTGGGCCACGGCCTCTGAGGATTGATAGTCCCCGGTGATATGGCAGAGCGCCAAGTGGCTGCCTGGCGCCAGTACCTCCCTGAAGTGCGCCACAAGCCCCGCGGGATCGTCGTCATCGGCCACGAGGTGGAACAGCCCGACGAACAGGAGCGCCAGCGGTTCGTCAAAGTCGATCAGCTTCGCTACGGCGGGATGCTCAAGGATCGCACCCGGCTGACGCACATCCCCTTGAATAATCGTCGCGTTCTCGGCACCGGACAGCAGCGCCCGGCCGTGGACGAGCACGACTGGGTCATAGTCGACGTAGACGATGCGCGTGTCCGGAGCGACCTTTTGTGCAATCTCGTGCACGTTGCCCTGGGTGGGGAGGCCACTCCCGACGTCGAGGAACTGCCGTATGCCCGCCTCGGCGGCCAGATAGTGGACGGCACGACTTAAGAACGCCCGGTTTTCCCGCGCGACGAGTGGTGCGGCCGGGATGAGGCCGCGGAGCTTATCGACCAGGCCCCGGTCCGAGGCGAAGTTGTCCTTCCCGCCGAGAGCATAGTCATACACCCGTGCGGCGTGAGGTGTGCGTACGTCGATGCCGGCTGGAGCCAGACGTTCTTCCGTCACTCCCCGTCTCCTCCTTGCGGCGCAGTTGAGGACTTCGTACAGTGCCATAGGCCCACAAGGTTAAGGGCCAGGTGGGCCTATGGCAGTTCGGCTACCTACGTGTCAGACCAGGTTGTCGAAGTCGCCGTCCTTGGCTCCTTGAATGAGCGCCGCGATCTCGGCCCGTGTGTAGATTAGCGCGGGCCCTGCCGGGTGCCGAGAGTTGCGGACGGCGACTTGTCCTGTCGGCAATGTCGCCATCTCCACGCAGTTGCCGTTCGACTTGCTCAATCGACTCTTCTGCCACTTGGCTTGGGACAACGCTGCGGCGGATATGCCATTGTATGCCTGGTTCATCTACGCCTCCGTGAGGATCTTCTCGATGATTTCGGCGGATTTATCCGGACTTTCAGCCTGGATGGATAGGCGGTCCATGACTTCGGCGTACCGGTCCACGTCGTCTCGCTTGTCCAGGTACAACGCGCTCGCGAGCTGCTCGAGGTAGACGACGTCGGGTAGGTCCGGTTCGGCGAACCGGAAGATGACGAACGCCCCACCCTCCGCCGGGTGCCCGCCAGAATGGAAGGGCATCAGCTGGAGCGTGACATTCGGCATCTTTGTCACGGCGATCAGGTGCTCGAGTTGACCGCGCATCACGTCGCGGCCACCGATCGGGCGCCGTAAGGCAGCCTCGTCCACCACAGCCCACAGCCTTGGAGCACCCGCCCGAGTCAGTAGCCGTTGGCGCCGCATGCGCAAGCTGACCCATCGGTCGACCTCTTCAGGCGATTTCGTCTCTAGGCCCTGGGCTGTGACAGCGCGGGCATATTCCTCGGTCTGGAGCAGACCAGGGACGAGCTGCACTTCGTAGGTGCGGATGCGGGATGCCGCCTCCTCTAGGCCCACGTATGCCTGGAACCAGCTCGGCAGGAGGTCGCTGTAGCGATGCCACCAACCCGGCTCGTTGGCTTGCCGGGCCAGGGACAACAACGAATCCCGCTCGTCGGCGTCCGTGACGCCATAGAGGATGAGGAGATCGGCCACGTCGCGCTCTTTGAAGCTGACGCGACCGAGCTCTAAACGGCTCATCTTGGACTCGGAGGCACGGATCGTGTACCCGGCCGCCTCACGGGTGAGACCCATTGCCTCACGGAGCCGCCGAAGCTGAGCGCCGAGAAGGATACGAAGAACGGTAGGGCCACCTCCTGGCTTGTCAGCGTCCATATCCCTCCCTTCGCGGCAATTCGGGCTCCCGGTCCGGGCCACCTCCGGGCACAGTCCATATGCACGTGCACCTGCGCTTGCATTCGCAGCCTACCGTGATTACGATAACGCACGTGCGCGGCTTACGCCAGCTAGTAAGCGGAAGTTAACGAAGCGTAATGGCGCGAGAGGAGCAAGGCATGAAGGTGCGCCCCCTGGCCTTCCGGTTGGGGCCGTTCTACGGCCTCCCCCCGCGGTGATGGACGCCCGAACGGTTGCCGGGGCACTCGCCCACGCGGCAAGGGCCGCCAACCAGTTGGCGGGTCCCCAAACCGCCACGGCACTGGTCCGCGCCGCTCTCACGGTGCTGTCCGACGAGGAGGTCGAAGCCGAGTTGCGGGCCGCCATGCTGCCCGATGCGGTCGTCATGGCTCTGGAGCACGACGAGAGAGAACTAGCCGCGGTACTCGCGGCTGAGCGACTGCGCGCCTCGTAACTTCTGCACTGGTTAACCTATACGCGTGGCCTGGGCGAATATTGACATAATTCCGCTACTTCGCAGGGTGGCCTTTGAGGCGGCCCGGCGATACGGTACCGGGGATATGGAAAGCGATGTCGCCAACCCCGACAGGCTCGGCACGGTTCCTAGCGCCCTTCGCCTGGTCGAGCTGCTCAGAGTAGGACCAGCTGATCAGCAATTAAGCGAGCTTGCGAAGCGAGCAGACCTTACGTTGCAGACCGTCTATCGCCTTCTGCGTTCCCTCACAGTGAGCGGCCTTGTCACCAAAGATCCCGACTCTCCCCTTTACAGCCTGGGCCCTGAGTTCATTCGTTTGTCTCAGCACTACCTCATGCGGCAGCCCGTCGTCCAGGCATTGTCCCCTTACCTCGTTCAACTGCGCAATACCACTGGGGCGACCATCCAAGTGGCGCTGCTCTCCGGCGACTCAGTCGTGTATGTCGACCGTATCGACGGAGCGCACACGAAGGGAATTCACCGGATCTCACACCGCGTCCATCCCGCGCTCGACACCGCCGCGGGACGCGTCCTTCTCGCACGAGCCGACCTTGACGTATGGAAACAGGCAACGGATGCCTCGGTGACCATTGAGCAACGAAACGATTGGGCGCAGTCCCTTTACCTCGCGCTCGCGGATCCTTACGTTCCTGACTCGGTCGAGGTCGCCGTTCCGGTAACTGACGAGCGTGGCCGAACGCTCGCCTCGCTCTCGGCCACCGATTGCCATGAGCGATTCACCCTCGCGGTGATCACCGAAGGCGTCGTCCCGCACCTCTTGCGAGCTACCAAAGCGGTCAGGCACACGGCGAACCGAACCTGACCGCACGCAGGCCACGTCAGGGCGTGACGATGATGTCGCCCTGCATGCCGGGGTGGATCAGGCAGACGTAGCGGTAGGTTCCTGGCTGGGTGAAGCGCAGCGCGTAGGTCTGCGCCGGGAAGCGCGGATCCCTGGAGATGAGCCCCGAGTGGGCGAGCCCACCGGCGTATTCACCGCCGGACGCGGCTCCGGCGGGAGCGAGCAACGCCGGATCCTCCAGAGAGGAGAATGGGGGCTGGCCGAAGGTGATGAGGTGGCCCTCCGTGGGGCTGCCGATCGCCCAGCTTACGGTCGTCCCCGTGGGCACGGTGACGGTGGCGGGGAAGAACTGGTTGACCGACGCGATCGCGTCTCCCCAACCGTGGCGATCGTGGGACCTCCCCCGCCAGCCTCTGGGTCGGGCGCGTCCAGGTGCGCGACCGCGGACAACGCCTGGGCATGGGCGTCCCGCCCGGCTTGGGCCACCTCCGCCGGTGACGGCGCAGCGGCATCGCCGTCGACGACCTCTACGGTGCCGGCCATCGACGGGTGAATGATGCAGACGTACCGGTAGCGGCCTGGCCTGATGTCCTCGGACAGCTCGAGCTGGGCCGACCTGACCTCGACCGGCACGTCGGGGCCGCTCGGAGGCAGCACGCCGGAGGTCCACAACCCCTGGCCGGTGAACGCCGGCAGCGGCACGGCCTCCTCGCCAAGACACGACGTCGTCGCCAATGTCGGCGCCTGGTCGGTGGCGCACGGGCCGAGCGCGGCCGGGTTGGGTTGGCCATCGGGGGTGATCTGCGGCGGCCAGTCGAGCGGGTCCGGCCCGACGCCGAACGTGATCGTGTGGGGCGCGATCGAGCGGTTCTCGAACACCAGCGCGTCTCCCGGACGGGCCGTGACAGCCCCGGGGAAGTACGCGTTCAACTGCGTGCCGTAGTCGTCTGGTCCCATAAGGACCGTGTACTCCTGGCTGCGCGCCGGGGGGACCTGCTCGTTACTTGGCGTGGGCGGTGCGAGCGCGCACGCCGCCACCGCCATCACGAGCAGCCCGATGCAACCAACCATGTACCTCATCGCGGGTATCTCCTGGGACCACCGCACGGGCTATCCGCTCGTGCGCCTCCCCCAAAACTGGCCCAGGCCGCTTGACGTTCGCTTGACGTCGCCTTACTTCGCCGTACTGTGCAGAGTTAGGCCGAAATACCGGCATAACTCTGCACAGTGCAGGAATAGCGCGGCCGGCCCGTCAGGCCTTGCGCAGGCGGCGCGCGGGTGTGGCGAGCAGGTAGAGCCCCGAGCGGACGGCGGCGTTGTGCCACACGTTCTTCCAGTGGCGCCATTGGCGTTTGGAGTCCACGCAGACGCGGCGGAGCTCCACGGGGTTGCCCTGGGCGCCGAAGTGTGCCGCCACCGACTGGAGCGTGCTGGTCCAGAACGCGTCCTCCGCCCGGTGCCCTACCACTGGCATGCCCAGCTCGTAGATTGGGTCGCTCGCCCGGACGAGCGCTTGGATCTGCGCGACGGTCACGCCGCGGTCCTGCTCGGCGCTGAACGTGTTGAATCCCGAGAACTGGTGGCCCTGCGGCGTCATCACGGTGAACGAGACGTCGTCGGCGTAGAGCACAAGCACGCCAGTGGTCATCGCCATCCCGCCAATGCGCAGGTTGATCAGCGCGACGTCGCCCGGCGTGATGCCGGCGAGCGAGCCATGGAAGCGGGCATGGCGCGGCCAGAAGTCCCCGAACCGCTCTTTCCATACCTTTACGAGCTGCTCGGGCGAGACGTCCGCGCCCTCAAGCCGGATGGTGTAGGTCTTCTGCCACATCTTCCCAAACCCATGGATGGGGCTGGTCACCCGCCGCCCGCTGACGTTGAGGTTGACCACCCCCTCAGGGGTCTGGAGGACATCGAGCCGCTCGACGTAGCCAGCCCAGAACGCGGTGTCACGCGCGGGTTCCATGCCGTTCCCCTCATGTACCAGCGGCGACGAGCGCCGCCGACTCGGTGTCGTGGATGCCGATCGCCTCGTCGAGGCGGGTCAGCTCGAAGATCTGGCGGTAGTGGTCGGACAGACCGTACGCGCGCAGCTGCTGGCGTTGGCGCTTCGCCCGCACGAGCAGCGTCACGAGCAGGCCGATCCCGCCACTGTTCATGTAGTCGAGGTGGGAGAAGTTCAGCACGATCACCTTGGTACCCGCGCGATCGGCCTTCTGGTAGGCCTCCATCAGCTCGCCTTCGCAGGCCGCGGTCAGGTCGCCCTTGATGTCAACGATGCTCGCGTCTCCCGTCTGGCGAACGTTCAGGTCCAGCATGGTGTCACCTCCTTGTGTCGATGGGTGCCTCGTCGCCCGGGACGATGGTCATGAAGTCGGAGAGGCGGGTGATCTCGAAGATCTCCCGGTAGTGCGGCGACAGCCCACACGCGGTGACCTGGCGACGCTCCTGCCGCGCGCGGGCGAGCAGCCCCACGATCAACGCGATCCCCGTGCTGTTGATGTATGCCACGCGTGCGAAGTTGAGCAGCAGACTGCCATCGCCGTTGGCGTTGGCCACCGCATGGTCGTAGGCGGCGGACAGCTGCGCCTCGGCCCCCCGATCGATGTCGCCGGCAAGGCCGATGACGGCCTGACCGTCGCGGTGGCGGACGGTCGCCTCAAACTGTGTCGCTGCCATCGGGCCCTCCCTTCGTATACAGCGTGAGATAGATCGTGTGCGTGCCGCCGTCCTCGCTGGTCCGCAGCTCGTCGACCATGTGCTCGATGAGGAACAGCCCCCACCCGCGAGGAGATTGCTCCCCGGCGAGCTTGGCCTCCAGGTCAGGAGCATCCACGGTGGGTGCTGGCTGACCCCCGCCCTGATCAGCGATCTGGGCAACCACGCGGTCCGGGAATGCGATCAGGCGGACGGCGACCGGCAGCTCGGGTTGGTTGAGGTTGCCGTGCTCGATGGCGTTCATCGTGGCCTCGGCGACCGCGGTCTTGAGCTTCTCCATGCGCGAGGTGGACAGCCCCAGCGGCGCCGCGGCGCGGGCGATCTCGGCGATGACGAGCTTCTCGTTGCCCTGCTCGCTCGGCACGGAGAAGTCGGCGAGCACGACCGGGTCACCGCCACGCCGCTGGAGCGTCACCAGCGTGATGTCGTCCTCCTGCTCCCACCCGTCGACCGTGAAGCGGTCGAGCTCGACGAGGAGCAGGTCGATCAACGCCTCGCCACCGTCGCGCTGGCCGACCAGCTCCTTCAGGCGCGGGAAGCCGAACATCGCCCGATCGGCGTTGTGCGCCTCGACCAGCCCGTCGCTGTGGAGCAGCAGCCCGTCGCCGGGAGCCAGGATGGTCTCCTTCTCCTCGTAGACCATGTCCGGCAGCAGCCCGAGCGGCATGCCCGTGGCGCGCAGCTCGACGACGCCGGAGCGCGTCCTCAGGTAGGGCAGGTCGTGCCCCGCGTTCGCGTACCGCAACCGCCCCGTCGCCGGGTCCAGCACCGCGTAGAGGCAGGTCACAAACATCGCGGGGGGCATCTCCGCTACCAGCAACTGGTTTGCCCTCGCGAGCACCTCGCCAGGAGCGACCAGCCGCGGCGCATCGCTGCGCAGGATGCTGTGCGTGGTGGCCATGACCAGCGCGGCCGGGACGCCCTTGTCGGTCACGTCGCCGATGACGATGCCGACCAGGCCGTCGGGTAGCTCGATGAAGTCGTAGAAGTCGCCACCGACCTCCCGCGCGGGCTGGTAGTACGCGGCGACGTGCCAACCGGGCAGGTCCGGCAGCTCCTTGGGGAGGAACTGCTGGTGGATCGCGGTGGCGACCCGCAGCTCCTGGGCGAGCCGCTCACGGTCCCGGATCTCGGCCTCTTGCTCGCGGACGAGCTGCGCCACCCGCACCGCGGGAGCGGCGTACCCGGCCAGGTCGCTGAGCAGCTTCTCGTCGTCGCGCGAGTACTCACGCTCGGACAGCCGGGGGCCCAGGTTGAGCATCCCGATCAGCTCGCCCTGAGCGAACAGCGGCACGACCAGCTTCATCCCCGCCTCCTTGAGCGCGGCGACCGCGGGCGAGTCCAGCTCGATCGTGTCGACGTTCACGGCGCCGCTGCTCATCGCGAGCAGGCCCAGGAGCGGGTCGTCGGGGGCGATGTCGAGCGGGGGAGCCTCGTCGGGCGGCAGCGGCGCGGCCGGCGGCCGCTCGGCCGCGAGCTCGGTCACCGGCTTGCGCCGGATCACCCGTCTGAGGCTCTCCAATCCGCTCATGGCTCTAAGGGTGCCCTTCAAGCGTCCCGAGATCGTTACGGGTGCGGGGGTGTGTCTCTCTCCCCGAACAGGGATTTCGGGGCCTATACGCCCCGAAATCCCTGTTCGGTGGAACCGCCATCGGCCCTACGTGACCATGAACTCGTGGACCATGCCCTCGATGAAGTGGGGCGGCCCGTCCTCGCCGCCGCCGACCGGCAGGAAGCAGACCATCGCGTAGCTACCCGGCTCGAGCTCGGCGACCGCGTTGCCCGCCTGGCCTGTCGGCGAGGGCGGCACCACACCGACGAACTGGACCTTGCTGAACGCCTCCTCTGCGGGCAGCGCGAGCAGGTCGGTGACCGGCTCGGTCACGCCCTCGGCCTTGCGGAAGATCACCATCTCGTGGGCCTCGCCGCCCTCGTTCGTGAACGCGAATCTCGTCGTGCCTGCCTGGAGGGTGTCCGGCACGTCCTCGAAGGCGTAGTCGACCCCGGTCACGTTGACCGTCGCCCACCCGCATTGAGCCGCCGCGAACTCGACGGCGCGCTGCCTGGCGGCGGCCACGTCTGGCGCGACGTAGAACGCCGCGTCGTCGCCGGTCTCGGCCACCATGGCGACCGCGCCGGTGATCACGGCGATGTCCCCGGCGATCTCGGCCGGGGCCGCCGCCGCGACTTGGTCGGCCAGCGGCTGCATCTCTTGCGCCGCGTAGTCCTTGTTCGCCTGCATGATCTCTTCGGGGCTGGCCGTCTCGAAGTCGACCTCCGGGCCGGTCAACGACTCGAACCCGAGCGTTGCCTCACAGTAGGCGTCGACGTCTCCGGATGCTGCCTGCCCTCCCGCCGGTTGCTGACCGCAGGCGGAAAGACCCAGCGCCGCCCCGACCAGCGCGACGGCCGCGCCGCGCCGGCGAATGCGCCCGCACATGTGCTTCATCGGTTCTCCCTTGGTTGCTCGCACCGACCGGGCGGCCGGCGTCGTTCCACTCTTCGGATACGGCAACGTCGTTCCGGGATCGTTACGGACGTGACCAGGACGGTCCCGTAACGGCCGGTCGGCAATATCGGTCGTGATGCGGACCGGCAGGGTCCCCGCGGGGAAGGAAAGGGAGATGTTCGTCATGACCGTTACGACCGCGCCCGCAGCGCTGGCGACCGGGACTCGTCCCACGTATAGCCGGCTGGGGACAGTAGAGCTGGCGCTGGCCGCCCTGGCGCCGCTCAGCATCTTTCTCGTCGGCCTCGCCTCGGGCGCCACGCTCGGGGACGTGGGGTTCTTCGCGATCGTCGCCGCGATCGGGCTCGCGGGGGCCGGTGCCGTGTGGTGGCTCGGCGCGATCGGCAAGATCCTGGGGATCGTCGCGAGCGTCCTCGTGGGCGGCGCGCTGTTCTGGACGGTGTTCGGGCTCGCGTATCCCGCGCGCTATACCCGGTTCCTCACCGACCTCGGCCTCACCCAACAGCTACCCGCACCCGCATGAGCCGAGAGTCAACCGTTCGGGCACGCGCCTCGCGTCAAGCGGACGTCAAGCGGGCTCGTTCACCATCGGGGCATGAGCCAAGCAACTCTCTCCACGTCGGCCGAGCTGTTCAGCCCCTCCGGCCGGGCTGACCCGCATCCGCTCTATGAGCACCTGCGGGCGAGCGAGCCGGTCTGCCGGGTCCAGCTGCCGGACGGGCGCCGCTTCTGGTTGGTGACCCGGTACGACGACGTCGCCGAGGCGCTCGTCGACCCACGCCTGTCCAAGGACACCCGTAACCAGTCCCCTGAAGGCAACTTCGCGTACCTTCTCGGTGACAGCGGCGCCTTCGGCCGGCACATGCTCACCGTCGACCCACCCGACCACACCCGACTGCGGGCACTGGTGCGCAAGGCGTTCAGCCCGCGGCTCGTCGAGCGGCTGCGGCCGCGAGTCCAACACATCGCCGACGATCTCCTCGACGTGGTGGCCGATCTTGGCTGCATGGACCTCATCGCCGACTACGCGTTCCCGTTACCGATCATCGTGATCACCGAGCTTCTGGGCGTCCCACCCGCCGACCGGGATCAGTTCAGGGCCTGGTCGAACGTGATGTTCACCAACGACTTCAGCGGCTCTCGTGAGCCGATCCGCCGCGCGCGGGCGGACTTCGCCGCCTACCTGCGCAGGCTGTGCGAGCGCAAGCGCGCCGACCCCGGCGACGACCTCGTGACCGGGTTGGTCCAGGCCGAGGAGTCCGGCGACGCCCTGGACGAGCCCGAGCTGCTCGGGATGATCTGGCTGCTGCTCATCGCGGGCCATGAGACCACCACCAACCTCATCGGCAACGGGATGCTCGCGCTGCTACACCATCCCCACCAGCTCGCCCTGCTTAGGGAGAACCCGGCATTGATCGGCGCGGCCGTCGAGGAGCTACTGCGCTACGACTCGCCGGTCGAGACGTCGACGTGGCGGTTCGCTCTCGAGGACCTAGAGCTGGCCGGCCAGCCGATCGCCAAGGGTGACGCCGTCCTCGTCGCGATCAGCTCAGCCAATCGCGACCAGGCGAGCTTCGCGCACGCCGACCAGCTCGACATCACCCGTGGGGACACCAGGCACCTCGCGTTCGGTCGGGGCATCCACTTCTGCCTCGGCGCACCTTTGGCCCGCATCGAGGGCCAGGTCGCGATCGCCACGCTGCTACGGCGCTTGCCGCGCCTCCGCCTCCCCGTCGGGGTCGAGGACCTCAGGTGGCGGTCCAGCCTCTTGCTTCGGGGGCTGCAGGCATTCCCGGTCGAGTTCTCATAAGAAAGGAGCGGGGAGATGGCACGATCAGGTGACATGATCGAGCATCCGATCACCGGCGAGAGGATCACGTTTCTGGAGACGGCCGCCGACACGGGCGGCGAATATCTCCGGCTGGAGCTACGGGTCGTTCCCGGAGGGTTCGTCTCGGGCGGGCTTCATCTGCACCCTCGTCAGACGAAAGCGTTCCAGATCCTCGAAGGCAGCCTGCGCCTGGAGGCAGGGGACCAGGAGTCGGACCTGGGCCGGCCAAGAGACCACCGTTGAACGCCGAGGAGGTGCTCGAGTCGGCGTTCGGGCTGGCGCGGGACGGCAAGATGGATCCGCGGACGGGGGTCCCTGACCAGCCGTGGCTTGCCCTCTTCGTCGTCCGGTACCACGACTTCGCGCAAGGCGTGGAGCCTCCGCTGGACGTCCTCCTGGAGCTGTTGCGCCCGATTGCCGAGGACGCTGAGCGCGACGGCTACCAGCTCCCCTATCCGTACCCCTACACCCGTGCTCACGACGGGCGGGAAGCGGAGGAGAAGATCGCGGGATGAGACGGCTGGTCCTCCTCGCCGCGCTGGTCGCGATGGCCGCGTGCGCACCCGCCGCAGAGCCTACGCCCACCGGGGTGCAGTCCTGTGAGAAGGGGGCGTTGCCGTTGACCGTGCCCGGCCAGCTGACGGTCGGCACGGACGCACCGGCGTTCCCGCCCTGGTTCGTAGACGACGAGCCTCGCAACGGGATGGGGTTCGAGAGCGCGGTGGCGTATGCCGTCGCGGGTGAGCTCGGCTTCTCGAGGGAAGAGGTCGCCTGGACCGTCGTGCCGTTCAACGCCTCGTTCGCTCCAGGCGGCAAGGCGTTCGATTTCGACGTCGGTCAGATCTCGATCACGCCCGAGCGCCAACAGGCGGTCGACTTCAGCGACGGCTATTACACCGTCGGGCAGGCCGTGGTCGCGCTGCGGGACTCGCCGATCGCGGGCGCGAGGTCGGTCGCCGACCTTCGCGGCGCGAGGCTCGGCAGCGCGGTGGGCACGACCAGCTTGCGCGCGATCACCGAGGTGGTACGGCCAGGGAGGGCGCCCGCGGTCTTCAACGACTACCACGATGCCGTGAGCAGCGTGCGGAACGGTCAGGTGGACGGCATTGTTGTCGACCTGCCGACCGCCTTCTTCATCACCTCCGCCGAGGTGCCAGAGGCGACGATCGTCGGGCAGCTGCCGCCCCCGAGCGGGGCGCCTGAGGAGTTCGGGTTACTCTTCGAGAAGGGCAACCCGCTCGTCGGTTGCGTGAACCAAGCGCTGGACGCGCTGAGGTCGTCTGGTGAGCTGGAGCGGATGACCCAACGGTGGCTGTCCGAGTCGGCGGGAGCGCCCATGCTCAGCGGTCCCTGACACCGATGCGGCACGCAACGAACGCGGAACCGCGGCATTCCTCCGTATACGAAGGATTGTTGCGCCCTCCGACCGCCGCGCTGGTTTTGACGCGCAAGATTCCTCCGGATCCGGAGGAATCTTGCATGTGAGCCGTCGGCGCCGCCCTGCCATGCGATCGGCGTTGGTCGCGTGCGCGAGCACGCTGGTGGTTGCGGTGCTCCTGGTGTTCGTGGTGACCCGCTCGCCCGGTTGGCCCCGGGTGCGTGAGACGTTCCTGTCGCCGGAGGACTTCCGCGCCGCATCCCCGCAGGTGCTTGAGGGGCTATGGCTCAACGTCCAGATCTTTCTCATCGCCGAGCCGCTGATCCTCGCGCTGGGCCTGCCCATCGCCGTGGCGCGGAGCGTGCGCGCACCGGTGTTCCTGCCGTTGCGGGTGCTGGGCACGGCGTATGTCGACCTGTTCCGCGGCCTGCCGGCGATCCTCGTCATCTTCGTCGTGGGGTTCGGGGCACCGGCGTTGCGCCTTCGGGGTGTGCCGACCGACCCCGTCGTGCTCGGCGTGATCGCGTTGGTGCTGACGTATAGCGCCTACGTCGCCGAGGTCTTCCGCGCGGGCATCGAGTCGGTGGAGCACGGCCAACGCGCCGCCGCGCGGTCGCTCGGCCTCACGCACGTGCAAGAGCTGCGTTACGTGGTGCTGCCCCAGGCCGTCCGGCGGGTCGTCCCGCCGCTGCTCAACGACTTCGTCTCCCTGCAGAAGGACACCGCGCTCGTCGCGGTGATCGGCCCCCTCGAGGCCATGCGCCAAGCGCAGGTCTACGCCTCGGGTACCTTCAACTACACCGCCTACCTCGCCGCCGCCCTCCTCTTCGTCCTGCTCACCATCCCGATGGCGCGGCTGACCGACGCCCTCACCGCCCGGACCGCCCGCAAGCGTCGCTGATCGTCTAGCGTAGGGCGGGTGTTGGGGCTTCCCGAGGGTGTGCGCGCCTGCCTGTTCGACCTGGACGGCGTGTTGACGCGCACGGCGACGGTGCATGCGGCGGCGTGGAAGGAGATGTTCGACGAGTTCCTACGCCAGAGAGCCGCGGAGTGGAAAGAGCCCTTCGTCGCCTTCGACCCTTTGAGCGACTACGAACGCTCCGTCGATGGGAAGCCACGGGTGGCGGGGACGCGCTCGTTCCTGGAGTCTCGTGGGATCACGTTGCCCGAGGGGACGCCTTCGGATCCGCCCGGCGCGGCGACGGTGCACGGGCTGAGCAACCGCAAGAACGAGCTCGTGCTGCGCCGGCTCTCCGAGGGCCGGGTCGAGGTCTTCGACGGGTCGGTGCGGTATGCCCGTCTTGCCAGGGACGCCGGGTTGCGCTCAGCCGTGGTCTCGTCCAGCGCGAACACCCGGCAGGTGCTCGATGCGACGGGGATCGCGGACCTGTTCGACGTCGTGATGGATGGGCTGGTCGCCGGGCAGCGAGGACTGGCCGGGAAACCGGCCCCGGACACCTTCCTCGCGGCGGCGGCTGACCTTGGCGTGGGGCCACGGGAGGCCGCGGTGTTCGAGGACGCGCTGGCGGGGGTGCAGGCCGGCCATGCCGGTGGCTTCGCGCTGGTGGTAGGGGTCGACCGGACTGGTCAAGCCGCGGCGCTGCGGGACAGCGGCGCGGACGTCGTGGTCAACGATCTGGCCGAGCTGCTGGAGCTGGCATGATCGAGCAACCGGTGTATGGGGTGGAGCCGTGGTGCCTGAGGGAGTCGGGCCTGCGCCTCGACGCGCTCGCGCAGAGCGAAGCGGTGTTCGCCTTGTCGAACGGGCACATCGGGTTGCGGGGCAACCTCGACGAGGGCGAGCCGCACGGCGTGCCGGGTACGTACCTCAACTCGGTGTACGAGCTGCGCCCCCTGCCGTACGCGGAGGCCGGGTATGGCTATCCCGAATCGGGGCAGACAGCGATCAACGTGACGAACGGTAAGCTCATCCGGTTGCTCGTCGACGACGAGCCGTTCGACGTCCGTTACGGGGTGCTGGGGGCGCACGAGCGGATGCTCGACTTTCGCGCCGGCACCCTGACCCGCCGTGCCGAGTGGACGTCTCCGGCCGGCCGCGGGATACGCCTGGAGACAGTCCGGCTGGTGTCCTTGACCCAGCGGGCGGTCGCCGCGATCTGTTACACCGTCGAGCCGGTCGCGAGCCCGCTGCGCCTGGTCGTCCAGTCCGAGCTGGTCGCCAACGAGCCGCTGCCCAAGGCGGCCCGGGATCCCCGTGTGGCGGCTGTCCTAGAGTCGCCGCTGGTCGGTGAGGAGCACGTCGCCAGCGGTACGGGCGCGCTGATGGTCCACTCCACGCGGCACAGCGGGCTGCGGATCGCCGCGGGCATGCAGCATGTGATCGACAGCCCGGGCGAGTCGGCGATCGAGGCGAACAGCTTGCCGGACGTGGCCCGGGTCACGGTGGCGACCCGGCTGCGGCCGGGGCAAACCTTGCGCATCGTGAAGCTCCTCGCCTACGGCTGGTCCAGCCGGCGGTCCCGCCCCGCGGTACACGATCAGGTCGCGGCGGCGCTCGCGGCGGCGCGGCTGACCGGGTGGGAGGGGCTGCTCGCCGAGCAACGCGCGTACCTCGACCGGTTCTGGGAGGACGCGGACGTCGAGGTCGACGGCGACGCCGAGGTGCAGCAGGCCGTGCGCTTCGCGTTGCTCCACACGCTGCAGGCGGGAGCGCGGGCGGAGCAGCGCCCGATCCCGGCCAAAGGCCTGACCGGGACCGGCTATGACGGGCATACCTTCTGGGACACCGAGACCTTCGTCCTTCCCGTGCTCACCTACACCAGGCCTCATGCCGCCGCGGACGTGCTGCGGTGGCGGAGGCTGACGCTGCCATCGGCACTCGCCCGCGCGGAGCAGCTCGGCCTGCGGGGCGCGGCGTTCCCCTGGCGGACGATCCGCGGCCAGGAGTGCTCGGGCTACTGGCCCGCCGGCACGGCGGCGTTCCATATCAACGCCGACATCGCCCATGCCGTGGTGTGCTATCTCGACGCCACCGAGGACCAGCGGTTCGAGGCGGACGTGGGACTCGAGCTGCTCGTGGAGACCGCACGGCTGTGGCACAGCCTCGGCCATTACGACGCCGAGGGCCGCTTCCGTATCCACGGGGTCACGGGGCCGGACGAGTACAGCGCCGTCGCGGACAACAACGTCTACACCAACCTCATGGCGCAGCAGAACCTGCAAGCGGCCGCCGAGGTGGCCGCGAGGCAGCCCGCCCGCGCGACCGAGCTCGGCGTGACGGCCGAAGAGGCGGCGGCGTGGCAGGCGGCAGCGAACGCGATGCTCGTCCCCTACGACGAGCGGCTCGGCGTGCATCCCCAAAGCGAGGGATTCACCGACCATGCGCAGTGGGACTTCGCGGCCACCCGCACCGACCAGTATCCCCTGTTGCTGCATTTCCCCTACTTCGACCTGTACCGCAAACAGGTGGTCAAGCAGGCCGACCTGGTGCTCGCCATGCACCTGCGGGGCGACGCGTTCACCCCCGACGAGAAGGCCCGCAACTTCGCCTACTACGAGCCCCTGACCGTCCGAGACTCGTCGCTGTCCGCCTGCTCGCAGGCCGTCATCGCCGCCGAGGTGGGCCACCTGGACCTGGCCTACGACTATCTCGGCGAGACCGCGCTGGTCGACCTCCATAACCTGAAGCACAACACCGGCGACGGCCTCCACCTCGCCTCTCTTGCCGGAACCTGGGTCGCGCTCGTCGCGGGGTTCGGTGGGATGCGCGCCCGAGCGGGCCGGCTGAGCTTCGCTCCACGCCTACCCCATGGCATCACGCGGCTGGCCTTCCGCATGCGCTACCGATCCCGACGCGTCGCCGTGACGGTCACCGCCGACACCGCGACCTACCAGATCCTCGCCGGCCCTCCTCTGAGCATCACCCACCACGGGGGCTCGGTCGCCGTCGGCGCCGACCCCGTGAGCCGCTCCATTCCGGCGGTACTCCCAGGGCCCCGACCGAGCCAGCCCCCTGGCCGCGCCCCCCGCCCCCGCGGCGTTTGAGGGTGGTCTCAGGCGCCCGCCAGCCGCTGGGCGAACTCGCCGCCCAAGGTGATCGCCGCGGGAAACTCGCCACAGCACTGCGCGTACATCGTGTGGACGTCAGCCGCGAACGCCGCGAAGGAAGAGCTCGCGCTCTCGTTGTCGCATACGGGGTCCAAGCTGATGCAGAAATCGGTTGATCGTCCCTGGATGTCCCCAGGAAGCAGGTCCCTCGCGAAGACTCCGCCACCGTTATGGGTACCCGGCTCGCCCCCGAGGGTCACGACTCGGTCGTACCCCGTATCGCCAGCGCTCAGGGGATCGGCGAGCAGGAGCACCCCGCGAACCACGCCCCGCTCGGCCTCCGTGAGGCGCTCGAGTGCGAGATGGATGACGTGCGCCCCCTGCGAGTAGCCGGCGAGACCGATCCGGATCCCTTGACAGTTGGCGATCCGGTTGCGGACGAGCGACAACAGGTTATCCCGTCCCTGAAAGACCGAGTTCACATAGAACGGCCCGACCGGGGCGGCGGCGTAGGGCAGCGAGTAGCGCACCGTCATGTCGGCGGGGAGCTGGCCAGCGTCCGCCTGTACATACGGGTCAACCGTCCCACCCATGCCGAGGGGCCCGCTCATCTCTTGACCCGAGCCTCGCACACCGACCACGAAGAACTGGGCGCAGGGCGGCAACTCCTGAGCCTCGACCGGCGTCACCGCCGGCCCGGCGGCGGCAACCCCGACCGCCACGAGCGCGAGCGCAGCTCGCCTGATTGAAACGAACGAACCGCGCGAATACCAACTCATCCTCAATACCCCCCAAAGGCGAATTATCGATTAGGAGGGTATCAAGTCCAGTCAATATGCGCGCGGGCTTTTCGCAGTTGGCGCGAAGGACTTGACTTCAACTCAAGTTGAGCTTTTAAGGTAGCCCGGATGATCCTTGTCACGGGAGCGACCGGCAGCGTCGGTCGCCATGTTGTGTCCCAGCGGCTCGATTTCGCTGGCTCGTGGGGCAGACTCGGCAGGCCACTCGTCCAGCTCGCAGTTTTCCTTCGCATGCGAAGGAAAAC
>JBOGED010000313.1:0-2136 GCA_050743625.1 Egibacteraceae bacterium | reverse complement strand
TGCGGCGCTGGCTGGCGGCGCGGACTGGTTGGCGGTCGCGCTCGTCGAGGAGGGGCTTGAGCTCCGTGCCGCAGGGATAGACGCGAGCGTGCTCGTCATGGCCGAGCCGCCCAGGGAGGCGATCCCGACCGTCCTGGACGCTGCGTTGACACCGGCGGTCTACACCTCGGCCTTCGCCGAGGAGCTCGATCAGGCGGTGACCGATCGCGGTCGCGAGCCAGTCGCCGTTCACCTGAAGCTTGACACCGGCATGCGCCGTGGCGGCGTCCCCGAGGCCTCGTGGGAGGAGGCGCTCCGCCTGATACGGCGCGCCGCGGGCCTCCGCTTGGAAGGGCTGTGGAGCCACCTCGCCGTGTCGGACGAGCCTGGCCATCCGTTCACCGCGCATCAGGCGAGGGAGTTTCGTCTCGGCGTGGCCATGGCGGCCCGGGAAGGCCTGCGGCCTGAGCTGATCCACCTGTGCAACTCGGGCGGCACGCTCTTCCTGCACTCCGAGCATCACGACATGGTGCGGCCTGGCATCGCGATCTACGGCTTGGAGCCGGCGCCGGGAGTGGCGCATGGGTGCCCGTTGCGACCCGCGCTGTCGCTCCGGTCGCGGTTGTCGCTGGTCAAGCACGTGGCGGCGGGTGAGGCGGTCAGCTACGGGTTGCGGTGGACCGCCAAGGAGGACACACGGGTCGGGATCGTGCCTGCGGGCTATGCGGATGGGGTCGTGCGCGCGCTGTCGAACCGGGGAGAGGTCGTGCTGCGCGGCCATCGGGTGCCGATCGCCGGCACCGTCTGCATGGACCAGTTTCTCGTCGATATCACAGAGGTCGATGCTCATCCGGGTGACGACGTGACGTTGATCGGAGCGCAGAACGGCACCACGGTGACCGCCGACGACTGGGCGGGCTGGCTCGGCACGATCAACTACGAGGTCGTCTGTGGGATCGGCAAGCGGGTGCCAAGGGTCTACGTGGGCTTCGAGGAGTCCTAAGCCCTATGGCGGCCCGCGGAACGGTTGGGTTGCTCGCGTTCGCCTGCGCCGCTGCCGGGGGAGTGGCGCTTGGTTGGATGGCGCGGCAGCGGAACGCCGCGGCGGCGCTGGAGGGCGATCCCGAGTGGACGCAGCTGCAACGCCCGATCGCGGGAGTACCGCACACCGTGAGGTCCTTCGACGGCACCCCGTTGCGAGTGGAGATTCTGGGTGACTCGTGCGATCGGTGCCGCCGCTCGCCGACCATCGTGCTCGTGCACGGGTACGCGCTCTCACAACATTCGTGGCACTACCAGCGGCGCGACCTCGCGGGCGAGTTCCGGCTCGTCTGCTATGACCAGCGTGGGCACGCTGGCAGCGCGCAGGCAGCTGAGGGCAGCTACTCGTCGGAGGCGCTCGGGCGTGACCTTGCGGAGGTGATCGCCGCGACGGTCCCGCCGGGGCACCGCGTCGTCGTGGTCGGGCACTCGCTGGGTGGGATGAGCGTGCTCTCCTTCGCGCTGCGGCACCCGGAGCGGGTCGAGCGGTGCCTCGCCGGGGCGGTCTTGTTGAACACGGCGGGAAGCGGCGTACTCCCCGCGGCGGTCCCGGCGATTGCCAGCGCCCTCTTGCGAGGAGCGCGGCCAGGTCTCCAGGGGCTGGACGCGTCACTCCGTGCACGGCTGACGCAGCGGGCGCATCGCATCGTGTGGGGCGTCTCGCTCGGTCCGAGGGCGTCTCTGGCGCACGTCGCGTTCGCTGAGCAGCTCTTCGTCGCCGCGCCGATCAGCGTGAAGGCAGCGCTCGGGCCGGCCCTTTCGGGCCTCGATCTGGCCGGCGCCGCCGGCCGGCTGACCGTGCCGACCCTGGTGATCTGTGGGTCCGCGGACGGGCTCACACCGGGCAGGCATGCACGGCGACTTGCCGACGCGCTTCCGGACGCCACCCTTGTGGAGTTGCCCGGGGTGGGCCACATGTCGATGCTGGAGGCACACGAGACCGTGACCGAGCGGATCCGCCAGTTCACGCGCGGAGTGGCGGTCTGATGGCGCTCGGGGTCGAGGGTGTCCGCGTGGGTTGCTGGACGCATCCGGACGGCCATACTGGATGCACCGTGGTGCTCGCTTCGCGGGGAGCGCTCGGCGCCGCCGCCGTGCGCGGCGGCGCACCCGGAA
>JBOGED010000312.1:0-10327 GCA_050743625.1 Egibacteraceae bacterium | reverse complement strand
GCAAACCAGGCGGCATGTAGCCGATTCTCATCTCAGCGCAGGGATGGCGACACACCGGCCGTCTTCAGATCCAGCTGGGGAGCCACATGCGCAGGTGCCACGCGGCCCTTGAGATCTCCATGCCTGTGTAGACCGGGTACCAGAACAGGAAGCCGATCAGCGCGAGAGCGACGACTGCGGCCGGGAGCCAGCGCAGCTTGGGCCCGACGCCTGCCTTGACCGCCGCGTAGGCCAGCGCGAAGCAGGTGAAAGGTACCAATGGCGTGGCATAGAACAAGAAGACGGGACGTGGGCTTACCAACCATGGGAAGTACTGCAATGCGGCGAACGCGAGGATTGCCCATGCCACCCAGTCACGGCGGCGAATGGCGAGCACGAGCATGAATAGATAGGCGGGCAGCGACATCCACCAGATCATCGGGTTGGCGAGACCGGCGATCTCGGCGACATGCCCTCGTGGGATCTCGCAGTTCTGCCCGGGATCGGTCGCGCTCGGTGGGCAAGACTCCCAGTAATAGGCAACCGGCCGGAGCATGAGCGGCCAGGTCATCGCCGAGGCTCGGTAGGGATGATCCGGGGCGAGGTCACGGTGGAAGCGATAGATCCGCGCCTGCTCGCCCAACCAATCACCCGCGACCTGCGCCACCTGCCTCGGCTGCTGGGTGGGGTTCGCACTCTCGAAGTTGGCGAACCACGACGCGTAGCTGGCGACATAGATCACGAGCGGCACGAGGACAAGAGTGGTGGCGACACTGGCCACGGCACGGCCGAGACGCGCCCTGACTGTCCCCAGCATGCGCCGACGCCACGCGAGCTCGCTCGTGAGCACGAACAACCCCGCCGCCGCGATCGCGAGGACAGCCGACCACTTGGTCGCGAGTGCGAGGCCAAACGCGACGCCCGCGAGCCATCGCGGCCAGCGCAGCTGGCTCGGGAGCTCACCGAGGGCGCTGGGTGGGGGCGTTTCCGGAGCGAGTGCCCACTGCCGATCGCGGTCAACGAGCAAGAGCCAGAACCCGACCGTGACCCAGAAGCCGAGAAACACGTCCAGCATCGCGATGCGGCTCATCGTGAACGCGAGCCCCTCCACCGACAGCAGCAGCGCCGCCATAGCCGCCGTGCCTCGCTTGCGGAACAACCGTAACCCCGCGAGATACGCCACGCCGATCCACAGCGTCCCGAACAACGCGGGGGCGAACCGGCGGGCGAACGCCTCCGCCGCCTCGCGCGCCCGCGCGGGTGGATTCTCGTCCTGCTCCCGGGCTGGGCATCCACCTGGCTCGTCGACGACGGCTTGATCCAGCGGAGATCCGTTCTCGACTCCGAACAGCTGCAGGCCGCCGGCGATCAGCCACTTCCCGAGGGGGGGATGGACGACGAAACGTTGTTCGACGCCGTACTCGCGGAGGTCCCGCGCCTGGTAGTAGTAGTACGTCTCGTCGAAGTAGCAGCGCTGGGGCTCAGCCAGGCGGTAGAACCGCAGAGTTCCGGCAACCGCGAGCAGGACGAGAGGGATAAGGAGCGACAGCGCCGCGCCGCGCTGGCGAAATGTCCCAGACCGCGACGGGCCCGGTATCGTGGCGTCCGCGCGCTCAGGTGAGTCGACGATCATCGGAGGCAGTGTACGGATCCCAACCGGGAAGGCGGGTATCGGCGGCCGAGCGGCGGACGCCTCACGCTCGTCGCAACCCCTATCGGCAACTTGGAGGACCTATCCCCTCGAGCGGTTCGCGCGCTGGAGGACGCGGACCTCGTCGCCGCGGAGGACACCCGGCGTAGCCGCGTCCTGCTCGATCGCGCCGGCATCCGAGTGCCCCTCGTGAGCTACCACGACCACAACGAGGAGTTCCGTACGGGCCCGCTGCTCGATCGGGTCGAGGCGGGCGAGTCCGTTGCGGTCATCACAGACGCAGGAACCCCAGGTATCGCCGACCCTGGATTCGTGCTGGTCAACGAGGCCATCGCGCGTGGCCTGCGCGTGGAGGCGGTGCCTGGGCCGACCGCGCTCATGCAGGCGCTCGTCCTGTCTGGCCTGCCGTTGGACCGGTTCGCGTTCGAGGGCTTCCTCCCCCGCAAGCCTGGTCCACGGGACCGCCGTCTCACCGATCTCGCGCGCGATCCCCGCACGCTGGTCTTCTTCGTCGCCCCCCATCGGGTCGCCGCGGACCTGGAGGCGATGGCCAGAATCTTGGGGGACCGCCCCGCCGCGCTGTGCCGGGAGCTGACCAAGCTGCACGAGGAGGTCTGGCGCGATGCGCTGCCCGCACTCGCGGCCCGCGCCGCCGGGGGCGTCCGTGGTGAGGTGACGGTGGTGGTCGGTGGGGCGGCGGCCAAGCCCGTGGAAGAGGTTACCGACGAGCAGTTGCGCGACCGCGTCCGCTCACTCCTTGCCACCGGGATGGACCGAAAGGCGGCTACAAGGGCGGTCGCTGAGGCCGCGGGCGTCCCGAGACGCCGCGCCTACGACGCCCTCACCGGTGAGTAAAGGGCTAGGGGCCGGCCGCGCGCTGGCGGTCCTTGGCGCGGAGGGCAGCGGTGCAGGACCAGCACACGACCTTGCCCCTGAAGGTCTCGAGGTTCAACGAGGAGCCGCAAAAGGTGCACTCCTCCTCGGGGAGCGAGAGGATGACGCGATGACCGTCGAGGTGAATCTCGACGAGGTCGCCCTCTGTGATCCCGAGCATCTTGCGGATGCTGGAGGGGATCACCACTCGCCCGAGGTCATCGACCTTTCGACGGATGCCGGATGTCACCATGTGGATGGATACTATGCGCTCTCATAGCGATCACGAAAACACGTCAATTGCCGCGCGGCACTCTCCGGAAAGGGACCGGGTTCCCTCATGGCTCGACACCTCATCACCAGCGCCCTGCCGTACATCAACGGCATCAAACACCTTGGCAACCTGGTCGGGTCGATGCTCCCCGCCGATGTGTACGCACGCTACCTGCGCCAACTTGGGCACGACGTGCTGTTCATCTGCGCGACCGACGAGCACGGTACGCCGGCGGAGCTCGCCGCGCTCCAGGCGGGGCTGCCCGTGGACGAGTACTGCCGGCAGCAACATGCCGCGCAGGCGGACATCTACCGCCGCTTCGCGCTCTCGTTCGATCATTTCGGCCGCAGCTCCTCACCTCAGAACGCGGAGCTGACGCGGTACTTCGCGCGCCGGCTTGAGGAGGAGGGGCTCATCGAGGAGCGCGAGACCAAGCAGGTCTACTCCATCGCCGACCAGCGCTTCTTGCCCGACCGCTATGTGATCGGCACCTGCCCCTACTGCGGCTACACGGCCGCCCGGGGTGACCAGTGCGAGTCCTGCACCCGCCTGCTCGATCCCACTGACCTGATCGAGCCGCGCTCGGCAATATCCGGGAGCGCTGAGCTGGAGGTCCGGCGGAGCAGGCATCTGTTCATCCTCCAGTCGAAGCTCGCCGGAGAGCTCCGCGCGTGGATCGACAGCAAGGAGGACTGGCCGGTCCTGGTGACGTCAATCGCTCGCAAGTGGCTCGACGAGGGAATCACCGACCGCGGCATCACCCGCGACCTGCGATGGGGGGTGACCCTCGACCGGCCCGGCTTCGAAGACAAGGTCTACTACGTGTGGTTCGACGCGCCGATCGAGTACATCGGCGCCACCCACGAATGGGGCGATGTCGACCCTGAGCATCGTGACTGGCGGTCGTGGTGGTACGAGGCCGACGACGTGACCTACACGCAGTTCATGGCCAAGGACAACATCCCGTTCCACACGGTCAGCTGGCCCGCCACGATCCTCGGGTCGCGCAGGCCCTGGAAGCTGGTCGACTACCTCAAGGGCTTCAACTGGCTCAACTACTACGGAGGCAAGTTCTCGACGAGCCGGGGAATCGGCGTCTTCATGAACGACGCCCTCGACCTGCTGCCGGCCGACTACTGGCGCTGGTACCTGATCGCGAACGCGCCCGAGTCGGCCGACGTCTCGTTTACCTGGGAGCTGTTCGCCGGATCAGTGAACTCTGACCTCGCCGACACCCTGGGAAACTTCGTCAACCGGACCCTGACCTTCACAGCACGTCGCTTCGGTGAGGCGGTACCGGCTGGAGGTAAGCCGGGTCCCGCCGAGGATCAGCTCGCCACCGATCTGGGCGAGGCGGTCGCCCGGTACACCGAGCACTACGAGCGCTTGCAGCTTCGCAAGGCGGCTGGACAGCTCCGCGAGATCTGGGCGTTGGGCAACGGCTACCTCGAGCGCACTGCTCCGTGGACCACCATCCGCGAGAGCCCAGAGCAGGCAGCGTGCTCACTGCGCACCGCGATCAACCTGCTCCGGATCTTCGCCGTTCTGGCGGCACCGGTGATCCCGGCGACCAGCGAGCGGATCCTCGCGACGCTCGGCCTCGAGCCGTCCTCCACATGGGTGTCCATGGATATGGATGCTCCCTTCGAGCTGGAGCGGTTGGCGCCGGGTCATCCCTTCACGGTTCCGGAGGTGCTCTTCCGCAAGGTCACCGCAGAGGACATCGCCGCCTGGACCGACCGCTTCGGCGGCCCAGACGAAGCCGCCTGACCTTCTGGCCACCTTCCGTACCTGACCCGGGTCAGGTACGGTTGCGGCAGCGGTGAGGATTGCCCCTCAACCTCTGGACAGACCTGCGCGTCGGGTAATCCAAAGGGAAGGAGGTGAGGGGCCAGGCGGATGGTAAGGACGGCGGTTGTGGTGACACCGACCCTCGCGGGCGTCGTCGACGACTTTGCGGATGTCTATGCGGCGCATCATGCGGAGGCGTTGCGCCTGGCCTACCTGCTGTGCGGTGATCCGCACCGGGCCGAGGACGCGGTGGCCGATGCGTTTGTGAAGGTCTACCGGCGGTGGTTGACCCGCCAGATCGACACGCCACGCGCATACATCCGGCGAGCCGTCGTCAACGAGGTCAACTCAAGGTTTCGAAGATTGGCGCTCGAGCGGCGTGAGGCCGCGAAGCGGAATGGGGACGAGCGGGGAGCACGCGCGCCAGACGACCAGGTCGCCGACACTGATCTTATGATCGCCGCGCTGTCCCGCTTACCCGCTCGCCAGCGGTCCGCGATCGTCCTGCGCTACTACTTGGACCTGTCCGAGCGCGACACCGCCGACGCGATGGGGGTGAGCGTCGGCACCGTCAAGAGCACCGTGTCACGGGGGCTCGAGCGCATGCGCCGGCTCATGGGCGAGGAGGTGCGCTGACCTTGTTGAGTGACTTCGAGGAGCGGCTTCGCCAGGCCTTGGACGATCAGGCGTCCAAGGTGACGCCTGACCCCGCCACCTGGCGCAAGGTCGAGTCCCGCGCACAGCGCGGCAGCGCCTTCCGGCTCGGCGCGCCGGCGGTAGGTACGGCGACGGTCGCATTGATCATCGTGATCACGGCTTCCCGGATCTTCGCAGGCCCCGATATCCGTCCGGTCGACCGGGTCGAGGCGACACGGCGGGCCGACGCCCCGGAAACCGCCTTCGCCCCGGAAACCCACGCGAACCCTGACCCTGGCCCGTGCGCGACACGTGGTGGCATGGCCGCCGTGATCGCCACCACGCTCGGGCGTCTGGAGGCGGCTTGCCGTACCGGCGGGATGGAGTCCCTGACCAGCGGTCCCGGCTTCGACGCTCATCCCGTGATCGGATACGGCCGCGTGCTGTTCGACCGGCGCCAGGCGCCGGACGCACCCCCTTACCTCGTGGAGCTGGACCTCGCGACCGGTCAGGTCGACGAGCTGTGGCCCGGCGCGTGGCCAGCCGTCGGGCCGGACGGGCAGATCGCGGCGATCGTGGACGAGCCTGGAGACGGGCGCCAGCCGGAGATCGAGGTGGTCATGGGGGATGAGGTGATCCGTTTCCCGGTCTTCACGCAGGACGCCCCTGAGCTCACCGCACGACATCTCGCGTTCGACCCCGCGGGAGACCGGGTCTACTGGGAAGCCGGTTACGAGGGCTCGACCGTGTGGACGGCAACCTTGGAGCAACAATCCCCGATCCAGCTGCAAGACGCGACCACGACGGATGCCAGGCTTGCCGCGCCCGCCTCAGCTCAGGCGGGAGCGGTGGGGATGATCAGCCGGTGTTGCGTGGCGGTCGAGGGTGACCGACCGACCTCCGCGCACCTCATCGTCCAGAGCCAGCGGGGCACGATCGGCCAGGCGGACCTCGCCGGCCTTCAGGGGTTTGACCTCGGCGCTCCCGAGCTGTTCCTGTCGCCGGGCGGTCAGATGACGCTCGACGAGCAGGGTCGCTGGGTGCCCGCGCAAGACCCGACGTGGATCGTGGGAGACGGGGAGCGGCTGTTCGTCGTCGGCGACCGCGACCCGATCGCGCTGATCTCCCGTGACGCCGTCTCGGCCGCTGTCGTCGCGACCCTGGAGCCACCGCCGTGACCGCGCGGTCACGGCGGTAAGCTAAAGGACTCGCTGACCTCGACGGTCAATGCTCTCCACACGACACACACGACACACACGACACGAGGAACATGCGCCATCGTGTATACCGACACACACTGCCACCTGACGTTGATGGACAGCCTCCCGGAGGAGGTCGTTGCCCGGGCTCGAGCGGCCGGGGTGTCGACCGTCGTCACCGTCGGGGTCGACCTCGCCTCGTCGGCGGAGTGCGTCCAGACCGCCGTGAGCACGCCCGGCGTCTGGGCCGCCGTCGGCATCCACCCGAGCAACGCGATCGAGGCGACGGAGCATGTCCTGCCGATGATCGCCGCGCTCGCCGCGCACCCCAAGGTCGTCGCGATCGGCGAGACGGGTCTCGACCTGTTCCGCGACAGCTGCCCGCCCGTACGGCAAGAGGAATCGTTCCGGGAGCACATCAGGATCGCGAAGGAGCTGGATAAGGCGCTCGTCATCCATGTGCGTGAATCGCACGCGGACGTCCTGCGGGTCCTAGAAGACGAGAAGGCTCCCGAGCGTACCGTCTTCCACTGCTTCTCTGGCGACGCGGGCTTCGTCGAGGTCTGTGTGGCCAACGGCTGGTACATGTCCTTCGCGGGCAACCTGACGTTCACGAACGCCCCGGCGCTCCGTGAGGCGGCCATGCACGCGCCGCTTGACCTCGTCGTCGTCGAAACGGACGCGCCATACCTGTCGCCCCATCCATACCGGGGCAAGCCAAACGAGCCGAGCCGGGTGGCGCTGACGGTTGCCGAGCTCGCGCGTCTCCATGGACGCTCGATAGAGGACATGGCTGAAATTACAAGTGTGAACGCCCGCCGCCTGTTCACCTTCTCTCACGAGCGCTAGCGACGCGCGCATTTGATGCCCTTTCGGGCATCGGACTAGTTTCGGGGCATGCTTTTGCCCTGTTCCGGACGCCGCCGGAAGGTCCCTCGGCTCCCAGGCATCGCCGCGCTTCTCGTCTTGCCCGCGATCCTGACGTCCCTCTCCGGGTACATCTTGCTCAATGCCGATCAAGTGGAGCGGAGCGCGGAGCGCGTCGCGAAGCGAGGCGTGGCCGCGGCGCTGGTCGCACCTGTCGACGAGACCTTCGTCGAGCTGGTCGACGCCAGCGATCAGGCTCTGGGCAAACCGGCAGGCTCGGCGACCGCGAACCCGGTGACCGTCGTCGCGGACGGCCAGGACCTTCAGGTTGCCGTTGCGGAGGGCGCGACGGTGGGTACGGTGCTCCAGCGCCTGAACCTCCAGGTGGATCAGGACGACCGTGTGTCGCCACCGTTGACCTCGAAGATCGACAAGGGCACCGAGATCGTCGTCCAGCGCATCACGACGACGGTGGAGGTGCGGCAGGTCGTGGTGCCGCCGCCGGTCGTCCAGCACCGGACCGCGGACCTGCCTGAGGGATCTCGCCGCGAGGTCAGCGAGGGGCAAGAGGGGATGACCCACGTGGTCGAGGAGGTCACGTGGGTCGACGGCGTCCCCACCAACCGCGTCCGCACCGGCGAGCGTGTCGTCTCCGAACCTGAAGCCCGCATCATCGATATCGGGATTACATCGGACGACGAAGACGACGACGACGAGGAGAGCGACTCGGGGGATAACGCGCAGACTGGTGGGGCTTCCTGGTACGTGTTCGGTGATGAGATGACCGCCGCGCACCGGACGTTGCCGAAGGGCACGATGGTGATGGTGACCAATCTCTCGAACGGCAAGACGGTGAACGTCCGGATCAACGACCGAGGTCCCTTCATCGACGGTCGTGTCATTGACCTGAACAAGGTGGCCTTCGAAGAGATCGCATCGCCCTCGCAAGGGGTCATCAACGTTCGCATCAGTTGGTAGCCGTGCCCGCGCACCTTCCAGACCACCGCGCCACCCACCCGCTGCTCACTCGCGCCGATGTCCGCCGGCTGCTCGACGTCCATGGGTTGGCGCCGCGGAAGACGAGCGGCCAAAACTTCGTGGTGGACCCCAATACGGTACGAAAGCTTGTCCGCATCGCCGGCGTCGTCTCGGGGACACAGGTCTGTGAGATCGGTCCGGGACTCGGCAGCCTGACCTTGGCGTTGCGCGAGGCTGGCGCATCTGTGATCGCCGTAGAGGTCGATGCCGGTCTCGTCCGCGCCCTCCATGAGGTGGTCGGCGACGACACGGGAGTGCGGATCATCCACGCGGATGCCCTGGATGTCGACCTCGCCGCACTGGTCGGCGGGCAGCCCGTGATGCTCGTCTCGAACCTCCCGTACAACGTCGCGACCCCCATCGTGATGAAGGCGCTGGCGAGCCGCGCGTTCAGCGAATTGTTCGTCGTGGTGCAACGGGAGGTCGGGCAGCGATGGGTTGCGGGTGTCGGGGATTCGCTGTATGGGGCGGTCAGCGTCAAGATCCACGCGCAAGCGGCGGCTCGGATCTCGGGGGCCGTGAGCCGTTCCGCGTTCTATCCGACACCGAACGTCGAGTCGGTCGCGGTGTCGCTGGTGCCGTGCCCCTGGACGCTCCCCGTGGGCCGCGACCAGCTCTTCGCCCTGGTAGATGCCGGATTCGGTCAGCGACGAAAGCGCCTGCGCAACGCCCTCGCGACCTCTGCCCGCACCGCGGACGCGATAGAATCCGCTCTGGCGGGAGTCGGGCTCGACCCAGCGGCGCGGGCTGAGGAGCTGGATCTGCGGGCGTGGGCGGCGTTCGCTCGCGTGCTTTACGGGTAACCCCCAGAGCACTAACGTTCGACTTTGGGGCTTATCGCCCCAAGCGGTCGCTGACGGAAAGTCCGTTGCCGTATCGAGTGGGGTGTTCCCCCTACGTCCAAGGTTCGGGCCGTGGCAAACCGAGAGAGAGGGGCAACCCGTGCAACGAGCGGTGCCGCGCGGCCGGCCCTGCATCATGGTTCGTGTCCCGGCCAAGCTCAACCTGTTCTTGGCGATCCGTGGGCTCCGCCCGGACGGGTACCACGAGGTCGTGACGGTCTTGCAGACCGTGTCGCTGTTCGACCGCATGCGTTTCACCATCGCCGGCCCGCCAGGGCAAGGGCACCATCCCGCGGCGCGACGGCGTATGCGCATGTTGCTCACCCACGACGCCGGCCCGGACGTTCCCGTTGACCAGGACAACTTGGCGATCCGGGCGGCCCGGGCGCTCGGCCATGTCACCAAGGTGCTCGACCTCGACATCGTCGACGAGGAGGAGGCGCGCAAAGCTCGCGAGCCCGGCTCGGCGCCCGTGACGGTGATGCAGCTCCAGAAGCGCATTCCCGTCGCCGGTGGTATGGCGGGAGGCTCCGCCGATGCCGCGGCCGCCCTTGTGGGCCTCAACGAGCTGTGGAGTTGCCACCTGTCACGCCCGAACCTCAAGGCGATCGGATCAACGCTCGGGACCGACGTGCCCTTTTGCTGCATGGGCGGGACGCAGTTGGGGACTGGTCGGGGAATCACTCTCGCGCATGTGATGTGCAAAGGGCTGTACTGGTGGGTCGTCTGCATCGCGGGATTCCCGCTGTCGACCGCCGACGTCTATCGCGAGTGGGACCGCCGATGTGAGCCCAATCGGGCGTTACCTCACGCGATCCTCGCCGCGCTCGGCTCGCACGATCCCGAGGCGCTCGGTGCCGCCTTGCACAACGACCTCGAGGCTGCCGCGTTCGCGTTACGCCCCGAGCTCGCCGACGCGAAGCGGCTGCTGGTCGACGGGGGCGCGCTCGGCGCGGTATTGTCCGGAAGCGGACCTACCATGCTCGCCCTCTGCGATTCGGAGCAGGCGGCACGGGCGCTCGCCGGCTCGGTCGCCGACCGCTTCCGGGCGGTCAAGGTGGCCTGCTCACCGGCTGGCGGCCCTGAGGTGACTCACTGCTGAACAGTCGCGCTCAGCATCGGTGACTCGGATGGTAGGGTCAGTGGGAGGTGGTGAAATGGCATCACGTCGTCCTTT
>JBOGED010000311.1:0-9682 GCA_050743625.1 Egibacteraceae bacterium | reverse complement strand
CAGGTCCGGATTCCGGACCTGAGCCGACACAGGGGAGGTCGCCTGGGGCGGGCGTCGTTTACGCTCGCCAGCGGAGGGTTAGGGGGATGGTTACCGCGCCGCGGTGGGGATCGTGGTAGATGGCGTCGAGGCGGGCGCTCTGGTTGCAGTACGTGCCGGCAAAGGACTTGATGAGCTTACTGGCCCGGATCACCTCGATGTCCGTCCCGATGTGCGCGAGCAACTCGTCGGGCACGAACACCACGACTTTGGCCTTGGCGCGCGTGGCGAGCACGTTGAACCGGTTCAGGCTCTGGAGGAACTCGGCCTCGTCGGCCACCGTGTCCGGGTCGCCCACGGCGTAGGAGGCGAGGATGACCCATCGCTCCTGCCCCTGGAACCGCTCCACGGTGTCGACGGCCGCGTGGATCTCCGCCGCGGTGGATGTGGAGAAGGCATCGCGGAGGCCGGCATCCACCAGCGCTCGTTGGGCGCGGTGGGGTGTCACGACGCCGAGACCCCGTGCCCACAGCCAATCGGGCGGCTCGCCTGCCAGGTGACGCTCGAGCCGTCGCGCGACAAGCGCGGCGGCGCCGACGGTGAGGTCCGCCTCGAACTGGTTCCACTGCCCTGCGACACCTTCGGGATAGGTCACGCACATCACGGGGCGATCTGGATCTGACAGGGCGGCGAACCCGGGGTCCCAGTCGATGCGCGACGGCCATCCCCGCGGCGCCGCGGCAGGCGCGCGGCCGGCTGGCAGGCGTAGCCCGGGCGTCGCCGCCATGAAGCCCGGCGGGTAGCCGGCGTAGCGGGCGAGCGAGACGATCTCGGCGTTCGACCGGTAGTTGGTGAGCAGGATCTTCTCTGGTACCCCGTGCCGGTCGCGGTAGAACGAGTAGATCGGGCCGACCTCGGCGGCGAGCGACTCGGGCGGGTCGACCTGGTGAATGGGCGGCAGTTGCAAAGGGTCACCAGCGACCACGACCTGCGCGCCCGCCGTGACCCCGGCCAGGACCAGCAACGCGTGGGCAACATCCATCTGGCCCGCCTCGTCGATGACCACGAAGTCGAGGACGCTTCCCGCCGCGGCCCCGGATAGCTGCTCGATCACCTTCTGCGCCTGCTGGGGCGGAGCGGCGAGCACGACCGGCCCTGGGCTCGCGATGGCCGCGGCGACGCGGCTCATGTCTCGGGGGTCGTCGGTGTTCACGTCCACGCCACCGGCCGCCCCTTGCGGCGCTTTGGCGCTACCCGATCGGATCCGGAAGGTCGCGGCGCCGGGGTTACGGATGACGTAAGGACCGAGGACGTTATCGATGGCGGTGTACGTCTGAGCCGTGAACAGCACCGTCGTGGGTCGATCCTTGTTGCCCTCGTCAAGCGTGACACCGTCGAGGACAACGCCGAGGGTGCGGGACTTGCCGGTGCCAGGTGGTCCCCAGATCAGCGTGAGCCGCCGTGTGAGCGCGTGTTCCCAGGCGTCCCATTGATGGATGTTGAGGTCCGGCTCCTTCGCGGCTCCCGTCCTCGCGCGCAACGTCGCTTGGAGCGCCGCGGTGGGTCGAGCCACTCGCGCTTGCTCGAGATGCGCGGCGTCCCAGAGGAAGTCTTCGGCGGGAACCGGCGGCGTGCGACGCGGACCGCCCCTCCTCACCCCGAGCGCGTCGCGGATGGCGGCTTCCCTGCGCGCGGCCTTCGGCGGGTTCTTGACGGCTTTGGCCGCCTTCTCGACCTTACCGCTGAGGAAGTCCTTGGACACCGGGTCGAGGATGCACGGCGCGTCGAGGTCGACAAGGCCCGCCCGCGACAGCCCGTCGACGAGGTCGGGCTGGGCAAGGTCGACGGCGACGAGGCGCTGGTACCGGTCGAACGCCCGTATGGTGACGCCGAGAGCGTCCTGGTATGAGTTGACCCAGCCGGGGCGGCTCTGCCACCACGGCTGGCTCTGGAGATTGTCCGCCCAGAGGCTCCGATCGAGCAACCCGAGCCGGTTCTCAGGACTGATCGCCCAGGCGAAGCCACCGGCCTCGGCCTTGGCCTCCGTGGACCCGGGAGCGACCTGGTAGACGAGCCGCCCACGCGCGGGCTGGAGGCCGAACGAGCCGAGCGCGGCCGTCCCCTCGGCGCCGGAGAGGCGGGCCGGGCATCGGATGCTCGCGAACCGGGCCTCTCGCTCGTGGGGGGCCATGGCCCGGAGGCGGGCGTTCTCGTGCCGGGCGGCGGCGGCGTTTAGCCGCGCATGGGTGTGGAGGAGGCTGCCGAGGAGAGAGGACCCGGGCAGGTGCGCCGGAGGCGGCAGGTCAGCAGCTTTGGGAGCCTTGCGCTGGAGCAGACCGGGGAGGTCGTCGCGAAGGCGGCGGGTCACGGTCTGCAACGCCGAGAGGCGCGCCTTGACGGTCCGCTCCAACATACCGACGAGCGCGGTGAACGGGAGGTTCGGGCGGTTGCGCCTCGTCCAGATGTCGAACGCCCTCTCGCCGGAGATCTGGTCCGAGAACTCCGTGGTCCAATACGCTGGCGTGTTCAGCCAGTTGAGGTTGAAGCCTCCACCCTGGTGGTAGGCACGAGCGGTCTCCAGCAGGGTGTAGGCGTGGGCGCGATCGGTGGCGACGATAGACCGGATGGCGTCGCCGACGACGCTCACCGCGGGGTGCTTGGCAAGGCGATAGTTGGCAACCACGTCGTCGGGTGGGAACAGCCATGCGAGGGTCGCGATGTTCCCGCTGGTCAGGAGCCAGGCCAAGTGGCGGCCGATCACACGGGTGAGGTGCTCGAACGTGAGCGTGTCCCAGACGTAGACCTGGACGGTGGCCTTCGCGTCGACCGCCGCGGCCTGGTCGATCTGGTCCTTGATCGCCGTCAGGAATAGCTCGAGCTCTGCCCGCTCGGCGAGGATGTCACGCTGCGGGACCATGTATGCCCTGGGCGGCACGGGTCGGCTCGGGCCTCCCGCCGCGGGCCCGAAACGGCTGGGAAGGAAGAAACCGGATAGGCCGAACGCGAAGGTGATCGCCGAGGACGGGTCGAAGTCCGCGGTCACGTAGAGGCTTAGGTCCGACCACTTGGGGATGCACTGGGTGGTCACGTTCTGGCCGGGGATGCCGATCTGCCCACCAGCGAGCGCGCGGGCCCGCGCGGGGATGATGGAACGCCCCGCACGGAGGCTGTGATGCTCGTCGAAGCATCGGTCGGTTTCGGCTCGCGCCGCAGAGCCGCGGTACGGGCGATGCCCGTACGGGCAAGCACGGTGGTACCACCGCGCGGCAGGAACGGCAGGCGGCACAGATGGTCGGTGTCGCGGGCGTGAGGGACGCAATGGTTCGGGTGGGGCTGGGAGGCAGCTTTGGGGTCACCCCTCACGCCGGGAAAGGTCTGGCCGAGGTAGTCGCAGCCGGCGCATGAAGGGACGATGTGCCAGGCGAGGTCAGTCGACCACGCCGCGGTGGCCGCGGTCGCGGCCACCCGCGGCAAGATCTCCCTAAAGAACCGGGAGATCTCGGAGACGAACACCTCGATCGGCGCCAACTCAAGATCGTCGTCGAGCGCGCTGGGGCCGTGTGCCCGGACACGCGACACGTCGAACGACCCCGGCCATACCGCTGCCTCCGCGGCGACGACGTACTGACCGTCGAGGCGGTTGTGCGCGAGCCATGCGGCCACGGCGAGCGAGTAGTAGGTCACCTCGGCGAAGTAGCCGGGGCCGGGCTGGCTCGACAACTTCATGTCGATCACCGCAAGGTGACACGTGGGTCCCCGGTAAGGTCGACGAGCTCGCCGGCCGGCGTGATGCCGGACGCGAACTGACGGCGGTCCCACTTGGATGGCGTCGGGACGGACACGGCGGAACGCCAAAGGCAAGGTACGGGCCCAGTCGAGCCGCCAGTGAGCCTCGAACACGGGGTTGAGCGGGTCGAGCTCGGTCTCGATGAGGAACGTGCCTGGAACTGTGCCGGGAAGGAGCCGGTCCAGCTCGACCAGCTTGTAGCGCACGGCCTTGTACCCGCCCGAAGGGTCCCTCTTGATGGCCGGGCTCGGGTGCCCGAGCACACAGTCGGGCCCGAACGCCGCGATCAGGTCAGCGGTCTTTTCTTCCTGCCACTCGTCGCCGGCCGTCGCCATCTGCTGGAAGCCGGGGCGGATCTGACGGTGTGGGATGCCGAACGCTTGCCCCGCGGGGCTCGCCTGCTCCGCGTCGGTCCAGAGGCTCATCCCGAGCTACCGCTCGCACCGGTGGGTGACCCACTGGCTGATCATCTTCTTTTCGAACCGCATGCTCGACCTCCTCCAGGCTCCCGCGGAGGATAAGGCTCACATGTGACAGCAACGCTCAGAGCAGCCCGGCAGAAGGATCGGCTCACCGCCGGCGACTGGAGGAACCCGGCAGACCCAGCGGTCAGCGTCGCGCGCCGGAGCACCTCGCGGTCGGGACCTGGCAAGCCGAGACGGCGCGCCCAGCCGTCGAAGTGGGTCTCCAGCGCGGCGACGTGCCTCCCGCCGGTCAATGCCGGAGCGGCCGGCCGGGGTTCGCCAGGGCGGAGGACGAATACCGCATCCCACGTGCTGGACCCGCCCTTGTGGTGGATGCCCTTGTCGCTGTTCCCCCGCAGCGGCATCACGTTGACCGCGTCGAACCCGCTGAGGCAGAGCGCCGTGGCGACAGCCTCCCAGGCGCCGGGAGTGCTGTGCTGGAACGTGAACACGAGCCGCCCACCGGGGCGCAGCACTCGGCGGGCCTCCGCGAAGCACGCGGTGAGGCCTTCAGCGAAGGCCTCCCGGTCGCCACGCTCGCGACCGGTGGCGGCGAGCGTGGTCTTGGCCGCTTCGCTGCGGCTGCTGCCGAGCACCCCGGTGGCGGCGAGCCATGGCACGTAGAAGTCCGCCAGCTCGGTGTAGGCGATGTTGTCGAGATAGGGCGGGTCGGTGACGACCAGGTCCACGGAGCGGTCGGCGACGGCAGGGATGCTGCGGGAGTCGGCTCGGAGCACGTCCGCCTGGCCGCCAGGCACGCGGGCGACGGGGGCGAACCCCTCGGCGGTGTGCTCGACCGGGTCGCGGGTGTAGGCGATGGCCGCCCCCACTTGTCGGACAGCGTTCGGGAACGTCCCACGGCCGACGCCGATCAGCCAAGGGTTCAGCTCCGCCGGCCTCCGCGAGTGCCGGTACGCGCGCACTGCGAACAAGGGGGGTCGCCTGCCTCCACCTCGGGCTGTACGAGGTCAGCATGCAGTTCGAGGTGAGGTGGTTGGACAGCGCGAGGCCGAGCATCTCCCGGTACGGCGCGTCGAGGCGGGCGATCGCCCTGCTCGACAGCACGAGATGCAGGAGTTGGCGAGCGTTGAACAGGTCGGAGTAGCGCCGGTACCCGTAGTCGACGAGCCGCGTGTCCGACCGGCCGGTGCGGGGGATCGGCCGCACCGGCACGTGGCGGGCGACCGTTGCGAGCTCTTCCTTTGCGGCCTGGTAGAGGGCGAGGTCTTCGGCGGTCGCCCTGTGGAAGATTCGCTCGGCCATGGGCACCCTGCGCCGGGTGTCCGGGATCGACTCGACGGCGAACATCCTCCACCGGGGTGGGAGGCCGCCCTGCCGGCCGAGTTCGACGAGGCGACGACGGCATCCGCACCCCGGGCAGGTGACGGTCCCCCCAGACGAGGCCGCGGCCTCCACGCTCGCTCGGTGCCCGCACCGGCAGGCGATCGCCTCAGCCTTCACGTCATGGAGCAGGACGTCGCCGCACGCGGGGCACACGACCCATGCTCGGTCCCCCGCAGCGCCCAGGAGATGCGAGGGGTGGGCGTCGAACTCCACGCCGCAGGCGAGGCACTCGATCACCTGGACCCACAGGTAGTGGAGGGCGACGCGGTCCTGGTCACCGACGCGAGTGCGGTAGTAGCCGCTGAGCCGTTTCCCCACGGCACGCCACACCTCACGCAGCGCGGGCGCCGGGTCCGGGAAAGCCCCAGCCCGCAGCTGAAATCGAGAGACGGCGCAGGCGACGGGATCGACGTCGACCCCGGTGACGCTCGCGCCCAGGCGTTGCGCCTCGTAGAGGATCGTGCCGCCACCGACGAAGGGGTCCAGGACGTGGACGCCGGTCAAGGACAGGCCTCCCGTGCCATAAAAGCCGGTCCAAAAGTCCCCACCGGCCGGCGTCGCGGCGGCGACAAGGAGCGCCCGCATCGCAGTGCCAAACCGCCGCGCAAACCACCGGTGGGCCAGGTACGCCGGCCGCGGCCGGCTCGCCTCCCGGTGCGCGAACGCGGCGAGCTCGCCGACAGGGACGTCACCGACGTCGAGTAGACTCGTCGCGGGAAGGGTCATATGCCCGGATCATGCCATCGCCTCCCCGCGGATCGGTGGAGCCAGAGCCACGCGACCGCCGGCCAGTGGTCGCGAGGTCTCTCATCGTCGTCGTGAGCGGAGCGACGAGTATCGCGTTCAGCGTGCGGCCGGCGTGTGTAAGAAGAATCTTACGCTCAACGGCATGGTGATCCGCGAACGGTGACGATCTCGATCCCGCCCGACCTCGCTGCCCAGGTCGACGCGGCCGCCGCGGCCGAGGGACGCAGCCGCAGCGAGCTCTTCCGAGAGGCGGCGAGGCAGTATCTTCGCCGGCAGGAGCGCTGGCAGCAGATCTTCCCTATGGGGAGCGCGCGGCCCGACGGGCGGGAGTCGACAGCGACGAGCAGGTGGCCCAGGCTGTCACTGAGCGCCGCCGAGCTACCCGTCGTGATCCGTAGATGCGGGTGTTGCTTGACACCAACGTGCTGGTGTCGGCCGTCCTCTTCGGCGGTCTTCCGCGGCGGCTGCTCGACCGCGCCATTCGGGGCGATTTCCGGTTGGTCACCAGCGTGGCGTTGCTCGACGAGTTCGAGGACGTGCTTCGCGAACGGTTCGCCTTCGACCGGAGCTCTGCCCGGCTGACCAGGGCGGAGATCGAAGCGGTCGCAGAACTCGCCCAGCCGGCCACCGCCGCGGCGGTCTGCCGCGACGCCGACGCCGACGTTGTGCTCGCCACCGCGGGGCGGCAACGTCGCGGTGATCGTCACCGGCGATCATGATTTGCTGGTCCTCGGATCGCACAACGGGATCGATATCCGCACGCCTCGCCAGTTCGTCGACCATCTACCAGCGGACGAGCCCGAAACGTAAGGCGTGCGGCTCTTCTGAAATGACGTCATGCTGCTCGTGTTTGTGCTGGATACCGGCGGAATGCCGCCGATATCCAGCACCCAACCACCGCCTGCCGCCACGTCACTCGCCGCCGCGTCACTTCAACGAAAGCCGCACCCAATTCCTTCAAACGCCGCACATCCACGCCCCGGCCTCGCGGCGTTGGCTCGTCGGTTACATATGCTCCCGATATGCGCCCTCCTCACGCCTTGCGAGACGGGCGCGGATCGCGCTCCGACATGTACACGACCTCGGCGACGGACCACCAGAGCCCCGCGACCGCCGGCCAGGAGCGCTCATGGGCAAGAGGGATCGCTGTTGCTGGCCGCTACGAACTGTCGCCATGCCGGTCGCAAGCCACGGCTGTGGCGAGCGCTGCGCAGAGCTCGTCCATTCGCGCCGGACTGAGGCGTCCGATCAGACGCTGGAACCTGTCCCGACGCAGCAGCGTCAGGTTGTCGAGGGACGCGACGCACTCACGGTCGAGCCCGTCCTCAAGGCCGAGACGCACCGTGGTCGGGATGTCCCGGATCGTCGTCGTGAGCGGGGCGACGAGTATCGCGTTCAGCTTGCGGCCAGCGAAATCGCGATGCATCACGACCGCGGGGCGCGGCCTGTCCAGATCTGCCAACCAGATATCCCCACGGCGTGGAGGGCTACCAGTCAAGGTCGCTGGCCTCCAAACCCTGCAGGCTGAGGTCAGCCCATACGCCCTCCTCCTGGCCTTGCGGGAGGTCCCGGTATCCCTTGGCTAAGGCCGCGTCCACAGCGGCCTCCCGGCGGCGCGCGAGCCACTCTCGAACAGCCGTCCGGAGTAAATCGGCGCGAGATCGTGACTCAGCCGACGCCAGCGCGTCGATCTCGGCGAGGTCGCCATCGTCGATCTGGAACGCAACCTGTTTCGGTTTTCCCATCAGATCACCATACACGATGCCATCCGAACAGCGTAGGCCTTAGTCTAGGAGGCCGCTGATGGCGGAGGTGGCGTCGTCGAGGAGGTCGTCGGAGACGAGGGCGCGGCGTTGGGTTGGGGTGAGCCAGGTTGCGCGGCTGCCGGTGGGGTGGCGGGTGACGGAGAGGACGTCGTCGACCTGCTCGGCGACGGCGCGGACGTGGGAGATGACGGCGACCATGCGGCCTTTGAGGGCGACGGCGGCGAGGGCCTCGATCGCGGCGTCGAGGTTGGCGCGGTCCAGGGCGCCGAACCCCTCGTCGAGGAACAACGACTCCAGCCTTCCGCCCGAGCGGGCCATCAGCTCGACCATGCCGAGGGCCAACGCGAGCGAGGCGACGAACTTCTCGCCGCCAGACAGCGTCGACGGCGAGCGCGCCTGCCCGGTGTCGCGGTCGAGGATCAGCCACTCCGCGTCTTCGGCGTCGATGTCGGCGAAGCCGTAACGGTCGCGGGTGATGTCACCGAGCAGCGTCGAGGCGACGGCGAGCAGCGCCTTCGACCGGCGCAGCGTCAGCCACTTCGGGAACGCTCCGGGCTTGAGGGCGGCTGACAGGTCGGTCAGCGCGCCGCGCCGCTCGGCTAACCCCGCGCCCAGCTCGTCGAGCAGCTCGATACGCGGGAGCGCGGCCTCCAACGCAGCCGCACGCTCCCGCTCCTGCCGCGCTTGGTAGGCCGCTTGCTCGTAGTCGCGCGTCAGCTGCGCTAACGGCTCGGGTGCGCAGAGCGTCTCAGCGCCGATCCCTGACTCGGCGAGGCTCTCACGCGCCGCCTGTTCGCGTTCGCGCTCGTGGGCGATCCGCTCGTGGAGGGTCTTGAGGGATCGGGCGCACGCGTCGGTTAACGAGCCGGCCACGTCCGCGAGCTCCTCGATGGGAGCGCCAGCTGACCGAGGTGGAAGGGCGACGGGCAGCCCGAGCTGGTCGATGTGGCGAGCCATGCGCTCGCGGCAGTCGTCGAGCCTTGCGCACAGCGCCTGGCGGGCGCCGTCGACGTCTCGCCGAAAGGCCCGGTCCAGCTCCCGCCCCTCCGCGTCAAGGCCGTCGAGCTGCGACTGCAGCGCGGCCCGCTCGCCCTCACGTTGCCGCAACACCGCCTTGCGCGCCTCGACCGCCTCGACCGCGCGGCCAAGCACGGTAAGGTCGACGGGCCACGGCACCCCTTCGGCGTCGGCGGGGATCGCCAGGTCAGGGCGGAACATCTCAGGCAGCCGCGCCAGCTTGTCCCGGACCTGCGCGAGCCCCTCCCGCACGGCGCTCGCGGCCCGTGCGGCAGCATCGACGGCGGCCTGAGCGCGCGCCCGTGCGCTGGCGGCCTCCTCGCCGGCGGCCTGAGCCGCGGCCCGCAGCATGTCCGTCTCCGCTTCGAAGTCTCCGAGCAGCGCGGCGCAAGCGGCGACGATCTGAGCCAACCTTGAGAGCAGCGCCGCATCCTGGACGCCGAGGCCCAACGCGTCCGCGGGGACCGCGAGCGCGGCGGCCTCGGATCGCAGCCGCTCGGAGGTCGCGCCCGCGTCAATGACCAGCCGTTCGGAGCCCTGCGCGGCCGCCAGCGCCGCTTCCGCGCGCTCCGCTGCCG
>JBOGED010000310.1:0-11606 GCA_050743625.1 Egibacteraceae bacterium | reverse complement strand
CACACCGCAGCTTTCCTCCGTATTCGGAGGAAAACTGCAGGTCAGGCTCCCTCGGTCAAGCTTGAGGCGCGACTTTCCCTCGTATCCGGAGGAAAACTGCAGGTCAGGCTCGAGCACCCCCGACCGGCGGTACCGCGAATTCAACAACAGCCTGTACTCCGCCGATATCCCGCACACAACACACGCCTGGCAGGGCGGGTGTGCGATTACGGGCGGATGCGCCCGAGCAGGCACATCACACCGGAACGCCGCGAGGCGAGCGGGTGAGCGGCTGCGGTCGGAAACAGCAACGTCATTTATGCCCAGCCCCGTAGTCCGGTATGCCGGACTAACTCTGCACAGTACGGCGGGCTTAGAGGAACAACGTTCCCAGGTAGAACGCGGCAACCCCCATGATCGCTGAGGCGGGGATGGTGATGAACCACGCCCAGACCACCCTGCCCGCCACGCCCCAACGGACCGCGGAGAGACGCTGAGTCGCTCCGACACCCACGATGGATCCGGTGATGGTGTGGGTGGTCGAGACCGGGATGCCCAGGTGAGCGGTGCCGAATAACGTCAGTGCCGCGCCGGTTTCGGCGGCGAAACCCTGCACGGGAGCGAGCCGGGTGATTCTCATTCCCATCGTCTTGACGATGCGCCATCCGCCCGACATAGTCCCGAGCGCTATCGCGCTGTGCGCCGTGAGGACAACCCATAGGGGAATGTCGTCTATGCTCGCGATCCTTTGCCGAGTCAACAAGATCAATGCGATCACGCCCATGGTCTTCTGTGCATCGTTAGCACCGTGACCCAGCGAGTACATCGCCGCGGAGATGAGCTGTCCACGGCGAAAAAGACGGTTCATGACGCTTGGCTTTGCCCTTCTGAAAGCCCAATAGATAAAAACCATCACCGAGAGCCCGATCGCCATCCCGATCAACGGGGCGAGGGGGATGAACCTGATCGTGCGCCAGACACTCGCAGCGTCCACCACCGACCAGCCGGCATGTGCGACACCCGCCCCGACCAACCCTCCGATCAAGGCATGCGAAGATGAGCTGGGCAGCCCGAAATACCAGGTGATGACGTTCCAGACGATGGCGCCGAACAACGCCCCGAAGATCACCGCATCGGTTGCGATCGTCTCATCGATAGTCTTCCCAATTGTCCTGGCCACCGCGGTGCCGAACACGATGAAGGCCGCGAAATTGAAGAAGGCAGCCCAAGCCACTGCCACCCTGGGGGACAGCACTCGTGTGGACACGACTGTGGCGATTGAGTTCGCGGCATCGTGCCAGCCGTTGGCATAGTCGAACATGAACGCCATGGTGATAAGCAAGATCGCACCGGCGTCGTAATGCGCTCGCCAGAGCAGGAATCCGACCGCGAAGAGGCCGGCAACGCCAGCAATCAGGGCGCCGGACGTCGGCAGCCCCCTGCGATGCGACGTTGCCGCGGGCGAGGGTGAGAATGCCTCGGAAAGCGAGTGGGCGGGCTCGTGAGCGCTTTTGCCAGAATAAGTCTTAGGAGAAATCATGCAAGCGATTCCTGGCTCGAACGAACGATCATCTTGGGCGCCACCAATGATGAGAGGCGGACGTTTAGGAATGCTTGACTGCGATGCTCTCGACGATATGAGCCACGTGCTCAAATGCGTCCACGGCTGCCTCGAGTTGATCGGCGACGTCCTTCAGCTTAATTACCGTCAGCGCCGTATAGCCGCCAGTGAACAGCTTCGCGAGCAAGCTTCGATAGATCGTGTCCGCCTCGTTCTCCAGCCAGTTCGCCTCGACGAAGTACTCCGGTAGGCTCTTCATCGTTCGCAGCCGTCGGATGGATGTTGCGGCCAACTCGGCGGCTTGACCGAGCAGCTTCGCTTGATCGGTCATCTCAGCGGGTAGCTCCTCGATTTGATAGAGCCATATCAGATCGACCGCAGCCTCCATCGCATCCATCACATCGTCCAGTGAATGCGCTAACCGGTGAATGTCTTCTCGGTCGAACGGCGTGACGAACGTAGAGTTGACCTCTTGATAAATCACATGCGTGATCTCGTCGGCCTCGTGCTCGGCATCACGCATGCGTCTTGCGATCTCCTGACGCTCCGCTCCGTCACCAAACATCTCTGCAAGCAGTTGTGCCCCGTCGCCAATAGATTAGCCAAGCGTTCGAACATGTCGTAGAAGGCGTTCTCATGGGGGATAAGGTGCAATCGCATGGGCGGCTCCCAGATAAGGAACTGAAAGGCATTAAGGCAGGTTCCGACCTACCTCTGGACGCTTCGGTTCCTAAGATGCGCCTAGATATCATCTCATGTCCATCCTTTGTTCATCATCCGCCTACGCACATCGCCCCTATCAGGACACCGGCAAGCCAATGTTCATTTTCTGTATACGATTCGTTCATTTAAAGACGGTGTCGACGCGCCTGTCTCGGGCCGGCTCCAAAGATGCTCGGTCCGCGCGGCGGGTCACCCGCCGGTGGACCCAGGAGGCCAAGGCAGCAACCGTCACTGCTGACCACTGCGGTGCTCGCTTCGGGATCAATCGGACGCTCCGGCGTCCCTTGAGCGCCTTGGATGTCCAAACTTTTTTTGTTCAGCAAGCCCAAAGGGTGCCGAACAACGGCCTCGGCCCTATAACGGTCCTCACAGGGGCGGTTCGAGGCCGACGCCGGGATCAATCGTCAGAGAAGCCGTCTGTGGGTGATGCTCGCATGAGGGGGCTCGAATGGGAGATTTTGGCATAGAGGGCTCAGCTGAAGTCCATCCCCGTCGGGATCGTACTGAAACTGGCGCCCGAGCGGCGACTCTGGGCGGCCTAGAGGAGGCGAGCGCGGTGCCGCTGCGCTGCTGAATTCCAGCGGGTTGGGCGCAGGATATGCGTATCTGGGACGCTGGCGTCGCGCGCTTGTCCACCTGGCGGTTACCGCCGTGTTGGTCATGGTCGCGTTTTCCACAGGAGCTGCCGGTCGTCCTGTTCTTTGGAGTGCAGTCTTCGTAGGCTGGATCGCGTGGATGGTGTGGGATGGCTGGCGCCTTGGCCCGGCACGCATCGACGCGTCGATTGCTTCTGGACCCTCCGGCGTCCGACGACCTGTGGTTGCCGGCGTCGTGCTGCTCCTCGCGATCGTTGCCTCTCTCCTGCTTTACGGCATGGCCGGCAGGCGGACCTTCGCCGCCGGTGTCACCGATCACAGTGAGGGAGAATGCGAAACCGCAATCACACAGTACAACCGAGTGACCACCGTCTATGAGCTGACGCTCAGTCCGGCGGTGGCTTCGGCGGACACCAACATCCAGGAATGCCGGCTGTTTCTTGCGGCAGGCGAGGCGCGACGCACCGGAGGCTTCACCGATGCGGTGGATCGCTATCATCGCTATCAGGCGGAGTATCCGTCAGGCATGCTGACGTCATTCGTCACCCAACAGTTGGCGATACTTACCACGCTTGGGGTACGTCGCTGCGCACCGAGGGCGAGTACGAGGAAGCCATCAGGGTCTACGAAGACTTCCTCGAAGACGCGAATCCTTCAATGGTCAGCGCGATCCGTGGCGACCTCGCGACCACCTATGCAGAACATGGAGATGCGCTTGCCACGCAGGCGCAGGGGGAAACGCCGGAGCGCGCACGTGAACTCTATCTCGCGGCGATCGGCCAATATGTCATCATCCTGCAGGAATACGCTGATACCCCGGCGGCTGGAGGGACCCCCGATTCCCTCATCGCTACCTACAACGCGGCGACGCTCCCCCTGGCGGAGGGGAGATACTGCGATGCATTGCCAGTGCTCTCGGGCTTCACAAGCCTTTCGGACCCTGAGGCTGGCGCCATTGCCACTATGGCAAATGCGGTTTTGCCTCAAGCGCTCTATGAGTGCGGTATCGATCACTACAAGAAGAGCAATTTCCGTGGCGCGATTGACGTGTTCGCGACGTTGGCGGGAGACTATCGCGATAGCCCTCTCGTCGCCCAGGCGAAACCAGTCCTGATCGCTGCAAAGATCGCCGACATTAGGGGCCAACAGCCGGTGCCCGGTGAGCTGTCGCTGCCATCTTCGACCGCCACAGGTGGGACCATCACCCTTGAGGTCTTCAACTATGCACCCGACGAGTTGACCTTCCTCTATAGCGGTCCTGCTTCCGACGAAGTCGTCCTCCCGGCGTGCCCTGACTGCCCGACGTATGCTTCTCGTGAGCAGACTCCTGACTGCGTTCCGGACGACGCCAAGCCGAAGATCACGCTTCGAATACCCGCGGGAACGTATGAAACCGTCGGACATTTTCCCTCGGAAGCTGAGACCAACGCATTCTCAGGCTCGGACGTGCTCGACCCCGGCTTCATTCACTATCTTTGCTATTACGAATACTACGAGGTGGGCTTAGCCCCCTTTGCTCCAAGGTTGCCCGTAACGCCCCTGGAGCCGGTCCAACCCTTGTGACAGCTCGGTGCGGCCGACCAGGGAGCTACTGAAATCCCTCAACTTGCGCATATGCGGAGGGTACGCGTCGCTCCGCGTGGGGGCATGCTCCCCAACGGGGCAAGAACGTCCGTGGCTTGCTCTACCCGCGCCTAGCCGGCCGGCGGCGGCTTGCGCTTTGATGGGAGCGTGCTCGGGTCCCGGCGTCTTGTGGTGATCGGCGGCGTCGCTGCCGGGCTGAGCGCCGCCGTCCGCGCCCGGCGGCTGGACCCGACGCTCGACGTGTGCGTCTTCGAGCGGACCGGTTTCTGCGCCTACTCCGCCTGCGGCCTGCCCTACCTCGTGGGCGGGGTGATCCAAGACCACAGGTCCCTGGTCGCGCGGACCCCCGAGGATCTCGCTCATCAGGGGATCGCGATCCATCTCCGACACGAGGTGGTCGGGGTGGACCTGCCTGCGGGGCGGGTGCGCGTGCGCGACCTGGAGTCTGGCGGTGAGCGCGAGGAGCCGTTCGACGAGCTGCTCCTCGCGACGGGCGGGCGCGCGGCGCTGCCGTTCCCCGGCGCGAGCCTTCCCGGGGTCTTCGCCGTGCGCACGGTCGAGGACGGGCTCGCGATCCGCTCGTGGCTCACCCTGCGGCGGCCTTCAAGAGCGGTGATCGTCGGCGGGGGGTATATCGGCTTGGAGATGGCCGAGGCGCTTCGTTGTCTGGGCCTGAAGGTCAGCCTCGTCGAGCTGCTCCCACGCGTCCTGCCGCTTGTGGACGGGGAGATCGCCGGGGACGTGGAGGCCGCGCTGGTCCGGCACGGCGTGGACCTCCGCTGCTCGACGCCCGTCCAGGAGATCGCGGGCAATGAGCGCGTCCGCCAGGTCGTGGCGGGAGGGGAGGGAATCGACGCCGACCTCGTCGTCGTAGGCGTAGGGGTCAGCCCCGAGAGCGCGCTGGCCGCCGAGGCTGGCCTGCCGTTGGGTGTGCGCGGGGCGGTTGCGGTGGATAGTGGTATGCGGGTACGGGTGCCGCATGTCTGGGCAGCGGGGGACTGCGCCGAGACCCGGCACCGCCTCCACGGTGCTCCTTCGTATATCCCCCTGGGCACTACGGCGAACAAGCAAGGGCGGGTGGCGGGGGCAAATATCGCGGGTCGTGACGAGTCCTTCGCTGGTGTCGTCGGCACCGCCGCGGTCAAGGTCTTCGACCTCCACGTCGCCCGCACCGGCCTGTCCGAGGCGGAGGCGACCTCCGCCGGGATCGACGTCGTGGGCGCCACGATCGTCCATCGCTCCCGCGCCGCCTACTACCCGGGCTGGCAGCCGGTCCGCGTCAAGATCACCGCCGAGCGCGGCACCGGCCGCCTCCTCGGCGCCCAACTCGCCGGCACCGAAGGCGTCGCCAAACGCATCGACGTCATCGCCGCCGCCCTCCACTCCGGCTCAGTAGTCGATGACCTCGCCAGCTTCGACCTCGCCTACGCCCCCCCATTCGCCCCCGTCTGGGATCCCCTCCTCATGGCCGCCCGTCAGACCCAGCGGCTCGTCTAGTGGATCAACATTGCCATTCGCAGCGGTCTCGCCCAAAGGGTCGCGCCGACGTCCCCAACTCCGACTTGGGGGGCACTGGGCTAGGTCAATGAGTTGGCGAACTTGCGCAGCTCTTGGTCGAAAAGGTCAGGGGTCTCCCAGTGGGGAACGTGGCCGACACCCGGATACAGCGACAGCGTGGCGCCGGGGATCGTGGCAGCGTGATGCCGGGCGGCCGCCGGAAAGACGATGATGTCTCGGTAGCCGTGGGTGACCAATCCAGGTTTGCTGAACGCGCTCAACACGTCATCGTTATCCACGACGCGTGAGAACAGACCCTCACGGACGTAAGGAGGCACCATCGTGTTGAACCCGAGGAAGAAACAGAAGTCGGTTTCCGAAAGCTCCTCGTGCGTGCACATACGCATGAACTCGGAGAGGCTGCGCAGGCTTTCGTCCACGCTATTCGAGAAGAGTCCTGGCGCCAGGGCCTGGAACTCAGGACTGATGACGGCCATAGCCGCCTCGGTGCCGACCTTGGTGATCGCGGAGACGAGCTGGATGCCGCTCACGTCCGCCTCGCCGTAGAACCTCAGATAGTCTCCGATCACCACCCCCCCGTACGCATGCCCGACCAGCAATGGGTTTTCCAGACCCAGGGTCTGGATCACCGCGTTCACATCCTCCGCCCACAGCTTGGAGTCACCGTACGCGGCGGCGGGCTTCTCGGAGCGCCCATGCCCTCGGAGGTCCATCGCCACGAGTCGAAAGTCGTCGATCAGGTCGGACTCGAACTGCTTCAAGAAGGAGAGCCGGCACTGCGAGAACCCGTGAAGGAATACGATGGGTTGCGCGTCTTGATCGCCCTCATCGATGGCATAGAGCCGCAACCCGCCGCCACCTTCGACCACGTGGTCTCTCATCAGTAAAGCTCTCCCTACATCGCTTTCCAAACTTGGTTGAGTATAGTTCAGAGCGATCCCCGATTGACAATGTGGGACATCGAAATCCCCGGCCAACCGTGGGCGCGGTGTGGGCGTTACCTCGAAGGCAGCGTGTCCCTCACCGCGTTGGCTGCCCGCAGCAGTTGCGGCACGATGTGGTCCGCGACTTTCTCTTCCGTGAACGTCTCATCCGGGTCGCTGGCCGACAGAGCCGCGAGCGCCTGGTCGCGGCGGTCGGTAATGGGCACGGCGACCTCGAGGAAGTCTGATAGCAGGGGATCACTGAGCGCGACGTAGGCCGACTGCGCCCACGCCGCCTGATCCTGCGCGGTGTAGCGGGGAGCGCCGGGATCCTGGTGGAGTCCGAGCTCGATGGCCTCGTTCCAAGCCTGTGGGCTCGCGCGCGCGATGAGGACGCGCCCCGCGGCGGTCTCGAACGTGGAGGGCAGACGGTAGGGAGCGCGGTAGATCTCGCCGACGTGCTCGCCGTCGATGTGGTCGATGTAGGCCACTTGGCCACGTACGAGCAGCGCCACCTTCACCGTGGCCTTTGTGGTCTTGCGAAGCTCGACGAGGTAGGGCGCCAATACCTGGACGACGGGCAGTCCCGCGAGATAGCACTGGGACAGACGGACGAGCTCAGGACCCAAGCTGTAGCGGGAAGACTCGGTGGATTGCTCGACAAGGCCGGCGGCCAGCAGGGATTGAAGCGCGCGATGGGTGGTGGGTACCGAAAGTCCGGATTGTTCAGCGAGCTTGGTGAGCTGCTGCTGCGCGGGACCTTTGCTGAGGAGGTACAACAGCCGGGCCGCACGGCGCACGGTTCCAAGAGACCGGCCTTCGGCGCGGTACAACTGCTGCTGTGCGGGCACGTCCGTAGGGAACTCCTTGCAGGAGGAACTGCGGACGCGACGCTGCGCCGCAGTCATCATCGCATACGTCGTCGCGCGGATAGGCTCCGATCGATCCAGCCAAGGTGGGGCTCGCGGCATCAGGAGCCGCCAGCCGCGCGACTTCTCAGTGAAAATTTGCTTCGAGATTCGAGGTACGTGACTGCAGCGGCATCATCCACCATAGATTAGCCTGCCCGCAATAGATCCTTATTATTCGCCGGGCGATTGATCGGTGATCCGGCCGGAGCTGCCAGGACCACTAAAGGAATCCATACGTTGTATGCGGGATACGCGCCGCACATGGTGCATATCCCGCATCCGCAAGCGCTTTGCGCGCGCTGCGGGCGTAAAACCTGAGGCCAAGCCGGGTGACGGTCCGCCGGAGCGAGATCCTAATGGTCCCTACGCTGGACAGCGGTGGCGATAGGAACCTGAAGCACGGCGTCATAGATCGCCTTCGTATGCAACGCCGCACCAAGCGCGCTGTCGGGGAGTGGGTCTGTGGACACATTCAGCGCTGAGGCGAGCGCTCGCAGATCCCAGGGGGGAGGAACGGCCAGTCGACCCGCGGCCAGCGTCCCGACGTCGATCAGGTGATCCCAGCCCTCGACGCGCCCGTGGCGGTGCAACAGCCGCTTGAGGAATTCGGCCACTGTGCCGACGTGGGAGCTGATCAAGTACGCGCTCGCGGTGAGATCAGCGAATGCGTCGGAGAACTCTATGAGCCCGGACAGCCGGTGTTCGCAGAGGGGCCGGTCGCGCCGACCCGAAGACCTCAGGACCGCGAGGTCGGTGCGTGCTTGATTGACGGGCAGTTGCCAGGTGTGGATCTGCTCGCGACCATCGGCACGTATGACGAGGGCGGCCTCCCAGATCTCGTGCATCTCGGGAAACAGGCCCGTGGTGCGTACTCCCGTGAACGCGAGGGGTAAGCCGCTGGCCTGGCCCCTTGCGCTCATGGCTTATGAACTTCGACTGACTTGAGCCGATTTTGATTTTCTATACTGACTGCGGGATAATCCATCAACGTTGCGGATAATCTCCGATAGATGGACTAAATGTGATTCATGCACTATGGCCGTCCCTTCATGGTCTAGTACCTCATTCACCGCCACCTTGCTCGCCTCAGAAACCCAACGATCCGACCACGAAGCATGGAGACAGAGGCGGGCGACGGGGCCCGGTACCAACGACTGCGGGATCAGCCAAGTTATTGAGCTCACCTTTGACTTCCAGGCTCACATGGTCGCCCGAAGTCAGCGGCCAGGGAAGGCAGCGTCACTGCAGCGGGCATGCAGCAATGAGGCAGGGGCTCTTGTCTCTTAAGTCGTATCGTTCAAGACTAGAACCGCTTTATGCACAAGGGGAACAGCTGTGACGGAGATAGCCGAGTGGGACGGCTCGGCGGCCCGAGCGTTGAGGAAGGCCTTGCGCATGTCGCAGGAGTCCTTCGCCCAGCGTCTGGGAGCGGGCGTACGGACAGTCCGCGCATGGGAGTCCGCTGGACCCAATATCACCCCCGCGATGGTGTTTCAGGAGGCCCTCGACACCGCGCTCAATCAGACCACACCCGAGCAGCGCCTTCGGTTCGAGGCGCTGCGAGCTGATGAGCGTCGGCGAGGCGAAAGGCTGACGGCAGGCGCCGGAGAGGAGGACGACACGGATCGCCGCGACTTCGTCGGGCGTTTCGTCAGGGCGGTCGTCACTGCCGGCCTGGTCCCTGGGGAGACCGTCGAGCGCCTGGCGGCACCGGCGGACCGCGGGGTGGATTCCAGCCTCGTGTCCAGCCACGAGGCTCTTGCCGACACTATGGCGACGGCCCACCGCATGGTGCGCCCGGACATCCTCGTCACTCCGGTGACCAAGCATGCCGACGAGTTGCTCACCCTCTTGGACCGGCCCCTGTCCCCAGCGGACCGGGCGAGGCTTCACGAGGTGACCGCGGCCGTATGCGCGCATGCGGGCACGCTCGCGTTCAGCCTCGACGACCCGATCCGCGCTCGGCGCTACTTTTCCCTGGCCCGTGACGTCGCCGACGACAGCGGCGACGATGTCCTCCATGCCCAGGCCCTCGGCGTCTCCAGCGCGGTGCACTCCTCACTCCCCCGGGGCGGGCGGGGAGGCAACCCTTCGCGCGCGATCGCGATGCTGTCCGAAGCGGTGGACTGCGCGGGACAGGCCGACGCGCACACCCGCTCGTGGCTCAACCGTTGGCTCGCGCTCGAGCTGGCCGCGACCGGCGACGAGCGCGGCTTTCGTTTCCACATGGGGCGGTTCGAAGCGGCCTTGGCGGAACCCATCCACGACGGCAAGGGCTATTTCGGCCGCGCGCACAATGGCAGCTTCGGAGTCGACGAGGAGCGCCTGTACGCGGATATGGGTCTTGGTCTCATGCTGTTGGGAAGGGCCGAGGCCGCGGCCAGTCTCTTGGCTCGTGCCCTCACGCCCAAGGCAACCCGCTGGGGCATGTTCCACAGCACGATACTGACCGACACCGCCGCCACGCGTGTCTTGCAAGACGAGCCAGAGGCTGCCTGCGACATCCTGTCCCGGGCGTTGGACATGGCGCTGGCCGCCGGCTGCCCCATCGGCGTCCAACGGATTCGCGGCGTACGCGCCCGCTTCCCGTCATTGTGGGCCTCTCTTTGGTACGTACGCGATCTGGACGAGCGCTTGCCTCCGGCGTAGAACCTCGCGCGGATCCACTCAATCGCTGTGGTCGACGTTGGCGGCTCGGCTCTTGCGGGCGAGGTCGAGCAACGCCGCCTCGGCGTGGGCGGCGGCTCCGCGTCGCTCGTGGACCCAGGCGCGTAAGGCGGCGGCGTGTTCGCGGCGGGTCTCGACCATTGCGGCCATGGGGCCGGGGGCGCACGAGCCGGGGACGGTGCGGGCTTGGATGGCGGAGGCGGGGTCAAGGGCGTCGGTGACGACCTCTGGCGGCAGGGCGAGCGGTTGGCCGAGCACCTCCCTCGCGGCCCGGTCCAGGGTGGAAGGGGCGAGCGCCCCGGGGCCCTTGCCCTCGTCGATGGCTACAGCGACCGCGCGGCCCACGATGCGGTAGGAGGAGCGGTAGTCGAGGCCCGTCTCCAGCGTGATCGCCTCGGCGAGGTCGGCGGCCTGCCCAAAGCTCTCCCGCGCCTTGGCGGCCATGGCCCGCGCGTTCGGCGCCAGGCTGGCCGTTACGGCGGCGGCGAGGTTCAGCAGTCGTGTGCCGGTTTCGACCGCCCCGCAGACCTCGCCGTAGGCGTAGAGCAGGTTGTCCGTCCGCGCGGAGGGGGTGCGTTGCGTGGCCATCAGGCCGGTGGCCTGGCCGATCAGGGTCCCGGCGCCGCCGCGGATCACGGGCAGGGCATAGGGGTTGCGCTTGTGGGGCATCAGCACGCTCGCGCGGCAGAACTCGTCGCCGATCCGGACCAGGTCAAACTCGTCGCTGGCGTAGATCTCGAGGTCCTCAGCCAGCCGGCTCGCGTTGATCGCGGCGAGCGACACCGCCGAGAGCAGGTCGACCAGCCCGTCGGTCTGCCACATGGCGTCGCGGGTGTGCGCGACGATCCCGTCAAAGCCCAGGAGTGCGGCCACGCGCTCGCGGTCGAGAGGGAAGCGGGACCCCGCGACCCCTCCCGCGCCTCCGGGGCTGCGGTTGACCCAGCGGTGCGCCTCCCGCAGCCGCTGGCCGTCGCGCAGCGCCGGGTCGGCGAACGACAGCAGGTAGTGGCCGAACGTGGTCGGCTGCGCCGCCTGCAGGTAGGTGTAATCGACCATCACGGTGCCGCGATGGCGGGCGGCGACCTCCACGAGCGCCGAGGCGAAGCGGCCGACCGCCTCGGCCAGGCCGAGGACGCGCTCGCGC
>JBOGED010000309.1:0-1607 GCA_050743625.1 Egibacteraceae bacterium | reverse complement strand
GTTCGGCACCGAGGAGCAGGCGGCGCGGGCCATGGTCGAGCTGCGCGAGCGCGTCGCCACGGTCGAGGAGCGAAACGCCGTCCCCGAAGGCTCCGAGGCCGCCGTCCTCCAGGTCTACGACGAGGGCCCGCTGGCGGGTTACGGCAACCGCAGCCCGGTGCATGCCCAGATGCAAAAGCTCGGCCTAAAGAACGCGTTCGCCGACGTCGACGAGTTCTACTTCGAGCCCAGCGTCGAGGAGCTCACCGCACGAGACCCCGACGTGTTGATCACCCTCTTCGGGTACCGGGGAGTGGACTCCGCGGACGACGCCAAGGCCGAGCTTCTCGCACGCAGCGAGATCAGCGGCCTCACCGCCCTTCGCGAGGACAACATCGTTGCGGTCAACTACCAGTACACGGGTGCCGGCTACCTGGCCGTCGAAGGCTTGGAGATCATGGCCGAGCAGCTCGCCGCCCTCCAGTGACGGCTGCAACGTGGTTGCCTGTGCGAATGGGTTGCAGTAGCCTCGTGACCAGCGGAAAGAGCGTGGCGGAAAGCGGGCGGCGTGGGCATTCGTGTGACAATCGAGCGTTTCGGGATGCGGTTGGTCGCCATGGTCGGCGTCGTGGCATTGACGGCGCTGACTGCGGGCGTGGCAAGCGCGGCGACCGACGAGCCGACGACGCTGCGGGCGGCGATGAGCGTGGATGTCGGCGGCGTGCAGGATCCCCATGCGTATACCGGCAGCTTGATCCTGCTCGACATGATCTTCGAGCCGCTGGTGAGCTATGGCGAGGGCGGGGCGATCGAGCCGGGTCTGGCGGAGTCGTGGGAGGTGTCCGACGACGGGCTGAGAGTAACCTTCCGGCTTCGGGAGGGCGTGACATTCCACGACGGCACGCCGTTCGACGCCGAGGCGGTGAAGTGGAACTTCGACCGCTGGGTCGGCAGTGAGGACCACAGTTTCATCCAGACCTCGCAAGTCATCACCGAGGTGAACGCCCTCGACGACGCCACCGTGGAGCTGGTCCTGTCCGAGCCCTACCCGCCGCTGCTCCAAGAGCTGACGATCGTGCGGCCGGTGCGGCTCCTCTCCCCCGCCTCGGTGGGCCCCGACGGCGCGTTCGCGCAAGCCGTGGGGACCGGCCCGTGGATGCTGGAGTCGGTCTCGCAGACCGGCGCCGCCGTGGTTCGCTACGACGGCTACTGGGGCGACCTGCCGACCATCGACCGGGTCGAGTTCCAAGTGATCCCCGACTCACAGACGCGGGTGTCGGCGTTACGCGCCGGAGAGGTCGACCTGATCGGCGGCAACTACCTGGCGCCGATCACCCCGGTTGAGGGACAAGCGCTGCAGTCTGGAGACGTCCAGCTACTGGTCGGCGAGCCGGACACCGCCGTGGTGCTCGCGTTCAACGCGGACGGTCAACTGGCCGACCGCGCGGTGCGGCAGGCCGTGGGGCAGGCGGTGGACCGCGACGCCCTCAACGCCGCCCTCTACGCCGATTTCGGCCAGACCGTCGACACGTTCTTCCCCCCGTCGATCCCGGACTCGGGCGATCCGATGGACATCAGCTTCGACCCCGATGCCGCGCGGCGGACGTTGGACGAGGCCGGCTGGGTGC